>QWPV01000002.1:0-65813 GCA_003671055.1 Planctomycetota bacterium
CTGAGCGATGCGCGTGGTGCGGCAGTGATCCCATCTATGTCGCGTATCACGACACGGAGTGGGGCGTGCCTGAACTTGATGATCGCGCGCTCTTTGAGAAACTTGTGCTCGATGGATTTCAAGCGGGGCTTTCGTGGATCACCGTATTGAAGAAGCGCGATGCGTTTCGCAAAGCGTTCAAAGGATTTGAACCAGAAAAGATCGTGCGCTTCACGGAGAAAGATGTTGCGAAACTTCTCGAGAACGCGGGCATCATTCGCTCACGGCTCAAGATCGAAGGTGCGATCAAGAATGCGCGCGCGTGGCTCACCGTGATGGAACAGGGCGAAGGTGCGTTCCGCGATTTCTTGTGGAGCGCGGTGGACCATCGCACGATCGACATGAAACTGGCGCGCACTGAAGACATCTGCACGCTCAGTCAAGGCAGCATTGCGCTTGCTAAGTGTTTGAAGAAGCGTGGGTTTACGTTTTGTGGTCCAGTCATCGTCTACGCGTTTATGCAGGCGACTGGGATGTACAACGAGCATCTGCTCAGCTGCCCGCGCCACAAAGCCTGCGCGAAACTCGCACGAAAATAGCCCACTTTTTGTGGTTACCAGTCGCGACTGCTTGCGTCTGCAATACCTTGGGGGCATAGTGAACCCGTCCCCCGATCTCGGCACATTCCTTTTTTGGAGAGTTGTGATGCACGTCCACTTCCGTATGCATTTCCGTACTTTGTCGGTAGTTATTGTTCTTGCCCTCGGCGTTGGCGTGACTTCGACAACTGTTCGCGCTGAAACTGAACATCCCACTGTTCGCTCGCTCTCCACGAACTGCCAATCAATCTTCGTCGGAAAAGTTCTGTCCTCGGAATGCGAGAAGAACAAGCAAGGATCGCTCCTCACCCGCGTGACGTTTGAAGTGCTCTACAGCGTGACAGAGCCGCAGTCGGTTGGAAGCCTCGTCGACATCACGCAACTCGGCGGCGAACTCAATGGAGAACAGTTTCGCGTGAGTGAAACCACGCGCTTCGATGTGAATGCGACGTATCTCGTCTTTGCAGAAGATCCGGAACGAACGTTGATTCCAGCGACGCTCGGTGGTGTGCATGGTTGTATGCGCATCGTGCGCGGCAGTGATGGTGCGCTTTATCCAGTGATGCTTGGATACCGCCCAATCGTTGGCGTTCGTAGCGGGAAGTTTGAGTACACACGTCGTGCGATCTCGATTTCAAATGGTGTTGCAGTGCTCGACGCGACGGAAGAGATGCGAGCACCACCCGTGGAGATGACGGAGGGATGCGTGGCAATGTCGGCGGTAGAAAACACCACCGCGCACGCGATGAGGTTGGATGAAGTGCTTGCACTTGTGCACTCGATGCGCGGTGAAGCGCCGCAGCAGTTGCCGAAACTCGGTGGGCTCTCGGGAATTCCTTCTTACAGCCAAGGGCTAACGCTTTGCTATTGCGGCTTCCACAATCTCCATCTCGTCTACGAGCAAGTTCCAACTTCTTGGACTTCCTATGACCACAACGAATGGGCGATGGCGCGCTGGAACAACTACATCGATATGCATCGCTATGTCGCAGATGATGGCGGGTGGGGCCAGAACAACAACGAGAATGAGATTGCTGGTTGGACCTCGAGCGCAAGTTTAGTCAGCGAGTATGGCGCTGCCGCGACATGGGGTGCAAGCACGCTTGCGGTCAATGCGAGTTGGAGCCCAGCTGGTTGTGGAGTGATTCTCGAAAACGAAATCCACTTCAACCCTGCGGTTTCTTGGAGATACAGCCTCGCGGAGACGCTCGGGCTTGGCGGCCCCTTTCTCTACGACCCAATACTCATGCACGAGATGGGGCACTCCCTCGGACTTGAGGCGGGGGAGTGTGGCACTGAAACCTACAACTTCGATCGTCCAAGTGTGATGGTGGGTGGTAGCACAACCAACGTTGAAGACGGCCGCGGCATCCATCGCCGTGACGCGAAGGCGATTCGCGCAACGTACATCGATCAAGTTTCCAGACCGGCGATCACGGACATGGGCATCGAAACATGGTGGATGAATGGATCCATGCAGGTCTCGAAAGTCTCGCCGACGAGCCTTCATCATGGCGACACCATCACACTCAATGATGTCTTCGTTGAAAACATGTCAACTTCGAGTGTGGCTGGCGTTCGAGTTCGCGTCTACCTTTCCACGAATACAACGATCACTGAGTCGGACAAGAAACTTGGCTCCTACACAGACTTCGGGATCTTCGCCTTCGATAATGATTGGCGCGGCAACATCACGCGAACCATCAATAGCACTGTCGAGCCTGGCACCTACTACGTGGGCGTGATCGTCACCACACAGGGCTCTAACTATGACTGGGACGAATACACGTCCAACAACGCGACGTTCTATCCAACACCAATCACGGTGCTGGCAAATGGCGGCTCCACGCCCGGCGATTCTACGCCTCTTGGGTTTGAATTCGACCTCTCGCTGGGCATGCGAATTCTTGTCGACACCACGCTCGCAACCGACGATCCAGATTCGCCGATATGCCCAGGCAATGGTGGCCCCACGATGGGGCCTTCGATCTTCGTACTACTTACCGCGCCTGAAACCGGAGTGATGGAAGTCGCGCGCGCGACCGATGGATCTACACAATCCCTCGTCGAAGTACCAGATGTTGTTGCCGCGTATACAGCCACTGCAAATGGAACGCCGGGGCAACTCCTCGGCGTTGCATGCAACACCTCAACACTCGAAAACATGCTCACGGTGCAAGTGACCGCAGGTCAGCGCTACATCCTTCGCTTCGGTGGCACTGAAGCCGGCGCGATTGTTGCGTCATACTCCGTCGCCATTC
Organism: Planctomycetota bacterium; assembly: GCA_003671055.1. Classification (GTDB taxonomy): domain Bacteria; phylum Planctomycetota; class Phycisphaerae; order Phycisphaerales; family SM1A02; genus F1-140-MAGs142. The sequence continues at coordinate 2,840 of QWPV01000002.1, forward strand.
AGCCGAACCGTCCCTTCGGAAGTGTGCCTGAGCTCGCGCTGCCGTGGCAAAACGCATCGCCGCTGAAGAACTTCAACATGTCGCCTGCGATGATGTCGTTGCCGTGCGCGCAAAGTTCATCGCACGGCATGTGGTTCGTGTGGACAGCGCCCGCGCCTGGATCCATCCTCGCAACGACATGTGACGCAGAAACAAATTTCCCTACCGTTGTGTCGATTCACAGCACTGGACCAAACCCAACACTGCTCGCGTGCGGTGCGTCGGATGCGCAGTGCGGCAATCCGTTCAGTGCAGCAGCGTCAACGTCGGTTACCGCTGGTCAGAAAGTACTCGTGCGCGTCGCGAGCAAGACGCAATTGCGAGGCGACTTCAGCGTCGACATCAAATTCATGCCGACGATGCAAGCGCCACAGGGTTGCTCGAATGCTGTCGTCATCGGAGTCGGTGTCACGCCGTTCTGTACGATTGGACGGCCGCCAGACAATGCGCCGTTGTGCGATAGCCTCTCGATCGGCGCGCCTTCGGTGTGGTTCAAATTTTATTCGCAAGCGTCAAGCGATGTGATGTTTGACATCGACATTCCAACCGGCGGCTCGGGCATTTCCTCGGGCGAGATTAGTCTCACGGTTTTCGGAGAAGGATCGCCCAGCCAACCCGCGTGCACAAATCCCGTTCCACTCGCGTGCAGTAACGTCGCGGGTCAGAGTGGCGGCGTTCAACTCGCTGTCCATCCAGGCAAGTGGTACTACCTCCGCGTCGCGAGTCGCTCTGCCTTCGGTGCACAAGGTGGTGCAGTGAAGGGAAGCTTTGCGATGACCGCCACGCCACGATGCGTAGGTGATCTCGATCACGATGGCGCAGTCACCGCAGCTGATCTCGCGATCCTCCTCAACGCGTGGGGCGGACCAGACATCGACGCTGATCTCAATGGCGATGGCGTGGTTGACGCCAGCGACATCGCGATCATCCTGAATATGTGGGGACCGTGCGTTTGACTCGAACCCGTTGATCAGAATTCATCAGGCGCACTCAACTACGACTCAGGCGAAGGCGATTCACTCGCCGAGCCGTACGAAACCGCGTGATGATTTTGCCGCTTGGGGCAGAAATCATCAGAAGCGCTCAAACAAGCGCTCAAAACTAGTACGCCAGGCAATCTTCGATAGCGCGCTGCACTCGATATGAATCGGGCAGGTAATCAAGTTCCATCTTGTAGTACGGCATCGTGGTGTCGTAGCCTGCGACGCGTTGCACTGGAGCTTCGAGTTCGAGGAAGCAGCGCTCCATGATGCGCGCGGCGATTTCGCTGCCGAAGCCGCAAGTCAATGGCGCTTCATGCACGACAACACAACGGCCGGTCTTCTTCACGCTTGTCGCAACTGCGTCCATGTCGAATGGATAGATCGTGCGGAGATCGATCAACTCAATCGATTGCTCGCTCTTCTCAATTGCTTGCATGCACTGCACAACACTCGCGCCCCAACTGACAATCGTCAGATCGGAGCCTTCGCACACCGTGCGCGCAACGCCCAACGGCAGCGTGTATTCATCTTCAGGAACTTCTTCGCGAATCGCGCGGTAGATGCGCTTGGGTTCGAAGAAGAGCACCGGATCTGGCTCGCGTAAGCATGAGGTCAGCAAGCCCTTCGCGTCGTAGGGCGAACTCGGCATCACAACTTTCAACCCAGGTGTGTGCGCGTAAATCGCTTCGGGTGAATCGCTGTGCAGTTCAGGCGCGTGAATGCCGCCGCCGACTGGAATGCGAATCGTCATCGGCACCGTGAATGCACCACGCGTTCGACTTCGCATGCGTGCCGCGTGCGAGCAAATCTGGTCGTAGGCTGGTCCGAGGAATCCTTCGAACTGAATCTCGGGAACTGGATGCAAGCCGCCCATCGCCATGCCGATGGACAGTCCGATGATGCCAGACTCCGCGAGCGGTGTATCGAACACGCGCGCGCCGCCGAAGCGCTTTTGTAATCCTTCGGTGACACGGAAAACGCCGCCGTTGACGCCGATGTCTTCACCGAGAAGCACGATCGAATCGTTCCTCTCCATTTCTTGGATCAGCGCGAGGTTGATGGCTTGAACGAGCGTGATGTTTGCCATGGCGATGATTTAGTGAGCAGCGTGCGCGGCGAAAGCAGCGGCATCCATTTGCGCTGCGCGTTCTTGCGCTTCGATGGGAAGTTGGGATGGATCTTGGCCGAGTGAATGCGTGTGTCGCGTGTCGCGTTGCAGCGCGAGGTCGGCGGGAGTTTCCGCGTACATGTTGTCAAACGCATCCGTGCGTTCGGGCGGGGTGATGTTCTCCGCGCGCGCGACTGCAGCAGCGATGTCGAGCGCGACTTTTTCCTTCAGCGCAACTTCCTTGTCGTCGTCCCAGATCCTGAGATTTTTCAAGTGCGCGTTGAGTCGAATGATTGGATCCTTGCGGCGCCATGATTCCACTTCCGCGTCCTCGCGGTAGCGTTTCGCATCATCCGCAGTGGTGTGATCGGCGAGGCGATAGGTCACCATCTCAATGAAGTACGGCTTGCCATGCTTGCGCGTGTATTCCATGGCCTGCTTCATTGCGTAGACGGTGGCGAAAATGTCATTGCCATCCACTTGCACGCACGGCATGCCGTAGGAAATGCCGCGTTGGGCGAATGTTGGCGCGGCGCTGTTGATCTTCGAAGGAGTTGAGATCGCCCAGAAATTGTTCTGGCACACGAACACCACGGGGATCTCGAGGTTCGACGCGAAGTTACATGCTTCGTGAAAGTCCCCTTCGCTCGCTGCGCCGTCACCAAAGAACGTGCACGCGATGCGATCGATGCCGCGATACTTCGCAGCAAGCGTGAGCCCCGCGGCGTGCAGCATCTGCGTACCGAGCGGCACATAAATCGGCGTCACCCAGTGTGGCTTGGGCATCGCGTTGCCGCGCTCATCGCCCATCCAGTGCAGAAGAATCGCTTCCATCGGAACGCCGCGCCAGAAGAGGCCGCAGTTCTCGCGATAGCAGGTGACCATCCAGTCATCCTTGCGCAACACATACGCAGCACCAAGGCTCGTGGCCTCTTGCCCCATGTTCTGCGGATACGTCCCCATGCGACCCGAGCGCTGCAAACGGAACGCAACTTCATCAAGGTGTCGACACGCAACCATCGCCTCATAAAGCTTGAGGAGATCCTCATTCGGAATGAGACCATCCCCCAACTTCTCATCGAAGTTCGCGTGCTCATCAAGGATCGAGATCTTCTTGATCTCTGCGGTGAAGACAGTGGTAATCGGCATGCGGCTGTTCTCTGCGAAACCCCTAAATCAGGGGTCGGCAAGTGTAGCAGCGAAGACCGACGAAACCGGTTGATCAGGCAAGGCGTGCAAAGCCGTTGGACAGATCTTCGATGAGATCGTCGGTGTGTTCTAGACCGATGTGGAGTCGCAGAAGTGGGCCATCTGCGCGCCAATCGGATGCGGTTCGGACTCGGTTTGGATCCGCGAGGATCATGAGGCTTTCATAACCACCCCAGCTGTAGCCCATCCGGAAGTAGCGCATGCCATCGAGCATCCGAGCGACTCCTTCGCGCGATGTTGGTCGGAGTTCTACAGAGAACAATCCTGTCGCGCCTGTGAAGTCTCGCTTCCACAGAGCGTGGCTCGAATCTGTTTCGAGCGCGGGGTAGAAGACGCGAACGACTTCTGCACGCGATTGCAACCAGCGTGCGACTGTCATTGTGCTTGTCGCGTGATGTTGGAGTCGAACTGCAAGTGATCGCATGCCGCGCAAGCACAGCACGCAATCTTCTGGATGCGCGAGGCTTCCGAGATCGTCGGCGTACAACTTCACTGTGCGCAGCAACTCTGGCGTGCGCGCGATGACAGCACCGAGGAGTAAGTCGCTTGAACCACCTTCGTACTTCGTCAATGCGCGAACGACGTAATCCACGCCGAGCGCGAGTGGTTTGCAGTACAGCGCGGGCGCCCAAGTGGAATCGACAACGCTCAGCACGCCACGCGCCCGTGCGACTTCGCTGATCGCTCGAACGTCTTGCACTTCGAAGGTGAGCGAGCCTGGCGACTCCATGTAGATCAACTTTGTGTTGGGCTGGAAGTGCGCTGCGATATCGGCGCCGATAGAAGGGTTGTAGTAGGTCGTGCTGACGCCCATCCGCGTGAGTACAGCATCACAGATTCGCCGCGTTGGCCCGTAGGTCGTGTCGACCATCAGCACGTGATCGCCGTGCGAGAGATTCGCTGCGAGGGCGATGTGCACCGCGGCAAGTCCACTCTGCACGACAACCGCGCCTGCACCGCCATCGAGTTGGGCGAGCAGACCTTCGAGTTCGCGCGAGTTCGGCGTGCCGAGAAGTCCGTAGATGAAATCACTCGAATGCGGGTGAGCGAGCATGGCTGCTTCAAGCGATGCGAGCGTCCGATGCACCACGGTTGAACCGCGATACGCAGGCGTATTCACGAAGCCGAATTGTTTCTCGGCGTCGCGACCAAAGTGAACGAGATCAGTTTCAATATGCACGCGCGGAACTGTACTTCACACGCAAAATGAAAAAACCCTGCATGCTGGTTGGGAGCATGCAGGGGTTTATGTGGATCTCAGGAGCGCGGAGATGCGTGATCTCTGCACTCAATCCGCTGATAAATCAGACAGGTCCGAATCGTGCGAGAAGCGTGCCGAGATCGACCGCGTCCACGAAGTTGTCGCCATTGAGATCGCCGTAGAGCGGATTGGAGACGCCCCACCATCCGAGCAAGATCGAGACGTCTTGGCTGTCAACCACACCGTTGAGATTGAAGTCGCCGGAGGTTGTCTCGCAGATGTCGAGACGACCATCGTTATCCCAATCAGATGAGCCACCCGCGATTTCGGTTGCATCATCAATACCGTTGTTGTTGCAATCGTTGATGATTGGGTTACCAACCATTGGTACCGGAGGAGGAACGACCACGGCGGCAACCAGTGTTGTCGTCGCGCTCGTCGACTTCGCCACACTCTCAACCCACGTGCCAGTTGTGTTCTTTTCGATCACCTTGGTCGCGACAACTGCGTTTGTTGTGTTGCTGACCACAGCGACGATCTTCCTCGTCGAACTTGCTGCTACCTGCACTGACGAAACCTGTGCTTGCGCAGAGCAAGCAATAAACGCTGCTGCAAGGCACATTCCGCTCAAAACTCGACCACCAAAATATTTTGTTCCGATTGACATAATTTCCTCATTTCTTAAAAGCATCTACCTGTTGATCGAGCCACCCGAGTTCGATCGATACACGCGCATTCTATGCATTCATGCGTAAAGCAACAGCATTTGCACCGCGAAACACCTGTATCGCAGGAGAATTCTTTCGGCGTTCTGAAACCTGTGCAATTCCGCACAACCCCAACGCTCTCCAGTTGCGGGTTGCGCTCACACGCACTAAACCTAGTCGACGATTGGAGTAAGGACAATGCTGCGGAACTCGATGTGCGCGCCTTCGCTCTGCAGCGCAAGTCGGCCAGGGACAACTTCGCAATTCGTCGCGGTGTTCTGCAGTTCACCATTCACCCACAATTCAAGCGCTCCCTTGTTGAACACGATGCGATAGTGATTCCACTCGCCAAGCGGTTTCTCGTTGCAATCCTTCGCCTTTGTGGTGCGTCGACCGTCTGTGCGCTCCTTCGCAAGGGTCGCGGGGAAATCACCGATGTTCCAAATGTCGCCCGCGTTGCGCGAATGCAATTGCGCTTCCAACGAGCGCGGCCACACGGTGTTCTCGCCGGTCACGCGTAAGAGCACGCCTGAATTTCCTTCGCCCTTGCTCGGATCAAATCGCCAGTCGAGTTCGATGACGAAGTTTGTATAGAGCGCTTCCGTTTCGATGTAACCAATCGGGCGGCCACTGCACACGAGCACGCCTTCGCGAACGCTCCACACCGCCATCGGATCCTTCGACTCCTTGATGAGGTCTGGCACAAACGCCTTCCATCCCTTCATACTCTTGCCATCAAACAATTGCACGGTCGCGCCAACCATGAATGGTTTTCCATCCGACATGAAGTTGTTGCTCGACCCAATGACCTTGCCCGCAGTTGGTGGTGCAGCTGGTTTCGGTGTGTCTTGCGATCCTGGCATCGCACCCGCGAACACGCAGAGAGAGGCGAGTGTGCAACTAAGGAGAATGAGTGTCTTCATGAGAGGGTTCCTTAAATGAATCAATCTTGCGTCCATCACGCTACAGCACCACTGCTTGGCCGTCGCCACGCGAATCACTTCCTGCAACAAATCCGTTGGGCAACCGCGCAATGCATTGCCCTCGACCAAACGAAACTGACTTCTCTGTCGCAATCTTTACCGCATGTCCGCGTCGTTGTAACTCGATCACGGTCGCTTCAGGAAAACCAGGCTCAAGCGCGAGTGCGAGCCCTTCACTCACCTGCCAGCGCGGCGCGTCGAGTGCTGCTTGCGGATTCTGTTGATGATCTTCCATTCGACTCGCGACCTGGAGTTGCCCTTGCGGCTGCATGTATCCACCCATCACGCCGAACGCAACGCGCGGATGTGCAACGCCATCAACGCCGCGCGTGATGAGCATGCCTGGAATGATCGTGTGATAAGGACGCTTGCTTGCTGCGTATTCGTTCACGTGTCCGCGTTCAAGTGTGAAGCATGCGCCGCGATTCTGCATCGCGATACCCGTGTTTGGAATCACGATGCCCGAACCGAATCCTTCGTAGTTCGATTGAATGAGCGACACCATGTTGCCGTGTCGATCCGCGGTACAGAGCAGAATCGTTCCGCCAGATTTCGGCGGACCATGCTGGAAGTCCTGCGCTCGCGTGGGATCAATCTCCTTCGCGAGCGCGGTGAGAAACGCGGGCGCAAGGAGTGATGCACTTGTGACGCGCATCGCCGAAGGATCACCAACCTCTCTGTGCACCGTGCGAAACGCGAGTTTCATCGCTTCGGCAGCGAGGTGAATCGAGTCAGCGCAATCGGGCGAGAGATCGGAAAATCGTGGACTCGCAGAAGAGTGCTCAAGAATTCCTCGCGCGATAAGCGCAGCAATTCCTTGTCCGTTCGGCGGAATCTGCAACATACGCGCCGATGCAAACGGCACTTCGAGTGGCGTGACCCATTCTGATTCGTGCGATGCGAGATCACTCGCACGCAGCGCTGCGCCGTCGCTCTCCGCCGCTGCGACGATCTGCGCCGCAAGTGCTCCGCGATAAAACGCTTCGCCTTCAGTTGCAGCGATCAACTCAAGCGTCTTCGCGTGATCGGGAAGCGTGATGTATTCGCCCGCATGTGGCGCGCGACCAAGCGGTGCGAACACGCGCTTCCATTCGGCGTTCTTCGAGAACGCTGTGTACGAACGGCTCCACAAATCTGCGGTGCGCGGCGCAACTAAGAATCCATTGCGCGCATACTCAATCGCTGGCTCAAACAACTCCGCGAACTTCAACACGCCGTACTTTTTCCACAGTGCGACCCAACCACTCACCGAGCCAGGCACAGTGACGGGGAGCCATCCGCGGCGAGGCATTGCTGTGCGATCATCAAACGCGCTGCGCGGCTGATTCGCGGGCGAACGGCCAGATGCATTGAGCCCAAAGACTTCATTCCCAAAGATGCCAAGCGCAAACGCGTCGCTGCCGATTCCATTCGTTGTGGGCTCGAGCACCGTCATTGCCACAGCAGTCGCGACGGCTGCATCAGCAGCGGTTCCTCCGCGGCGAAGCATCTCAAGGCCAGCCTGTGCGGCGAGCGGTTGACTCGTCGCCACCGCCATCGACCCGCACACCGCAGGATGCCGCGCGTCATATGGGAGTGACCAATCGAGTGAGGGAGTGTTCGAATCGTCGAATTCCATAGGGGATGCTCTCTGTCCAAAGTAGCAGCGACCTACCCTTTGCGCACAAGCACGCAGCGTCGAAGACGACGCGTGTGGTACAAAATCAACTTCCTCGAGTCTTCCTTTGGGCAACTGCCCCGAACAGACCGATTCGCCCACACGACAAGGATCCATCAGATGGCCGGAGTCAAGCAGCCTTCCGACAAGAGTCACTTCCTGCTTCCCGACCTCGGTGAGGGGCTGGCGGAGTCTGAACTCGTCAAGTGGATGGTCTCTGTTGGCGACACCGTCAAAGAGCAGCAGACGATTGCAGAAATGCAAACGGACAAAGCGCTCGTTGAAGTGCCATCGCCGTGGGGCGGCACGATTAGCGAGCTCTGCGCGGCTGAGGGTGAAGTTATCAAAGTTGGCGCGGTGCTCCTTCGCTATGGCGCAGCGAAAGTTGCTGCACCCGTGAAGGCTGCGAGCGCATCAAATGGTGCAGCGAGTTGTATGTCCGCCCAAGTTGGCGCAGGTGTTCAAGAAGCGGATGCAGGAACTGTGGTGGGCAAGATGACCGCCACGCTCACGGTGAGCGATCGGTTCACGCGCAAAATTGATGTGGTTGCGCCGATTGCGCGCGATGGCAAAGCGCTCGCAACTCCTGCAGTGCGCGGACTCGCGAAGAAGTTTGGCGTCGACATTCAGAGCGTGCCCGCTTCTGGTCGTGGTGGACGCGTTACAGCGAGTGATGTTGGATCCTTCGCGGAGACCGGATCGACTCCGCCTGTTGCGTCGTCCACGATTGAATCTGCGACCTTCGCGCCGCGCGCGCAGAGCATCACCGCAGGCAGCGTGTACATCGATCAAAGCGATGTTGCACAGCGCATCGCGTTCCGTGGCGTGCGTCGCAAGATTGCAGAAGCACTCACACGCAGCGTGCAAACCGCGGTGCATTTCACTGTTGTCGATGAAGCGGACGTCACTGCGCTCGATATGAAGCGACGCGAGTATTCACGCGTGGTGGGCGAGAAATTGTCGATGCTGCCCTTCTTGATGACCGCCGTCTGCCGCGCGCTCAAGAAGCATCCATCGCTCAACGCCATCGTGGATGATGCGAAGAACGAGATCATCCTCAAGAGCAGCGTGCATCTCGGATGCGCGGTCGATACCGACGCTGGCTTGATGGTTCCTGTCATCCGCGCTGCGGACAAGATGGCGCCAGTACAACTTGGTGCAGCAGTGAAGATGCTCGCGAGCAAGTGCAAGGATCGCTCGATTTCTCGCGAAGAATCCCTCGGCGGAACGTTCACGATTTCGAATGTCGGAAGTTACGGCGGCATGTTCGCCACGCCGATCATCAACTATCCAGAAGTCGCGATTCTCGCCGCTGGTCGCTCGAAAGAACGTGTGCTCACGAAGGACGGTAAGTTCTACGCGGGCGTGATTCTTCCGCTGTCGCTGTCCTGTGATCATCGTGTCGTCGACGGTGCAGAAGGCGCGCGCTTCTTGAACACGGTCGTGCGATTACTCGAAGATCCAGACACTTTGCTCGGCTGAGCGCGCAATGGCGATCTCACGCATCGTTCCACTCTTGACCGGCGGGTTTCGCCTCGATGGTGGCGGGATGTTCGGGCTCATTCCGAAAACCATGTGGTCGCAATGGACGCAGCCCGATGAGCAGAACCGCATCGCGCTCGCCACACGCTCGCTCCTCGTGCATTCGACGCACGGGCTCGTCCTTATCGAAGCAGGCTACGGCGACAAGTGGACCGCGAAAGATCGCGCGATCTACGAACTCGCGCCGCGCACCGCGGTCGATGCGCTCGCAGAACACGGCGTCGCGCCCGAAGATATCGCGCATGTCTTCCTCACACACTTGCACTTCGATCACGCCGCTGGCCTGACGCGTCTTGAAGGCAACAACCTCGCCAGCGTGTTCACAAACGCGCGCATTCATGTGCAACGGCAAGAGTGGATCGACGCACTCGCCAACAAGAGCACGATGACGAAGACGTACTTCCGATCGCACCTCGATCCGATCGAGAGCCAACTCGAACTCTACGACGGCGAGTGCGCACCACTCGCAGGGTTCAAACTTCTCCCGAGCCCCGGGCATACCTGGGGCCACCAATCCATCCTCGTGCAGAGCGCAAAGGAAACAGTCCTCTTCCTCGGCGACGCCTGCCCAACCATCCACCACGCCCACCCCGCTGCGAGCCTCGGCTACGACATGCTCGCGCACGAATCGATGCGCAGCAAAGCAAAAATCCTGCACGAAGCCGCAAAAAATCACTGGCGCATCGCCCTCGACCACGACCCAACTCACGCCATGGCCACCGCCATCGAAACCGATGGCAGAGTCACGTTGAAGCCCGTTACGCCCGTACCGCTCGATCGCGTGTTTTAGGCTATTTTAAAGTTGCATTTTGAAATAGCCTAATTTGAGGGTAGACTTAAAACGAATGCCTGCTGCCACGCTCGTTTCTCGCGACATGCGCCCACTACTCCTTGAGTGTTCGAAGGGCTTTCCTGCTGTGGCTGTAGTTGGTCCGCGCCAGAGCGGAAAATCCTCGCTTGTGCGACTGGCATTTCCGAAGCACCGCGTTGCCGTGCTTGAGTCACCGGATGTCGCCGCAGAAGCGCGTCGCGATCCTCGGCGATTTCTGATGTCGTTCGCAAACGAGCGTGGTGCGATTCTCGATGAAGTGCAGCGTGTGCCGGAGCTGTTCTCATACTTGTTGGAATTCATCGACCAGAACCCGGCGCCTGGTCAGTGGATCCTCACAGGATCAGAGAGCCTCTTGCTCTCCGAGAAACTCAGTCAGACACTTGCTGGGCGAGTTGTGACGCTTGAGCTCTTGCCGATGACACAGGATGAGCTCGGGCGATTTCCCAAACGGCGAGGCGCTCGAGCTACCACCCTCAACGATGCGATCTTCTCCGGCGGGTATCCACCGATCTTCGCACGAAAGCTCGACCCGTCGCTTTGGATTGATTCCTACCTTTCAACGTATGTCGAGCGCGATGTGCGTAACGTGCTTCGGCTCGGTGATCTCAGCACATTTCAGCGCTTCCTCGGATTGTGCGCGGGCCGCACATCGCAACTCATCAATGCTGCGTCACTCGCCGCTGATACTGGCATTTCACAGCCCACTGCGAAAGCTTGGCTCTCAGTGCTCGAGGCGACCTTCATCATCAAATTACTCCCCGCATGGCACGGGAATATCCGCAAGCGATTAGTGAAGGCACCGAAACTTCACTTCGTCGATACGGGATTGGCGTGCTACTTGCTTGGCTTGCGATCGGCGGACCAACTCAACACTCACGCATCACGCGGCGCTCTCTTCGAGTCCTGGGCGGTTTCAGAAGTGATGAAGGCGCAATCAAATGCCGGAGAACGATCGAGACTCTTTCACTGGCGCGACCAGAACGGCGCTGAAGTCGATCTTGTGGTCGACCGAGGCGGCGTATTGACCGCGATCGAAATGAAGAGTGGCGTGACCTTTCAGGAGGAGTGGTTGCGAGGAGTGAAGCGTTTCGCAGCGGCGCTTCCAAAGTCTGTGCAAGTACAGAGTGTGGTCTGCTCTGGCGCTGATCCGAACCACAAAACAAGTAAACGACTGTCGACAGTCACGCGAAGCCCAAGAGCCGGTATCGATGGAGAGAGGGTGTCGTGGAGCGACCTTAGCCCGTTCGCGGCAGCGTTGTTCGCCAAGCCGAAGAAGACGAAACCACCGCGTGCCCGCACACGCTGACTGCGGGCGCGTCCCCGTCGCACACGCACAGACTTTGGGAGTTGCTTTCGCATCGTCGAAGCGTCTGCGCAGCATCTTCGCCGTCTTGTATCCTGCTGACTATGAAGCGTTCCACTCTTTTGCTCGGTGCTACTGCGGTGCTTGCTCCGACGACTGTGCTCTTTGCACAAGAATTGTCGAAGCCGCCGGAGCCTGGGCATAGTCCGAAGACGAGCCCGGTGCTTGGGTATGGCATTGCGTTCTTGTTGTTTGCGATGATTGTGGTGTTGAGTTTGTGGCCGTCGAAGCGGTCGCATACTGACCTTTGAGATCTGTGGTTCTGCGAGGATCTATGCGAAAAATGTCACAACCAACTCGTGGGATGACAGCGCTCATTGCGATGAATGCTGCGGCCCTTGGTTTCCTCGCGTGGGTTGAACTTTCGCCGGACTCGTTTGCACAGACTCGTCCGCGCGGAACGTATGTCGCGACGGCTGTGCATCAGAAGGGGTCGGACACGGATCTCGTGTGGATCGTGAATGAGACGACACAGGAACTTGTTGCGATCCGATGGAATGATGCGACGCGCGCTGTCGAAGGATTCGGCTATCGCAATCTCGGCACGGATGCTGCGGATCTTTCTCGACCTCGCTCGAACTAAACAACCATGCGACGCGCATCCACCCTTCTCTGGTTTTCTTGCTTCGCGATTATTGCTGTTGCGCTTGTTGAAGCGGGTCGCGCGCGGCCGGCGTTTGCTGAGCCAGGCGCGAGCGGAGTCGGTGGATTCACGATTCTTGGCGCAGGCACGAGTGAAGGTGGCGAAGCGCGTCCGTATGAAATCGTCGTCGTCGTCGACAACTACGCTGAGATGTTGTTCATCTATTCGATCGAAACTGCAAACGATCGACGCGTGCAATTGCGCGGGGGCCAGAACCTTCCCGCACTCTTCCGCACTGCGCGTGGAGGTTGATCGCTGTGACGCGCGTCGATTCCTCGCTTGCGGTTCCGCACTTCGATCTTCCCATCGAGCGAACTGTTGACAGCGTGATGGTGGAACGTCGCGCGGCGAGTTTTACGAAACGCTCGATCAAGGCCAGCACCAAGGAAGAACTCCTTCGGTTGGGCGTATCGATGATCGATCTCACCACGCTCGAAGGCAAGGATTCTCCGGAGAAGGTTCGTGCGCTGTGTCGCAAGGCGATCTCACCATTGCCTGGGTTTGAGCCGACGATTCCGTCAGTTGCGGCAATCTGTGTGTATCCCGCACTCGTGGCAACCGCATGTGAAGCGCTTCGAGGAAGTTCTGTAAAAGTCGCGTCGGTTGCGACTGCATTTCCAAGCGGACAGTTCCCACTCCAAGTTCGCATCGATGATGTGCGACGCGCAGTAGAAGCGGGCGCACATGAAATCGACATGGTGATTTCGCGCGGCGCGTTTCTGAGTGGCGAGTTCCGCCGCGTCGCAGATGAAATCTATCTCGTGAAGCGCGCGTGTGGACATGCGCATTTAAAGGTCATTCTCGAAACGGGTGAACTTGAAACCCTTGATGCCGTGCGATTCGCAAGCGACCTCGCGATCGAAGCATGCCTGGCGGCGAGCAAGGATCGCGTGTTGGAGAAGGGTGAAATTTTCATCAAAACTTCAACCGGCAAAGTCGTACCCGCCGCGACAAATCCCGTCGTGCTGGTGATGCTCGAAGCAATCCGCGATGCTTTTCGGACGCACGGCGTGCGAATCGGCATGAAGCCCGCTGGTGGAATTCGCACATCAAAATCCGCGATTGCGCAGTTAGTGATGCTTTACGAGACGCTCGGTTCGGAGTGGATGACGCCAGAACTCTTTCGATTCGGCGCATCCACCCTACTCAATGATTTTCTGCGCCAACTTGTCAAACTGAAGACCGGAAAATACCCCGCGCGCGATGACTTTGCAGATGTATGAACGCAACTGCAATCTTGCGTGCAAACACGCGTTATGATGGCTCGCCCCTCGGTTCGAAAGCCGAGGTCACTTCTCATGCTGCTCTCGATTCGTGGGGTGGCTTCAACAACTTGGACGCTTGGATCGCCCCTCATGTCGTTGGGCTGTTGCTTCAAATTTTCCCCTCATGAACTGATGCTCTCGGTGGCACACGCCCTCGGAGCTATCTCGTGAGCCTTTTACCTCTCCCAAAGGGCGAGTGTGCTGCACAGAAGCTCGACTTGCGAGGCAAGTTGCTTTGGGATTATCGCGTCGTGCGATTTGTTGGCGATGGGGCGTCGAGCCGCATCTGGGTTGTTCGCGATCAAAAGACGCGCACGATCTATGCGCTCAAGCACGTCATCTCCGAAGGTGAAAAGGAAGATCGGTTCCTCGAGCAAGTTCGCCAAGAATGGGAAATCGGTTCGAAACTCTCCCATCCCGCGATTCGCTCGATGGTCAAACTCTGTCGCGACACGCTTCTCAATCGCAACGCGAAAGAACTTGGCCTCGTGATGGAGTATGTCGACGCGGAGGATCTCGCAACGGTCCCCAAACCGCCGTTAACTGAGTGTCTCACCATTTTCCGCCAAGTCGCGAGCGCGCTCGTACACATGCACGAACGAGGCTTCGTCCATGCGGACATGAAGCCGCTCAATATCCTTTACGACGAAACCAAACATGTGAAATTGATCGACCTCGGTCAAGCATGCAAAGTTGGCACAGTGAAAGAGCGCGTGCAGGGTTCGCCTGGATTCCTCGCGCCAGAGCAGGCTGAACGCGGACCTGTGACCGAACAGACTGACGTGTTCAACTTCGGCGCGACGATGTTCTGGCTGCTCTTCCGAATGTACGCACCGCAGGCTGCGAAGACTACGGAGTCGACAAAGAGTCGCGTGGATCCAAGTATGGTCGCAGGGTCGGGCGCGCCGATCAAACTCGATCCGACGATCCCACAAGCGCTGTCAGACTTGCTGCTTGATTGCCTTGAAGAAGAACCACACAAGCGCAAGCGCATGACCTACGTGCTGCGTCAACTCACCGCGATGACCGCTGAGATACCAGCGAGTGTCCTTCGCGCTCGCGACTGACCGCTCGCGACTTTAAATCCCCGTCCACCGACTTTGCCACACTGCGAATCCCCCCGCGAACGCGTTTGCGTTGTCGCCCAGTAAGCACCCTGCAGGAAGCTCCTTGAGATCCTTCGCGTTGCCGCCACCAAGCACGATGCTGTCAGGCAGAATCGCGCACTGCAAGATCGAGATCACACTCGCAACTTCCTCGCGCCACTTCTTCTTGCCTAGTTTTTCCTTCGCGCGAACTCCAACGTATTCCTCGAAGGTCTTGCGCTTCTTGTACGGAAGATGCGCGAGTTCCAATGGAAGCACGTGCCGTTCTTCAATCAAGCATGAACCAAGTCCAGTACCAAGACCGAGGAAGAGCATGCGGCCACCTACGTATCCGCCGACTGCTTGCATCGCAGCATCGTTGAGCACCTTCGTGGGCTTTCCGAATGCTGCTACGAAATCGAAGTCTTTCCATCCCGCGCCAAGATTCGCTGGTTCACGGAGACCCTTTCCCGCCTTCATCGGAATCGGAAGCCCGATGGTCACTGCATCAAACGTCGCTCCTGCGAGCAACCGTTCCATGTCCGCCAACAACATCGTGGGCGTGTACGCGGGACCACTGTCGGCCTCACGCTTCTCCGTCCACCCTGTCATGAGGAACTTCGCGTGCGTACCGCCAACATCGACGACAAGAATCTTCTCAGGAATCGTAGAAGCCATAGGACACATAAGGTAGCAGCAGTGGAAGCGAAGGCTGCCCCGAGTCCTTAGAATCACGCTCGTGACCGACATTGAATACGCACCAGCGCCAGAAACTGTGCCTGTGGAAATCGCCGCGCGCTACGGGCTTTTTATCGACGGACACTTTGTCGCGCCGAGGTCCGGAAAGTATCGCGTCACCACAAATCCAGCGACAGAGCAGCCGCTTACCGAGGTTGCCGAAGCGAACGCGAAGGATGTCGACCTTGCTGTGGCGAGCGCGCGAAAGGCGCTGAAGCCTTGGATGAAGTTGAGCGCGAGTGCTCGTGCGCAGTTTCTCTTTCGCATCGCGCGACGAATTCAAGAGCGATCACGCGAACTCGCGGTGCTCGAAACACTCGATAGTGGCAAGCCCATCAAGGAGAGTCGCGATGACGATCTCCCGCTCGTCGCACAACACTTCTTCCATCACGCGGGTTGGTGCGACAAACTTGCGTACGCGTTTCCGGGCGCGAAACTTGAGCCTGTTGGCGTCTGTGGTCAAGTGATCCCGTGGAACTTTCCGTTGCTCATGCTCGCGTGGAAGATCGCGCCAGCACTTGCGTGCGGCAACACCGTTGTACTGAAACCTGCGGAAACCACTCCGCTCACCGCGCTGCGCCTCGCTGAAATCTTCGATGAATGCGGGCTACCGCCTGGTGTTGTAAACATCATCACGGGTGGACCTGAAGCAGGCAAAGCACTCATTGCGCACGATGGTCTCGACAAGGTTGCGTTCACAGGCTCAACCGAAGTCGGTAAAGCGATCGCTGCAACGCTCGCGGGCACTGGACGCAAACTCACGCTTGAACTCGGCGGCAAGAGCCCGCACATCATCTTCGCGGATGCTGCGATCGATCAAGCGATTGAAGGCGTGGTGTCCGGCATCTGGTTCAACCAAGGTGAAGTCTGTTGCGCGGGCAGTCGCCTGTTTGTCGAAGAGCGCATCCTTCACACATTCATCGAGCGTCTCAAAGCGCGCATGCAAACGTTGCGTGTTGGTGATCCGATGGACAAGAATACGGATGTCGGCGCGATCAACTCGAAAGAGCAACTCGAACGCATTCAACACTTCATCAAACTCGGTGCAGCTGAGGGCGCGACACAGTTTGAGTGTGGAGGCGCGCTTCCCACCAAGGGATACTTCTGCCGGCCGTGCCTTTTCACGAATGTCCAACCCTCACACACCATCGCGCGCGAAGAAATCTTCGGCCCCGTGTTGAGCGTGATGAGTTTCCGCACGCCTGAAGAAGCGATTCAGCGCGCGAACAACACGAACTATGGATTGAGCGCAGGCGTGTGGACCGAAAAGGGCGCGAAAGCACTGGAAATGGCGGCGCGATTGAAAGCTGGCGTGATTTGGCTCAACACATTCAACCGCTTCGATCCGAGCGCGCCGTTTGGTGGGTACCGCGAAAGTGGATTCGGTCGCGAGGGTGGTCGTCAAGGACTTCGCGCATATCTCAAGGTCGATGGTCGCTAAACAGGAATCGCGAGAGCACTCATGACGAGCAACAATACTTCTACAGTGCAAGGCGTCGTGAAGACCTACAAGCTCTTCATCAATGGTGCGTTTCCACGCAGCGAGTCTGGCCGATCGCTAGCCGTGAAGAATGCAAAGGGTCGTGTGCTCGCACATGTCTCACACGCGAGTCGCAAAGATTTGCGTGATGCAGTCGAAGCAGCGCATGGCGCGCAAACCAAGTGGGCGAACGCAACCGCGTACAACCGAGGGCAAGTCCTCTACCGCATCGCCGAGATGATTCAAGCGCGCGAAGAAGAGTGCGTTGCGCTTCTGTGCGCAACAGGAAAAGTTACTCCGAGCGCGGCGCGCAAAGAGGTTGCACTCTCCATCGAGCGATGCATCGCGTGGGCTGGATGGACAGACAAGATTGGCGCGATTCTCGGCGGCAAGCAACCAGTTGCTGGTCCGTACCTCGTGTACTCATCACCCGAACCTGTCGGCGTTGTTGTTGCCATCGCGCCCGCAGAGCAACCGCTTCTCGGATTGCTCTCGGTCCTGCTTCCTGCACTTGCGGTTGGAAACGCTGTGGTCTTGTGTTGCGGTGGACCAAATCCACTCATCGCCGCGACGTTCGGTGAAGCGCTTGCAACAAGCGACGTTCCTGCGGGTGTTGCGAATGTGCTCACTGGAAAAATCGCCGAACTGATTCCGTGGATCGCTTCGCACCGTGATGTGCAAGGCTGCATCGCTGCGGGGCTTTCGAAAGCAGACGCGCGGGCACTCGAACTCGGCATTGCGGAGAACATGAAGCGTGTGACGATTCTTGATCGCAACACGAATCTCGCTGATCCTGCGGTGCTGCATTCGCCGTGGATTGTCGAGAAACTCGTGGAAATCAAGACCGTTTGGCACCCCTCGGCGCTGTAAACAGGTTTTTTTGCTTCTCAAAGAACTCCGCACGACGCCAACCAAATGATTGTTCTACGGTAGAACCCCTTCTCCTCCGACGCTATGGCGCCCTCTTCTTCCATCCCCTCTGCCACCAGATTCGCCGCAAGCGGACTCGCGCTCACATTGTTCACGCTTGTTGGTTGCGAAATGGGCCTTCGACAGATCGATGAATCCACGAACGAGAAACTGCGCTCAAGTGCCGAGGCACTCGGAGGAAATGCGGTTGCGCCAGTTGTAGATGGCTCTCGCTACACGCCAGGTTCGTACTTTCCGGATTGGCCAGAAAACGCTGACCAACCACCGACCATCAATCCGCGCGCAGATGAACTTGTGTTCAAGGCTGTCGACAAAGCCGCCAACGACGCGCAGAGCATCGCTGAACGGTTCGAGCAACTCATGGCGGGTTCGCCTGATGCGCGATTGTTGACCTTCGACGAATCCATCAGTTACGCGATCGAGCACTCTGAAGAATATCTGCTCGCGCAAGAGTCATATCTCATCACCGCGATTCGACTGCTCATCGAAGAGCATCGCTGGACTCCACTCCCGACCAACGTGAGTAGCGCGCAGGTTATTGCTGACGGCAACGATGGGCGATTCGCGAGCACACTCAATCTTCTCAACGAAACCTCCATCACGCAGCAGTTGCCCTTCGGTGGCGATGTCTCGGCTGCGTTCGTGGTCGATGCCACGCAGCAACTCGACAATGCGATCGGTGATGATCAACAGTCCGCAGACATCGTGCTTGCAGCGACATTTCCGCTGCAGCGTGGTTTCGGTGATGTTGCGCTTGAGCCGCTTATCCAATCGCGCCGAAACCTCGTGTACGCCGCACGAAACTTCGAGACTTTCCGCCGCGAGTTCTACTTCCAACTCGCAACGAACTATCTCGGGCTTGTGCTCCAACTTCAGCAAATCGCGAACGCTGAACGCCAAGTGGAACGAAGCCAGGATGTTGAAGATCGCACCAAGGCACTTGTGTCCGCGGGTCGCACGGAACCGTTTCAAGCCGACCTCGCAATTCAGAACACGCTGTTCGCGCTCGATCGATTGAGTAGTTTGCAAGAGAGCTATCGCTTGCAACTCGATCGATTCAAGGTACGCATCGGTTTACCTGAAGAAGCGATTGTTCGCATCGACCCCGTGCTCTTTGTGTTTCCCGTTCCAGTGACTGATCTCCGCAACTCGATCACGTTGGCGTTCCGCTATCGGCTCGACTTACAGAACCTCGCGGATGCTGCAGATGACTTTGCGCGCCGCGTCGATGTTGCGCGAAATGCATTGCTCGGCGACCTCACGCTCTCCGTGGTAAACACGCTTCCGACAGATCCGAATCGAAATCAAGCCGGCGTGCAGTTTTCTCCTGGCGATGATTTCCTCGCCGCAGCACTTACCTACTCCGCACCACTCGATCGCGTGCGTGAAGATCTTCAATTGCGACAAGCACAGATCCTGCTCGAACAATCCAAGCGACAGTTACAACAATCACGCGACGAAGCTGCGGTGGAAGTTCGCGCAGCCGTGCGACGACTCGATCGCGCGCAGTTCTCGCTCGCTGTGCAAGAACGCAACGTCGCTGCTGCGAACAATCGGCAGACCGCAATCGACGCAGCGCCAGATCGCGCAACTGCGCGTGACCGCACTGAGGCTGTCGATGCACTCCGGCGCGCGCAAGATCAACTCGCAAGCGCAAAGCGTGAGATTCAAGAGGCAATTCTCGGCGCGCAGCTGGCGACAGGGCAACTTCGCGTTGCGCCTGATGGCCGAATGATTCCACCACCAGGCATGAACGTTGTGGAAGAACAGGGAAGTAACCTCATTGACCGATCAAAGTAAGGCCCGAATGACCTCACGAATGAACATGCGCCCCTTCCAACTCCTCCGCGTTCCCACACTCGCATGCGTAGTGCTTGCGTGTACGAGCAGTGTTCTCTTGACCGCTTGCGATGGCAATGACGACGGCGTCATTGCAGTGCTTGATGTGCATGAAGTCGCGCTGACAGATTTCGACATCCTCTTGCCTGTGTCTGGTGAACTCGCAGCGCAGAAGCAAGTTGAGGTGCGTAACCGCATTGAGCAACGCGCCGTCATCAAGGAGATCGTCCCCGAAGGCACGCGCGTCAAAGCGGGCGATGTGCTCGTTCGACTCGCGCGTGAAGAACTCTCCGACAAGATGAAGGACGCGCAAGACAAGTGCAACACCGCAGAGAGCGCGCGAATTGCTGCGGAGCAAGCGTTGATGATCAAGCGCGGTGAGCGCGCGAGCGAACTTGAGAAAGCTGCAGTGACGATGCGCATCGCGGGACTTGCGCTCGAAGGATGGCGTCACGGCGAAGTGGTGTCGAAGCGAAAATCGCTCGAAATCACTGGTGAAACAGCGACAATCAATCACAAGCGACTCGTCGATCGATTCAACGAGAGCGCGAAACTTGTCGAGAGTGGCTACATCCCGCGCGATGAGTACGAGAAGGATCGCATCGCGATGATTGAGGCTGCGGCGAAAGTCGAACAGTCAAAGCTCGATCTCGAGGTTTACGACAAGTACACCTTCGGCCAAGAAGAGGCGAAGAAGAACTCCGATCTCGATCAAGCAACCGCTGAGCGTGGTCGCGTGGAACAGAAGTTCGACGCCGAGCTCGTGAAAGCGCAAGCCGATCTCGATAGTGCTGCATTCCGTGTTGCGAGCGAGCGTGAGCGACTCAAGAATCTCGAAGTGCAACTGGAGAGCACGACACTTCTCGCACCAATCGATGGGCTGGTTGTCTACGCGACAAGTCTCGACTCCTCCAATGGTGGTCGCGGCGGCGGCGATGCGCAACCTCCGCAGGTTGGGACCGAGCTCAAGCCCAACGAATTGGTCATCCTTCTCCCTGATACGTCGCGCATGCTTGCGAATCTCAAGGTGAGCGAAGCACTCTCGGGCCGCATCAAGATCGGATTGACCGCGACAGTGTTCAGTGACGCAATGCCCAACCGCGCATTCAAAGGAGAAGTCCAAAGCGTGAGCGTCCTCGCAGCCAACGGTGGATGGCGCGATCCGAACCGACGCGAATACACGGTCAAAGTTGCACTCACCGCCGATGAAGCTTCTGGACTGAAGCCTGCGATGCGATGCAAGGGCGAGATCCTCTTGGGAAGCGTGACTGCAGTGCTCACGGTTCCAGTGCAAGCAGTCTTCCGACAAGGTCCTGTGAGTTTCGTCTACACACGCGACGGTTCAGGCATCGCGCAATGTGAAGTCAAGCTCGGCCGCTCGAGTGAACTCCAAGTCGAAGTGCTCGCAGGCCTTGCTGCTGGTGACGAAGTCCTCCTCCGCGAACCACTCGCAGGCGAAGTCGTCGCACAGCTCGATCCAAAGCTGTTCGAAGTTGCGCCTGTTGCAGAAACACAAGGCGCGCCCAAGCGCTCATCTGATGCCGCCGCAGCAGCAACGACTTCACCAGCAGAGGGCGAACAAAATTCCTCGCGCGGAGGATCAGGTCGGGGCGGTCGCGGCACTCGCCCACCTTCTGGCGAAGCGCCTGTCACAAACTCTCCGACAACGAGCGGGTAACGCCGCGCGTTCATCCATTCACGCGCTCGTCATTGAGTCTGAATCTGCAGATGGACCTGCAGATGGATTCTCGATGAGGTCGCCGATCAATGTGAGTCGCGTCGCGAGATGCGCCATCAACTGCACGCGCTTCGCTGGATCGGGATGCACGCATTCCATGATGGTCTTGCTGAGCATCGGTGGAATGTCTGCGCGTCGCTCATGTGGTGGCGTCGGAAGTCGGATGGACTTCGCATCGAGCGCGCCACGATACAACTTCGATTGCGCGTCGTCCTTCGGGGGCATCGCGGTGGGAATGAGTTCGCCCATCAGTGCCCAGTACATCGTTGCGCCAAAGTTGTACACGTCTGTCTGCGACGTGATCTCTTCGCGCATCGCCTGCTCGGGTGCGATAAAACCTGGAGTGCCTTGAATGCGCTTCTTCACTGTGCCGAACATGCATGCTTGACCGAGGTCGATGATTTTTACAGCGCCCGTCTTTGCTGTGAGCATCACATTGTTTGGCTTCATATCCGCGTGAATGACACCCTTTGCGTGCATACTCGCGAGACCGGTTGCGACCTGCGCGAAGATGCGAGTGGCAACGAGGACCGACGAAGGCAGATGCTCTTCGAGTGTTCGCCCGTCGACAAATTCCAAGAGCAGTCCGAGCTCAACCGTGCGGAAGAATTTGCGTTTGCGCTCGAGGCGAACTGTGCCGCGAACGTTTGCGTGCTGCACTTTGCTTCCGAGCGCGTACTCCGCTTCCACTTGCTCGAGGAATCGATCGTCACGCTCGGACTTGCGAATCACATGCTTCAGCGTGTAGAGGTTGTTGGACGCAGGATCGCGAACCACGTAGACGGTGCTCGCAGCACCCTCTCCAATTTGCTTCACGATGGGATAACCAAACAACTCCTGCGGCATGAGTCGCGCATTCTGACGGAAAGTTGAGGTTCTGTCGCGGCGGCGATGTCAGCGGGAAAGCGCCGAGAAAAACTGCTCTCTAGGAAATTGAGCGCCGGGATCCGAAATCGGACTGAGGTCGGAGTGGAGAAACACCGCCGCATCAGGAATGTTGTAAAGCCGCTGCAGCTCATTCACCGCATTCAACAACCCATCAAGTTGTGGCTGCGTGAAGGCCCGACGATCGCCGCTCCCCACAAGACAAATCGAAATCGCGTGTTGATTGAACCACTCCGCATCAGGTGAACTACCTGCGGGACGATCTGCAGTTCGGACTCCTGCGCGTTGTTGGCTCCAGCGCGGCGTGTGCATCACTGCGCCGTCGGTGGCATCAAGTCCGTTTCCAATGACAAAGTGAAATGGACTCGAATCGAATCCTTCCGCCTGCGCAGCTCGTTCAAGACTTTGCAGGCTGCCAGCGGGGGTTCCTGATGAGTGAATCACGATTGATGACCAGGGCGCGGTTGGCGCGTCGTTGATTTTCGCTACTCCCACCGCGGGGCCAGATCGCATTTGCTCGAAGCCACCACTGGCGAACATCAATCCGCCGACGATCGTCATTGCGCCAAGGAACACGCCCCATACGACACCTCCACGACTCGGTGTCTTGCGGGACGACGAGCGCGCGCGCGCGGGAGTCGCGCTGCTGTTCGAGGCGGAGTTTGTCAAACGAGAACCCGCGTTGCGGGACGATTTCGGCTTTGAAATTTTCGGCACTGCTCGCATCCTTGCGTGAACACCGGAAAGGGAAAGCCGAAAGATCGGCAGTCGAGCGAAAGATACTGCAGAAAGCGCCGAAGAGAACGCGCGATCTCAATCCGCTGCGGGCGACAACCGTGCGCGCAGCGCAGGCTGTGGAGTGCCGAAGACATCGGTGACTTCAAGCGGCTGGAACTTCTGGCGCATTTGGTCGTAGGTTTCGTACTGCGTGCGAGGGCTGTCTTGAGGGAAGAGCACCTTCTGGCAGCCGGTCAGTATGACTACGCAACATCCTGCGATGCACAAGATGCAGCGCTTCATTCGCAAGGAAGATGTTGATCGAGCACGAAGCATGAGAAGGAGTCTAACTGCCCTTCGATTCTGTGGCAGATGTGGGCGCGTCGGTGGTTGCTTGATTGACGGGTGACTTTTTCACGACCATCAGCACTGCGTCGGTGTGGAACTCTTTGTTGGTCCAGCCATCGGTGAATCTCGCGGTGATCAGTGCGGTTCGCATGTCATCCGTGGTGGCGGTGAGTGGAAGTTCCACCGTGTAGTGCGCTCCCATGAAGCCCGCGCGGTAGCAATCGCGGAGCGCTTTGGCGCCGATGGATGTGGTTGCGAGCGTGACGGCGTCGGCGCCCGCTGTTGCGGCGGTCACGGTGATGGCGAGCGTTCCCACGCACTGCATTTCTCGACCCAATCCATCTTGCGCAGCGAAGAGGAGGATCGCGGTGTCTTTGCCTTCTTCGCGTCGAATCATCGAGCCGGAGACGAGGCTGATGCGCGCCACGACTGGTGTTGCATCGCGAACTTCTTCGGAGGGCTCACGCTTGGAGTCACTCGCTTTGAGGGCGAGAAGTTGTTGCTCAAATGCAGCGGCAGCAAGTTCAGACGCGTCGAGTTTTTGTTTGAGTGTTTGGTTCTCTGCGCGAATGGTGTCGCCAGCACTTGGTTTGAGCACGGTCGCTTTGCAACCACCGACGAGCACGCATGCGGCGAGCATGCAACATTGAATGTGATGATGGCTGACCAGATGCATAGGGCTCACAAGGGTACTCACTTCTTCGCGTTCTCCTCGGTTCCCGCGAGCCACACTTGAAACGCGAGTTGCTCGAGGGACACTGTGAAGTCAACGCTCACGATACTCACCGTGTGTGGCGCGGTCACTCGCTTTGGCGCGAAGTTCAGAATTCCCGACACGCCCGCGGCGATCAACGCATCGGCAACATCTTGCGCTGCTTCTTTCGGCACGGCCATCACACCTAGACGCACGTTGTGCGCAGCGATCGTGGCGCGGAGTTCGGACATTGGTCGCACAACTTTGCCCGCCGACTTCGTGCCCACAACCTTCGGATCGACATCGAAGACACCGACGATTTCGAACCCCTCGCCTTTGAAGGACCCATACGAGGTGATCGCGCGTCCGATGTTGCCGATGCCCACAACCACGATGGGCCACGACTGATCGCGACCCATCATCTGTCGGAGCCGCTTCAAAAGATCGATGACTTGATACCCACGACCTGGTTGGCCGAGTGATCCGAACAGGGCGAGGTCCTTGCGAATCTGCGCGTCGGTGAGACCAAGGCTTGCACCAAGGTCCTTTGAACTCACGCGCTCTTGTCCGTCATCGAGTCGCGTCTGCAACTCGCGCAGATAGAGGCTCAGGCGCCGCGTTGCAGGACGAGGAATGTGCTGTCGATGCGGCACAAGCGCATGGTACGCGCAGCGTCTTTGGCATACCTTTACGCAATGCACCTCGGTGACGCTCTTTCTGAAACCTCTCGACTCGCGCGGCAAGGCCCTGCAGTGAGCTTCGAGTTTTTCCCGCCGAAAACTGAGGCGGGTTGGGCACCGTTGTTTAGGACCATCGCGGACTTCGCGGAACTCTCGCCGGAGTTTGTGAGTGTCACCTATGGCGCAGGCGGAACCACGCGCGATAAAACGCACGCACTCGTGCTTCGCATTCGACGCGAGACTTCAATCGAACCAGTCCCGCATCTCACATGCATCGGACACACGAAGGACGATGTGCGACGCATCCTTGAGTTGTACGCGCAGAATGGCGTCGAAACGATTCTCGCGTTGCGTGGTGATCCGCCTGTCGGTGCGCGATTCCATTCGCTCGGTGACTTTCAACAGGCTTCGGATCTTGTGCGCTTCATTCGCGTTGAAGGCGCGCGACTTGGCGTGCATGGCGGACGCGGATTCGCAATCGGCGTCGCTGGATTTCCGGAAGGTCATCCCGAAACACCGAACACGCTGCATCAACTTGATCATCTCAAAGCGAAGGTTGACGAGGGCGCGGACTACATCGTCACACAACTCTTCTTCGACAATCACGCGTTCCACGATTGGCGCGAGCGCTGCACACTCGCTGGCATTCGCGTGCCGATCACTGCGGGAATCATGCCGATTCCTTCGATCACTGGAATGCAGCGCATGGCGGATCTCGCTGCGGGAACACGATTCCCCGCTGCACTTCTCTCGCAACTCTCTCGCGCTGCCAATGATGCGCGTGCTGTTGAAGATGCTGGAATTGCGTGGGCCGAGCAACAGTGTCGAGACCTCGTTGCGCACAACATCGAGGGCATTCACTTTTACACGCTCAATAAGAGTGACGCGACGCGACGCATCTGCAAGGCACTCAATCTGCCGTGCACAAAGTCACGCGCGTAAGTCAAGGTGTGACGGAGGCGCATCTGGATCTGCGTCGGTAGCCCTTGATCCATGACGCTGCGGCATCTGTTGTTGATTGCGTCGATGCTTTTCTTCTTGCACAGCATCGGGCTTCGACACGACTGCTTCCGTAAGTTCCACGCTGTCGGCTGCGCGAATCTCGCCTTTCTCCACCACTCGTCGCAACGCCTCGCGTGATTCCTTCGATGCAACTTTCGGCTTGCCATGCGACATCTGCTGCGCGGCGAAGCTCGCTGCGAGAGAGTGCACTGAAGGTGGAGTACCGAAACTGCTCATCGAAGATTGATCTGTCTTAGAGAAAAGATCGGATGCATTGAGGTGGTTTCACAAATGAAACCGAGCGCAGTGTAAAAAACTGCGCTCGGTTCTATGGACCTTTTTGCGACGAGCCTGATTTGGGGGCTATTTTAGAGCTTTCGGCAGGAAATCCACCTTTCGGACTCCTTCCACGCGCGCCACTTTCGCCAATTGAGCGGGCGTGAGGTGCAGGATCACAAGCTTGCGCTCGACCGTCACGACGATCGCACCTGTATCCGAAAGTCTCTTGATCGCGCCCTTAGATGCGTCATCGATAAGCACCACAACCTGCATTCGCCCATCCGCATCAAGCGTGATGCCGAGTCCCTTCAGAATTGCGGCGAATGTGGTTGGATCAACTTCCGCAGCGACCGCGACAAGCGCGAGCTCCTTTCCAAGACGACGAGCGAGAAGATCCAAGTCTGCGCGTGTGAGCTGCACTGCGACTCGTTGATTGTCCTTCGGCGCATCGACACTCAACACAGATGGTGCTGTTGTTGCCGCGTGCGTTTCCAAAGATCCTGGCACTCGCTCTTTGCTCGGAGTTGCTTCGTTGGCTGATACAGGAGCGAGTGCAGGCGCGGCCGTGGGTCCATCCCCGATCCCGTTGCTGCCTCGAAGTGCACCAGAAGGTGAACCTGGTTTAGCTGCTGGCATCGGTGCATTCACTGGTGCTGATGACTTGCCCTTCACTTCACCTCGCGGCGCTGATGGACCTACTCCGTATCCCACCAGGCTTGGTGCTGCTGAATTTGGTGGTGGCGGCGAAGCCAACGCCCGACTGCGTTCGACTTCGGAACGACGATAGCTGACGCTCGCGTCACCACTACCACCGCCTCCTCCACCACCCATGCCACCAGAGACGCGTTGTTGTACAGGTTGTGCGGACTGTGCGAACTCGCCGCTCCGCATCCTTGGTGCTGCACTTGACGCTGGCTCGCGATGATCTTCCCGATCAGATCTTAGTTCGCCCACCAAACCAGACGAATCTTGGCTGGCCACGCGCTCGAGTGACTCACGAAGAGCGAATGATTCACTTAACGCAGCACTGAGTCCGTCTTCATCCGCAGCAATACCAAAGAATTGCTTCCCAAGATCCACTCCCGTTAGCGCGATGGATTGCACGCCTTCACCGAAGAATCCAGCCCAATTCGTGCCTTCTGGAAGTTCGATCGGCACTGCAACAAGCATCGAAGCGCCGCCGACTGTGACGCGACTCTTCTCGATCGCAATGAAACTTGTGTAGCGGGTTGCGATGCTGAAGTCTTCACCGAGTCGCACGACCTCGCGTTGGATCGCAAGATCAAGTGACTCGCTCTCCACCGCAGCCATGTGCGGCAACAACAAATCATCAACCTTCGCTCGCGCCCACAGTGTCTCGACAACATCATGCGCGGCTTGCGCTGCTGGAAACTCCACCGCCACGCGCTTCTCCCATGCACCCGCGGCAGTTCGACCGCGCACAATTGCTTCACCCTTCGCGCCGCCACGCTTCGCATCAAAGCGACCGAGGACAACAAGTGGAGACTGGTCGAAGAGATCAGGCAACACGCCGCCGCCTGGCAAGAGCGCTGTTGCGCCAAGCGTATTGTCGAACGAAATCTCGATATCCGTGAGCACTGGATTCTCAATGCGCCGCACGAATCGTTCGACAACTGCGTCCGCATCTTCTGCGAGCGTCACGATGTCACTCGCGCCACGACCAGCGCGCGCCATCTCTTCGATGAGATATCGATTCACGCTTGAACCGATACCAAAACTGAACACGCGGCTCGCACGCACGTTGTCACGAATCGCAGCAATCACGTCTTGATCGTTGCCGATGTAGGCGTCTGTGAGGAACATCACGATGCGAGTGCGCGCATCTTCTTGTTGAAACTCCGCGCGATCAATCGCAAAGACGCGTACGGTGTCTTTCGTCAACCAGCGACCATTGAGCAGAAATGTCTTGTCGGGAGCGGTGGGCATTGCAACCGCGAGTTCAACTGGAATCGTCTGACCGTTCGCTAGCGAAATCGCCTTCGTACTCAGTGCATTGCTGCTCACCGCGATCGTCACCACGCGTCCGTCTGCTGGAAGTTCGAGCAACTTCGCGGGATCAAGTGCACTGCGACCAGGCTGGATGAGTGCGGCGTTGATGGCGGTCATCATTTCGGTGCCGCCACCGCCCTCTTGTCGTTCAACCATCGCTTGCGCTGCTGCGATGTTTTCTGGTGTTGCCGCTTTCGGTTCGGTCCACAACACACGCGTGTCGCCTGCGAAAGTGATCATGTTGAAGGTGTCAGTCGGACGCATCTTCGCGATCGACTTCGACATGACTTCTTTCGCCTTCTCGATCGGGAATCCGTTCATCGAACCAGAGGTATCGAGCACGAAGATCAATTCGCGCGGACGAGCCTCAGCCGACGCGACGCGCGCTGGCGGCTCAAGCATGAGCATGAAGTAGCCGCCCTTCGTGTCCTGTAGCCGCGGTCCCTTTCCTTCCTGATCGACATGCGCGAAGAACGCGGGCTCAATCGATGTATTCTCGACTTGCCACGAGAGCACGAAGTCCTTGTTCGGAATGGTGCTCTCGCTCGCAAGTTTCACATCGCGCCGCGTCGCAGAGGTTTCCGCAACATCGACTTTATGCTGCGTGCTCTTCACGCTCGTGAACTTCGCTCCACCAGAATCGAGTGAGACTTTGATCGACAAATCATGCCCAGATCGCTCCGTTGGATGCACGGGCATCGGCGTGATACGCGCGGCATCCGGCACTTGATCGGTGTTGGCAGAGAAGCCCGCACCAGGATCACTATCAAGTTTCGCGAAGAACCAGCGACCATTCAATTCGCCAACTCCACTCTGCCACAGCGATCCGTGCTCCATACTTCCGTTGCCGTACTTCGCATCAAAGCGCCACGGTTCGCCCGCCTGCATCACAACATCGAATCTCGCCGCATCTGGAGTGCGTACGGGAATTGCCGCCGTGAGAAGATCAAGTAGACGCGGTGCGGGAATGAAGCATCCATCTTTCGTCTCGATCGCAGCGGGTGCTCGAAGCACAACGCCTTCACGCACGATGAATCCATCGGGAAGCGAAGGCATCGACACGGGGCGACCGGGGATGTATCGCGGTCCAACAACAGTGGGGAAACTCCATGAGTACACGCCATCACGGCGTTGCACGAGTTCAATTGTTGCGATGCGAATGCGCACTGTCGCGCCTGGTTCGATGTTGGCAACGGACTGCGTGAAGATGTTCGGTCGCTCTTGCTCGAGCAAACTCGCGACATATCCAGACTCGCGCGCAGCTTCATACATCATGCGTGCGGCGTGTCGTTCTTTCACTTCGCCCTCGATAACAATTTCACCCGACGGTCCGCGCACGATCATCGTCATGCGATCCACCGCAGCACTGTTCGAGAGTGGGAAGGTGTAGAGCGCTTCGATCTTCCGTGGGTATGGATTCGCGTATACCTGCTCGATGACGGTTCGCATGAACGGACCACTCGCCTCAGCAACAACATCGGTGCGTTGCAATGGGCACGGCCCGAGCACATTGCCGCTCTCGTCAAGCGCGCTCAGTTCGCCGCCTTCTGGAACTTGCACAAGCCCGCCGTCGGCAAACGCTGATTTTTGGCTTGTTTCGCTGAAGAAAACGCCAAGTGTCACCATTGCTGCGAGCAGTGCTGCGGCGGCGAGTGTTCGCGCCATCCAACCGCGTGACGCAGGATGCGAGTGCAATCGAAGTGGCGCATCAAGTGCGCCTGATGCACGAGCTTTCGCGAGTGTCTCATCACGCAATGCCTCGGCGCGATCGCGGTTCTCGTCGTGCCATACGCGCAGTGATGCATCGAGTGGATGCGGAGTGAGTTCCTCGTGATCGGTTGCGCCCGAGTGGTCGTTGTTGGTTGGGTTGAATTGCAAAGACTTCATCGTTGAGTTCCTTCTGTTGCGAGGCGAACTGCGAGAAAGTCGCGCGCCTTGGCAACTAATCGATAGAACGTAGGACGCGAAATGCCGAGCGCGCGCTTGGCGGCTTCAACTGGATCGCGTTCAATATAGAAAAGATGCAACGCCAACCGCTCGTCGTGAGGAAGTGCCTCAATCGCTGCGGTAAGGAGTGCTGAGGATTCGCGCCGTTCAAGAACAGTGCTTGGAAGTTCGGGTGCGCGTCTGATTTCGTTCTGCATGCCTGTCTCCGGATCTCGTTTCCGACGAAGCCAGGCTGCACGACGTTCGCTACACACGAATCGTGCAATCCCGCAAATCCAGGCTCGAAACCCTCGACAGTCAGTCACATCAGCACGCTCGCGAAAAGCACGCAAGAATGTTTCCTGCGCTGCCTCTTCAGCGTCATCAATCGATCGACTTGGAATCGCACTTCGGCAGATGGAAAAGATCAGCGTTGCGTGGCGGTCATAAATCCGCCGTCCCGCATCGCGGTCGCCTTCGTTGAGTGCAGCAAGGTCCTGGCAATCGTCAGTCACGTGCGCTTCCATGAAGTTCGATTGTCCCCTGTCTCAGCGATCCATACAGAAAACTTAAAAAACTCTGCTTGGCTATCCTGCTCGATGTCGAGGTCTTCGACAGGCATGCGCTTCGAAAACGATCAAACCCTCATTCACGCGTGCCTCAAGGGGGATCAGTTCGCATGGACTGACCTCGTTGAGCGATACCGACGACTTGTGTGGAGTGTGATTCGCCAAACGAAACTTCGGCCGGAAGATGCTGAAGATGTGTTTCAGCAAGTTTTTCTTTCGCTCTTGCGATCGCTTCAGGATCTTCGAGAGACAGACCGACTCGCCGCGTGGCTTCTCACAACCACGCGACGCGCGTGTTGGCGCGCATCCTCAAAGTCGAGTGGCGCGCCGGTGTCACTTGAGTCCACCGCTCTTCTTGCAGACGGAACGCAATCCGACGCGACCGAGGTTGAACTCGACAAACAACTGGTGCGGGATGCCCTTGAACAACTTGGCGGTAAGTGCCGAGAATTGCTCGAAGCACTTTTTTCTGCGGCTGGTGAACCAAGTTATCCAGAGATTGGCGAGCGACTTGGCATGCGTGTTGGCTCAATAGGCCCAACCCGACAGCGTTGCCTCGAAAAATTGACGCCTATTCTGCACGGATTGGGCTTCTAGCCGCGTTTGAGGGTAGCGCGCGCCTTCCTCTTGAAGCGGTGTATCTAGATCCCCTCTTGGAGACTCACTTAGTACATGAGAGACGACCCAACACCACCTCGACAACGAATTGTCACAACTGAGGATGCAACTGCGCTGTTGTCGATTCTGCGCGCCGATGCGCTGAATGAACCGCCAGTGAGCGCGCTTGAACATGCGCTACGGCTCGGGCGAACGCTCACACAGACGCCGCTGCAATCTGGTTCCGGATCTCAAGCGCTCACCGATCTTGCTGCCGCACTTGGTGCAATAATCGCACGGCTCGTTCAACCAAATCCTGATCTCGCACTCGCAGGGCTACGCGACGATTCAGTGGCGAGCGAACTTCTCTTCGCCACGGATGGGCTCCAAATTTCCATGGAAATCGCACCCGCGCGCAACGGAAACGCGCGCCTCATCGGCGAAGTGCTCAACCTCACGGGAGGCGTGGTCGCGGACGCGCGCATTCGAGTGTTTAGCGACTTCTCCCAAACCGCGCATGCGACAACTACGGATGAGACAGGAACTTTCTCACTTACGCTTCCAACGGGTCACTGGCAACTTGTGATCTGTGGCGGTGACGCGATCGCGCTTCTCCCGCTCACGATTGAGTAGACCAATTTGTCCACCTCACCGATCATCACTCTCGATGCTTGGATCACGGCGCAGCCAGAAGCGCGCCGCGAAATGCTCGCACAGTGCGCTGATCCCGAGCGTGTCATGCTTTCGCTCGGTGATGAAGTTGAAGCGCTCGCGGCGCGAGATCCAGCATCTGCTGTTTCGGTAGGAAACGCTCTCATCGAAGTCGCGCAATCGCTTAGCGTGCCACGCGCAGAAATTCGTGCGTCCCGTGCAACCGCGATGGCGCTCGCAGCAGCGGGATGCGCCGAAGAATCAATCGCGCTCGCTGATTCTGCTGCGCTGCTCGCGGACCAACACGGACTCGCGCTCGATGCGGCGCGCGCGCGCGTGGCTTCACTTGCACCACGCACGATGCTTGGTCGCACAGACGAAGCGCTTCGCATCGGGACTACCGCACGCGACGCGCTCTCCGCACTCGGAGAATTGATCCCAGCTGCGCGCGCTGACTTCAATCTCGCCAACATCCACAAAGCGCGCGGCGAAAATGTTGAGGCTGTTGCTCGACTGCAACTCGCTGAACCTGCACTCCGGAATGATCTCATTCCAGCCGGCTTCATCCAAAATGCACTCGGTGAAAACCTGGTGTACCTCGACCGATTCGATGAAGCAGAAGCGTGCTTCCGCAAGGCTGATGCGATTTTGAGCACCACGCCAGCGACGATGGCGCTTGCGGTTGTCCGTGGCAACACCGGAGACCTCTTCGCGCGTGAAGGGCGCATGCAAGATGCGCTCAGTGCATACTCCGCTGCACGCGCGCTACTTCCTCCTTCAGCGGTCGCGCATCGAGTCCGACTGCAGATTGAAGAGGCTGAACTTCTGGCGCTGCTCGGTGCAACACAAGACGCAACGCAGACACTTCGCGAGACGCTCGAAGAAGCGAACACCCTTGGGCTTTCTGCAGAGCGCATTCGCGCGTCCGTCGCGCAGGCTCGATTATTTCTCTCGATGACACGGATGGAGGACGCGGAGCGGCTACTTCGCTTTGCGATTCTCGAAGTGGAACGCAGCGGCGATTCCCGATCTTTACGCGAAGCAATGATCGTGCTCGCGGCACTGCTGCTCTCGCGCGGCGAGTGCGCGAAGGCGCTTGAACTCGCCACGAAGATTGTGTGTGATGAGCACGCTGCGCCAAGTGAACGCGCGCGCGCGATGATCATCGAGGCTGATGCGCTTCGCCGACTGCAACGAACGCCAGAAGCATTGCGCGCCGCGCAAAACGCACAAGCAATCGCGAGAGGCAGTTCGAATGCCGTCCTTGAAGCTGACGCACTTCTCGCAGAGGCAAACATCGTGCGAGAGAGTTCTGGCGCATCAGAGTCCATCCCTTTGCTCGAGCGAGCGGTGGTTGCTGTTGAGCGAATTCGAGGCACGCTTGCGAGTGACCGATTCCGAGCGGATTGGCTTGGAAGTCGACTTCGTCCCTATGAGGACCTTGCGCTCGACCTTCTAAGTGCAGGAACTCCCGCTGCGATTGCGCGCGCTTTTGATGTCGTCGAGCAAGCAAAGTCGCGCGCGCTTCTCGATGCGATGATGAAGGCGGTCGATCGCACTCAAACAACAACTTCGACCGCAGACGAAACAGCGCTGGCCACCGTGCGTGCGCAACTGAACGCGTTGTATGCATCTGACTTCCAGAGCAAAGAACCTGGTGCACGCCGCGGGAGCGCTGCGCTTCCTGATCTCATTCGAGTCGCCGAACAACGCTACGCGGAACTCGCGGATGACACGGGCCGAGGACTGCAAGTGATGCTCGCGAAGCCGTCAACGGGAGCCGCCATTCAAGCGCACATTCCCGAACACGTCGTGCTCATCGAATACTTCTCCATTGGTGAAGAGTTGCTTGTTTTCGTCATCACGAAGAACACCGTCCACGTCACGCGAGCAATCGACTCGATGAGCGCGCTCGATGAACTCGTGTCGCGCGCGAACTTCCATCTTCGTCGCGGCGCTCGACAAGGCGACGCGCAGGCGACCACTCGCCATACGTCAGCGGCGCTCTCGTTGATGAAATCACTAGGTGAGAGTTTGATCGCGCCGCTCCTTCCACACATTTGTGGTGCGAACCGACTTGTGATCGTTCCGCATGGCGCACTGCACGCCCTGCCATTCGCGGCGTTGCTTGTAGAGGGCAAGCACCTCATCGAGCAGTTTGAGATCATGACTGCGCCGAGTGCTTCGGTCGCATTCTCTGTTACAGCGCCATCACACAGCAACGCTGCCACACTCGCACCACTCGTGATTCATGTTGCTGATGCGCGTGCGCCTGAAATTACCCGCGAAGGCGAGCGTGTCGCAGAATCCATTCGCTCGCTTGCTGGAAGATGTGACGTGTTGCGCGGGGACGACGCGACAGCTGATGCCTTCACCGCAAATTGCGCTTATCGGCCGCTTCTTCATATCGCTTGCCATGGACGTTTCGTCGAAGCCTTACCTGCTGCAAGTGGGCTTCGACTCGCTGATCGGTGGTTCCCGATTCGAGACATCCTTGCGTTAGAACTCTGCGCAGACCTCGTGGTGCTTTCTGCGTGCGAAACAGGCAGACACGCCGTGCAGGCTGGTGATGAACTCAATGGTCTCGCACGCGCGTTCATCGCAGCGGGCGCCAAGCGCCTTCTTGTCTGTCTTTGGGCGGTTTCAGACACGGAGACCGCCGAACTCCAAACCGAGTTCCATCGTCTGAGAACTAATGCAATTCATTTGCATGGATCACTTCTTGATGCAGATTGTTCTGCGCTTCGAACTTCTCTCTTGAACGCGCGCGACCGCGGTGTTCAACTTCCATTGTGGGCGCCCTTCAGTTTGCTGGGACAAGCAACCGAAGCACGCGTTCGCTCGAATAGAGCCCTGCATTGAATACCTTGATGTTGAACACCACGCACCGCTCTCTTCGCTCGCTCCTTGCTGCAGGATTCGTTTTTGGCGCATGCGTCATGACAACTTTCGCGGAGCAAGGGGATCCTCTCGTTCCGAATCGCATGGTCATCGAGACTCAGAACGCAAAGCAGCGCAGCAGGTTTATCGCGAGTTTCTCGGAACAGTTTGGCGCAATCACAAGTGTCGACAGTATTCCAGCCACAGGCTTTGAACTCTTCGCGTACACGCTTCCTGTGGGATCGAATGCTGAAATGGTCCACGCTGCACTCGACGCGATGATGCTCGAGGGCACGATTGTGGTTGGCGAGTTGGATTACGAAGGCTCGAGCGGAGAAGGGCGAACAGGTTCGTTGTGGCTCTCGAGTTTGCCCGTCAACGATCTCGCACTCGAAGAACAGTATTCGCGATCACTCCTCGGACTAGACGCAGCGTGGACGCGTTCGATGGGCGCGGGTGTTGTGGTCGCGGTCATTGATGGTGGCATTACGCCAGATCATCCATGGCTCGGCGGTCGTGTCGCGCAATGGGGCGTGAGCTTTGTTCCAGGCGAGTCTCTCGCAGATGTTGGAAATGGCATCGACGATGATGGTGATGGGCTCACCGATGAACAAGTTGGACACGGAACTTTCGTCGCTGGTCTCATTCACTGGGTCGCACCCGAAGCCCTCATCCTTCCGATTCGTGTGTTGAATAGCGATGGCATCACGACAAACTTCCGCACCGCAAAGGCGATTCACTTCGCGTCGACGCATCATGCGGACATCATTAATCTGAGTCTCGGCAGTGATTACGACTCAACGGTCGTTAAGCGCATGGTTCGGTTCGCGGTGCAGAACGGTGCCGTTGTGCTTGCTGCTGCGGGAAACCGCGCCGCAGAAGACCCACGAGAGTACCCTGCATCCGATCAATTCTGCATCGGTGTGACCGCGCTCGATTGGTTCGATGTAAAGGCACCATTCGCAAGCTTCGGAAAGAAAATCGATCTTGCTGCTCCTGGTCGAACGCTCTTGAAGGGTGGATCGCCTGTTACCTCACGCGCAATCATCGGACCCGTTCCCAACGGAATTGCTGTGTGGGAAGGAACGAGTTTCGCGAGTGCGTTTGCGGCAGGAACCGCTGCGCTTGTTCGCGCGCAACATCCAAGTTGGCCCAACGAAGTCGTCACAGCGGATCTCATTGCTGCTGAAATCCAAGCAGTGCTCGGCAACACTGGACCGAATCCGAACACGACGAATCCTGAATATCCAGACATGCTCGGCACCGCGCGTATCGACGCTTCGCTCGCCACTTTGCTCGCACCAAACGCGCCGCGACTTGCTGATCTCAATGCGGATGGTGTCGTCGGTGCAATCGATCTCACAATCATGCTCGACTCGTGGGCGCTCGGAGGATTTGGATTGCGATGCGATCTCAATGGCGACGCTTTCGTCGGCGCGCAAGATCTTTCGATACTGCTCAGTGCGTGGAACGAGGGATGATCTCGAACGCTACGCCTGCTTCACGGAAGATTGCTTCGCTCTTGCTAGTCGACTCAAGCCAGTGAGCGTCTGCATCGGTCAGTGCGTAGGTCACCACGCGCGTCAGCCCAGATTGCACAATCGCGAGCGCGCAATGCACGCACGGAAAAAATGTCGAGTAGATCGTTCCATCCACGGGTGAAACGCCGTTGCGCGCACATTGCACGACAGCATTCATCTCGGCGTGCACGATAAGGTCGTACTTCACTGGCCGCACGAGACGCTCGGGAAGATCTTCGACGCCGCGTGGTAGTCCGTTGAATCCTGTAGCGATGATTTGGCGTGATCCACTCACGATCACACTTCCCACGCCGCGCGAGGGATCTTTGCTCCATTGCGCAATCACTTGCGCAACTTGCAAGAAGCGTTCGTCCCACTTTCGCTGTCTTTCGATAGAGGTTTCGTCAATGGTCATGGCTTTACCTCTGTTGCTCCGACTGTGGTGGAAGGAAGCACGAGCGCTGGCTCGTTCGACAAGTCGTCAATCGTCCACGATCGTGTGCGTCCCTTCGTTTGATCACGCACCGTGCGCACCATCTCTGGGCTGATTGCGTCAGCATTGTTTCCCCACGCGCTTCGAACGTATGTCAGTACTGCTGCGATGTCTTCATCAGAACCGAGCGGCGGGACTTGCATTGCTTGGTTGTAGCGCACGCCGTCCACTTCGATCTCGCCTTCAAGTCCGTGCAGCACGATGCGGATGAGACGACCTGGCTCGCCGAGTGCGGATGGACTTCCGCGCAGTGGTGGATACACCGGAGGTTGTCCTCGCCCATTCGCTTGATGGCACGACATGCAATTCGAGAAGAGGCGCTTGCCGCGATCCGCGCTTGATCCTTGAGATGCGAGCACGTACTCGGGTGCAACGCGAGCGATGTCTCCGCGACCAGGCCAATACAAGTGCTTATCACACTTCTGTGCCAGCACCGCACACGTCTCTCCACATGCGAGGAGCGCGCTCCAATCACGCGGTTCCGCTGCGAGGAGTAACTGCACTGGATGTTTGTTGTTCAACTTCTGCGCAACTGCAGTGCGCTCAAGCGCGATCTCTGCACACCACTGCTGCGAGACGGATCCTCTCACTGCGAGTGTGAGCACCGCCTGGGTTCCTTGAGGAGTTCCGCCATCAAGAACGAGATCACAGAGCTCTGCAAGAAATGCGCGTGAGCCCTTCGTGCTTGTGGGAAGTGCCTCGCCGTTCGCGATGATGTCCAACATGCGCACCTCGCGCCCCGCCAGACTTGAGAGCACTGCGCTTCGCATGAGGCGCCACTCAAGATCTGTGTTGAGTGCTTGCGTGAGAATGTTGAGTGTGTCTTGATCGCGAGGAAGCGCAGTTGCTGAAAGTGCAGCTTGTGCGCGCACGAATCGATCCTTGTCTTGCACTGCGCGAGCGAGCAGTGGTGCAAACCATGCGGCTTCACTGTCGCTTTGAGAAAAATTCTGCTCTGCGACACGCACGGCCGCCGCGCGCAGTGCTGCTGGTCCGTTGATTGCGTCTTCAAAGTCTGCTGGGCTACAGAGATTAGTCGCGCCGAGTGTTTCGAGCGCGGCGATGCGCACTTCGATTGCCGTCGCGCGATTGTGCAAGAGTGTCTGAAGTGGTTGAACTGACGCGGCGTCTCTACGCGCAACAAGTTCTCGACGCACTTGATCGCGCTGACCCTTCTCGGGAGTTGCAAGAAGTTGTGTGAGTGAGATTGTGTCGAGCGTGGAGAGTTTGGGTAGCGCTGCGCATTGCGCGCCATCGCGCACCACGCGCCAGATCCGTCCGTTGGACACAGGAAGCGTGAGCCTTCGCTCTTCCACTTGCGCGCGCAAGAATGACGTCATGAAATTTCGATGCTGCACGATGCCGCGATAGAAATCCGCGATGTAGAGCGCGCCATCCACGCCCGCGCCACACCACACTGGACGAAATCGTTCGTCAGTAGATGTCAGAAACGATTGTGGCGCATCGGCGTTCACTGCGCTCGGGATGCCATCTTTCTCCACAAGATCAAATCGTTGCACAAGGTTGCCCGTCACTTCACACACGAATGCTTGCGGCGTTCCGTTCGTGAGTGCTGGCCCTTCGTGAATGTGTGTGCCACACGCGCCAGTGAAACTGGCGAGACGACCATCCTTCAACAAACCTTTTTGATATGCACGATTCACGCCAGGCGTGAGGTGACTCGGCGCGACACGCATATCGTCTGCTGCGCGGTGTGGAACACCTTCGAAGCCCTTCAGATCTGGTTGCCGCGCTGCGTACACGCGAGACACAAGGTCAACAAGCAATGGATCCGAGTTGGGCGAGCAATACACGCGACCGAAAGAATCTTGCGAGATTCCCCATTGACCGTGCGCTGCTTGTGGAATGAGGTCGAATGCGCCTTCCGCATTTGGGCGAACACTGAAGGGTTGCTGCGAGATCAAGAATGATCCATCAAGCCCGAAGAACAAGCCATTTCCAGCGTGTTCGGGGTTGTCGAGCGCGGCCTCGAATCCGCCCGCGATGACTTCGGTTTGATCGGCGCGTCCATCGCCATCCGTGTCAACTGCGTAGAGCAGATGAGGTGGCTCGATGATGAGTGCGCCGCGCGCACCTGTTGTGTTGTTGGTTCCGCCGAAAGTCCATGGCGCAACGGCGCGTGGTGCGACGAGGCCATCAAGAAACACGTCGGCTTTGTCAAACACGCCATCGCCATCGGTGTCGGTGAGCACCTTGATTCGCCCAGTCGGACTAAGTTCGTCGCTGCCTTGAACATCGGTCATGTAGCTCGGCATCTCGACGACCCACAATTTTCCATCGCCGTCGAAGGAGAATGCGATTGGCGCTTCAATGAGTGGCTCGGAGGCCGCGAGTTCGGCGTGATACCCCGTGGGCAATGCGAACGTCGCAAGTTCTTCGCGCGGCGTGAGTGGAAGCGGCGGTGTTGCGACGCGCCATTCGGGCGGAAGCATTGGCTGCGCTTCGCCTTTTCGATCACCGTTTTGTGCGTGCGTCATCGATGCGGCAGTAAGCGTAAGCAGCCCGACGGTTAATCGAATCACGCAAGAATCTCGCATAGATATGGCAAGTGTAGAGGCATTGGTTGAACGGGGGGCGCCGTGAAACGACACACGCGGAACCCTTTAGAGGATTCCGCGTGTGCGAGATTCAATGTTTGATCGTGCGTTGACTTCACGCTCACTTCGCTGGAACAACAGCGGGCGTTGTTGGTGCTGTGGACTTCGGTGCCGCCTGCATGCGCTTCACCGCGTCAGCCTTCGAGAGGATGGTGACCTTTTCAATCACGACAGCTTCCACTGGAACATCCGTCATGGGCATCGTGCCTTGTGGTGTCGTCGCTTTTGATGTTCCTGTTGGCACGGCCTTGATGCTGTCCACCGTGCTCATGCCTTCCACGACCCGACCGAACACCGCGTAGGCAGCACCGCCGCGCGCAACATCAAGCATCTCGTTTTCGACTGTGTTGATAAAGAACTGACTTGTGGCGCTATCTGGTGCATTCGTTCGCGCCATGGCGATGGTGCCGCGCGCGTTCTTCAATCCGTTCTTCCACTCGTTCTTGATTGGCGCTGATGTTTCCTTCTGTGTAAGTGTCGCATCGAAGCCACCACCTTGAATCATGAAGGTTGCGATGACGCGGTGAAAGATGGTGCCGTCGTAATAACCCTTCTTCGCGTACTCCACGAAGTTTGCGACCGAGATGGGTGCTTT
This sequence comes from Planctomycetota bacterium, assembly GCA_003671055.1. Classification (GTDB taxonomy): domain Bacteria; phylum Planctomycetota; class Phycisphaerae; order Phycisphaerales; family SM1A02; genus F1-140-MAGs142. The sequence continues at coordinate 42,646 of QWPV01000002.1, forward strand.
TGCCGCATCGAGTTCAAGCAATATCTCGCCCTTCGACGTCTTCATGAGTGCGTATTCAAAATTTGCCTCGGCGGGCTTCGCAACTTCTGGAGTAGCAGGTGGAGTCACTGCTGCTGGTGGGGCTTGCGCACTCACCGCGCTCACGCAAAGAGAGGCGAGGAGTACAGAAGGAACGAGTCGTAGTGAAGTGTGGAACATAGAGAACTTAGGTGTTTGGAGTAGAAGGTGATTGCAATGTACTGTCGTGCGCAAACGATTCACGCACGATGTAAGGCTTGATTCCGCCAATGGCGTTGTTGGCATCAGAGAGTAATTCAAGCACAAATCCCATGGCGAAGAAGAAGAGTGCCGCGAGGAAGAACATGATCGCAACAAGAAACGGTGGACGCGTGCCCATGTCGATGTCGTGCACGAACTTTTCATACAGCAGCCACGGCATCACGATGCAGTCGACAATAAGCAACAAGACACCGATGCGACCGAAAAGGTAGAGCGGTCTGGCTTTGAAACTCGATTGGAAGCCGAGCATGAGGATGTCGAAGAGCACATCCATCGTTCGAGAAAGGCCGTAGTGGCTCGTTCCCGCGTAACGCTCCGCGTGCTCAACCAGAATTTCGGTTGTCGCGCCGCCGCGCAGGTGCACAAGCGCAGGAAGCAAACGGTGCTGGCCTGGTCGCAATCGCAGAGACCGCGCGAGATCACCGTCGATCAGTTTGCAACCGCCCATATCGCGAATCTCGCATCCAGTGACGCGTCGAAGCACGAAGTTCGCGATCCAACTCGGGATGCGCTTGAAGAGCATCGACTGCTTCCGCCTGATGCGCGATCCACTGACAAGCGCGTAACCGCCATCCATCGTGCGAAGAAGTGCGCTGAGTTGTTCGGGTGGATATTGAAGATCGCCGTCGATCACCATGATCCTGCGTCCCTTCGACGCTTGAATGCCCGCGTACATCGCGCTGCACTGCCCAACATTGCGCGACAAACAAAGCACGCGAAGTCGTGGATAGCGAAGCGCAAGGTCGCGAAGGATCAACTCGGTGCCGTCTGTTGAACCATCTGAAACGATGATCATTTCCGCGCTGCATCCGACTGCATCAAGTGCAGCGTCCATCCGACGAACGAACTCTGCAACACACAACTCTTCGTTGTGCATCGGAGTTACGGTGGAAACTTCAACGCATGGTGAAAGACCCATAGAAGGCGTTCATCCTACCGAACGCCACATGGATGCTGTTTTTGTTTCAGCGCAACGCTCGCGCAATCAACGGTTAGTCGAAGAACCGAAACCCGGCCTCAAATGCTGGTCGACCATCGTGCGGAACGCGACGGCTCCACGCGACCATTCCTGAACGACCCAATCGCGTGCCTTCCGGAAGGATGCGCACGAATGTCGCGCTTGAGCCTTCCACAAAGGGAAGGTTGGAGCGAAGTCGCAATCCACCTTCACTGAGGTCGACAAGTTGGTATCGGATGCTCGCCCACGGTTGGTGGTGCCAGAGCACGACCACTTCAGCTGGAAACTCATCGCGTGCAGCGCCGCGTCGCTCCGCGTTGGCCGCGTCGATGGCTCTGCTCTCTGGGTCTTGAAATGCTGAGTCGTGGAACACCGTGTGGTTTCTCATCGGTGCTTATGAAGCCTTGATTCAGGCAACTTTGAAGATCCTTCGAAAGTCGCTTGAATTGTGTGCGCGAGAAGGAGCGGGAGCTTTCCCCACGGCGATACGTAAGTTGTGACCACCAATAGATTGAGAATGGCACGCCACTTGCCGATAGGTACTGCGTATGGCGGATTCAACCGCACATCACCCGTCTGATGCGACGAGCGCGGTTCCTTCAATGGCTCCCGTCGGCGCTATCGCATCTGTGGAAGCAATCCTTGCGGATGTCACGCGCACCGCACCGCAAGTGCTCTCAGAAATGATGGCGGACTCTGTTTCGATGCAGCCAGAAATCGAATCGCTCCTCCGTGACATTGGAGCGCTTGGCGATCAGGTTCGTGCCGCCGCCGCGCCAACAGCGCCAACACCATCTTCGTTCGACATTGACGCGCTACAGGCAGACATCGAACGCGCAATTGCCGAAGCGCAGGCGAGCCCGAAGATGGCAGCGCCGATTGCGGTCCCGATCGCCGCGAAGCAACCCGCTCCCCCACCGCGCATTGATCCGTTGCTCCAAGAGATTGACGCCGCGCTCGCGGATGATGCTGACAGCCTGGTTGCTCGCGCTGGTGGCGATGTTCGTGCCGCGCTTGCAAGCGTGTTCGATGAAGGCGCGCTGGCTGGGCTTGATGAAGAGATCAATCGTGCGCTCATTGAAGCGTTCGGCACGAGCAAACTTGACAACCCGACATTCCGCGCCGAGACGATTCCGCGCATCACAAATCCTGTTGCGAAATTTGATGGCATCGCCAAACAAATTCCACCTAGCACTGATCTTGACTTTGTTGCAGCAGCGCCAACAGGAGGGGTGCGACAGGAGGCACTCTTGCCAGCACCAGCGCTGTACACAGAGCCTGTTGTTTTCTCGACGATCACAACAGAAACTGAACCAGTGGCATCGGTACGCACGCCAGTCGCGGCGACGAATCACGCGCCGCAGCCGACAGTCGCTGTTGAACATCCTGATGAAGTTCTGCAAGTTGGTGTAGTTGCAGAAGTCGCAACCGGCGTAACCACTCCTTCAAAGTGGCTTGCGATGCTCGTTCGAGTCACACAATTTCCCGTGCGGTTCTTGATGCATGAGACGGTGCACCAAGTACTCGCCGCACTCGCAGTTGCAACGCTTCTCGCTGTTCCAATCGCGTGGTACTCCGCGTGGCAGCAATCACAAGCGCCCGCAGTTGGTCGTGTGGCCGAAGAAGTGCTCCCCGCTGCAGCCACTGAAGGCGCAGCGAAACACGAGGCTGAAGCAAAGCCCGCCGACGCGCCTGCAGCCGCGCCTCACTAAACCACTTCTGCAATCGATACCATCACGCGAAGTGCCAAACCTCGCTGATGATTGCATTGTGCTTCGCGCATGGGACTGGTCTGAAACAAGTCAGACCACGAGTCTATTTTGTCGCAATCACGGCATGCTTCGAGGGATCGCGAAAGGTGCGCGGCGCGAACGCGGTCGCTTCTCGGGTGGATTTGATCTCTTGACGCGTGGACAAATTGTCGCGGTCGTCAAACCTGATCGCGATTTGCAAACCCTGACGGAGTGGACGCTACAACGCGTGTTCCGACGCCTTCACTCTGAGCTCTATCCAAATCTCGCCGCGCTCTATATGGCGGATGTCTTGCACCGCATGCTTCCGCCGACCGAACCGCATCCTGTGCTCTTTGACGCGCTGCACTCTGCGCTTGCGGCGATGGATGGCGGTGAGTGGCACGAAGCCGAGTTGCTCCGCTTTCAATGCGTGTTTTTGCGCACAACTGGGCACGAACCGTTGCTCGAATCAGATGATGTTGATCCACACCGACTCGCGTTTGCTGCGCATGATGGTTGCCTTGTGGACTATGCGGCCTCTCGCACTGCGTGGCGCGTTCGTCCCACCACCATTCACGCACTGCAGCTCGCGTTTGCTGGTGAGCCTATCGATGCGCTTGAGCCTGATTCTGTGATTCGCGGAAATCGCTTGCTCTGTGCATACGTGCGGGAACTTCTTGGCGAGGATTTGTGCACGCGTCGACTTTTGATCGCGTGAGCGAGAACGCGCAAAAATCGCGCGCTCTCGAACTCGCCAACTGACTCTCAACCCTTCCCTCTGAAAGGTCGATTCTCTTTCTACGCGCATCGTGCGTAGTGGTTTTTTGTTGCAGTGCTTTCCCTTGTGAGATTTAGAGAGTCCCATGGATCAAGCGCAAATCGAACGCATTCTTTCGATGCCGGACATTCCGACGCTTCCCGCGGTCGCGATTCAAATCATCGAACTCACTCAACAGCCGAACGTGCAGTTGAGTGCGATTGCGAATCTCATTGAACACGACCCCGCGATATCGACGAAAGTGTTGCGGCTTGTGAACTCGAGTTACTACGGACTCAACACTCGCTGTGGTTCAATTCAACAAGCGCTTGCGTTTCTAGGATTGCAAACCGTAAAAAGTTTGGTGCTTGGCTTCAGTCTTGCACGATCTATGGGCAATCCCGACGATCGAGAAATCAGTTTCAATTTCCTCGATTACTGGCGCCGTTCGTTGTACTCGGCAGCTGCTGCACGAGAAATTGCGCTTCGTTCCAAACGTTGTGATCCAGATGAAGTGTTTGTCGCTGCGCTGATTCAGGACATTGGCATGGTTGTGCTGTGGCGCGCGTTCGGCGATCGATACTTGCAGATTGTGGACAGCACGCGTGGTGAACACCTGCGGCTTCGTGATGCTGAATGGAAAGCACTGCAAGTTGACCATGCTGAAATTGGCGCCTTGCTTCTTGAGCGATGGCGCTTCCCCGAGCACATCACCGCTGCGGTTCGCGCGCACCATGCGAGTGTGGGTGCGCCGCTCGCGAGTACGTCGATCGCTCAAACAGTCGCACTCGCGAATGAAGCAGCAGCTGTACTGCAACGCGATGGTACTGGTGTTGCGGGCGCGCTCGCGCGAGAGACCGCAATCATTCGTTACCGCCGACACGCAGATGAGTGGTTTAGTTTTCGCCCTGGCCCCACGCTTCTTCTCTTGCAGACCATCGCCAACCGCGCGGATGACCTCTCGAAAGCGTTTTCGCTTGAAACAGGCGGTAAACCTGATGTTGATGCGTTGCTCAAGCAGGCCAAGAAGGTCAAGGTCGAGCAACGACTTCCTGAGCCCGAACAACCCGCACTTGCTGCGATGGATCCTGTGGGTGAACTTGATGCGATTACGGGTCTGCCAGACAAACATGCGTTCCATCGTGAACTTGAGTCACGATTCAGCACGACTGAACAGGATGGTTCCACTGGCTTGCTGTTGATTGGGCTTGATGGAATGCGCGCGATGAACGAGACACTCGGTGATGGTGTTGGCGACTCGGCGCTCTCAGCCATCGCTGCAACGAGCCGTGATGCGGTGGGGCGCAGTGGCACGCTGTACCGATTCATCGGCGCGGAAATTGTCGCCATCGTCCCCAACACCAATATGGCTGATCTCTGTCGCCTTGCTGAGCATATGCGACGACGAGTGGCAGAATCACCACTGCAGGTTGAACACTCGCGTGGAGCTCGCGCGACTCCCATGACTGTCACCATCGGCGCGAGTTTGTACGAGCGCGAAAGTGTGTTGCGCGTGAACACTGGTGTGGACTCCGCGCCTCAACTCATGCGCGCAGCAATGTTCGCGCTTGCAAGTGGACGCTCGCAAGGTCGTAACCGAGTTGTATTCTTCCGTCGCGAGATGCAGCCCAACACGCCTTAAGTGGTGGTGGCTGCAACTTCGGGTTGAGGGTGCACGCGAATGCGAACGAGTGGCTTCAGTGGAAATGCTTCCACACATGCTCGAATGTCTGCATGGTTGACCGCTGCCAGCCGTTCCACTTCTGCATCGAGTGTGAGAAATGGTTGTTGGTAGCAGAAGAATGCACCGAGCCGATGCATGCGGCCGCTCGGACGCTCGCCCGCAGACGCTGCGCTTGTCGCGATTCGAGCGCGCGCGCGCTCAAGGTCATCCTCAGTAATCGATGCGCACACTGCTGCCATTTCACGCACAAGAATTTCTTCTACCTCGACAGCGCGATCCGCATCACACACAGCACAGATGGCGTAATCGCCCGCGCGATCGTGTCCGTCGTAGCCAGCTGATGCTTCTTCGGCGATGCCCGTCTCGACGAGCGCCCAATGTAAACGCGAGCCATCGCCACCACCAAGGATGTGCATTAACAGGCCTGCGGCATATCGATGTGGGTCTGAAACGCCTGGTGCTGGCATCGCAAGGATTGTGTAATGACGCGACGCGTTGGGAAGCGGAAGACTCAATGCATCCGCGGTTGGTTGACAGAGCGGATACTCGCGTGCTGGTTGTCCGCGCTTCCATCCACCACAGAGTCGTTCTGCGTGTTGCACGAGTTCATCGAAGTCAAGTTTGCCTGCTGCGCAGAGTGCGGTGTTGTCTGATGAATACCGCGCATCGAAGTACTCCTGCATCGCATCGCGCTGCATGTTGGTCACTGTCTCAACAGTCCCGAGCACTCGGTGCGCAAGTGGATGACCCTTGTACAGCCGCTCAAGCATCGCTTCATACGCGATAGAGAATGGTTGATCCGCGTACATCGCGATCTCTTCAAGAATGACGCCCCGCTCTTCATCAAAGTCTGCTTGTCGCAGCGATGGTCGCAGAATGTCAGACAAGACTTCGAGGGATGGGAAGAGTCGGTCAGGAACGGCGTGCACGTAATACGCAGTGAGCTCGTTACTGGTGTACGCGTTGTGGTTCGCGCCGAGATCGTCGAAGTCTCGATTCACCTGCTCAGCCGTGCGAGTCGGTGTTCCTTTGAACATCATGTGCTCAAGAAAGTGTGAGACCCCCATCAGTGGTGCCGGTTCATCGCGGGCTCCTGTGCGCACAAAAAACCCAACAGCTGCGGTGTGTGCCATCGGGTCGATCTCTGCGTGAATTTCCAAACCGTTAGCAAGGGTTGCCCTGCGATACTCAATCGTCATGGTGAGAGAGTAGCCGTGATTAGGCTTGCATTGCGGATGGTTTTGCCACGCAAACCCCTCGCTCGACAAACGCCGCTTGACTACACTCGACGACTCATGCACGAGGATGTTGCTTCTCCTACTTCTACGCCACCCAGCGGACTTCCGTCTGCGGAAGCGTTGGCGCGAACGCTCGCGCGGCACCCAAAGGCGCTCGGTGGAGACACCGCACGCACCACCGGCAAATCACTTGTTGATCTCGCTGGCTTGGTGCTGAACAATCAAGAGGCTCCTGCGCAGATGCGCATTGGCCGCAAGCCAGATTGGCTGCGTGCGCGAGTCCCTGGTGGCGAGGGTTTTGAGCGCATCAAGAAGATTGTTGACGACAACAAACTGCATACGGTTTGCCAAGAAGCCTCGTGCCCAAACATGGGTGAGTGCTGGGGTCGTGGCACCGCGACGATCATGATCCTTGGTGACACGTGCACTCGCTCGTGTGGCTTCTGCAACATCAAGACAGGTCGCCCAGCCTCCGTTGATCACGATGAACCGCGGCGTGTCGCGGAGAGCCTGCGACTCATGGCGTTGCGCCATGTGGTGATCACGAGTGTGAATCGCGATGAACTTCCGGATGGTGGTGCTGCGATCTGGGCTGAGACAATCCGTCGCACGCACGAAGCGTGTCCCAACATGTCTGTGGAAGTGTTGGTTGGTGATTTCTGTGGCGATGAAGCTGCGCTGCAAGTTGTGATTGATGCGAAGCCAGAGATTCTCTCGCACAACATGGAGACGGTGCGTCGCATGCATCCTGCGGTTCGTCCGCAAGCGAAGTATGAGCGTTCACTTCGTGTGCTTCAGCAGATTCACGAGGCAGGTCTCATCACAAAGACTGGCATCATGGTGGGTATCGGCGAGAAGGATGAGGAAGTGCTTGAACTCCTCTCTGATGTGCGCACAACAAGTCACGCTGAAGTCATCACGATCGGCCAGTATCTGCAGCCCACGCGAAATCATCTTCCGATCGAACGTTGGGTCACGCCAGCGCAATTCAATGTCTTCCGCGATGAAGCACTTGCGCGTGGGTTCCGTGTGTGTGAAAGCGGGCCACTTGTGCGCAGTTCGTATCACGCCGAAGAACAAGTTGATCGATACGCCAAGTCGATGCACGCACACTAAGCGCGGAAACAGACTCAACTTGCTTGGCGAAAAGAAAGCCCTGGCGCGCTGACGACTTGATTTCGTCCACGACCTTTCGCAGCGTAGAGCGCGGCATCTGCACACTCCACGAGTTCACCCCACACCCCAGACTGCGCGAGGCTGTCACTACTCGCGACACCAAAGCTTGAAGTCGCGACAAGGTCATGTTGCTTCGTCCAGCAAAGCGCTGCGAGTCCGAGCCGAATCCGCTCTGCAACTTCGTGTGCTTCGTCGATTGAGGTTCCAGGCAGAATGACCGCGAACTCTTCTCCGCCGTAGCGGCACGCAACATCGCTTGCGCGCCCGCCTGAGAGAAGTGCTGCGAACTGAATCAAGACTGTGTCACCGAACGGATGGCCGTAACGATCATTGATGGACTTGAACTTATCCACGTCCGCCATGATCAACGAGATTGTTCGGTGGTGCCGACGAGCTTCTGCGTACTCGGCAGCAAGTCGCGTGTTGAAGTACGCGCGGTTCCAAAGGCCAGTGAGCCCATCAAGTTGCGCACGCTGCGAAAGCATCTGCACGAGATGCTGTAAACGAAACGCGCCAGTAAGCCGAGCGCGCAATTCATTGAACTCAAATGGTCGAAGCACAAAGTCGTGCGCGCCGAGATCGAATCCGCGAACGCGTTCGTATGGTTCGTCGCTCGTACTCGAGTAGATGACCAGAATCTCAGAGGTCTCGCTGTCCTTCTTGAGTTCAGTAAGACACTCCATGCCTTCCATGTCAGTGAGTTCGCTGTCGATCAAGATCACTTCTGGCTGTTGCAGGCGCGCCATCGAAACACCTTCAGCTCCTGAGAATGCGGACAGCACTTCAATGTGATCTTCGGCCAGCCGCTCGCGAACGAGTCGCTGCATGAACTCGCTCGAATCGATGTAGAGAAGTCTGCGAGTTTTTGGTGTCACGTCATTCATCTGTCGCTCCAACGCACACGCATTTCTGGCTAGTGCTCAGACGGAACCATCGCGCAACGGCCATCAGTGTGGATGGCGTGGCGCTCCTCTGAAACGAGCACTGCAAAGAGACTCTCATCTAGCGGCAAAATCGACCAATTCTGATGGCGAGTTCGCGTGCAATTGCTTGTTCAGCAGTTGGAGTATTTCGTACAGGCTTCCCAGATAGACCAAGCCTCGGCACCGAAATTTTTCTCGCTTGTGTTGGCTGATAAGTGCAAGCAATCCCCTCACTTGAATTGGTTGGTTGAGATCCGCTACTCTCAGTACTCACCCACCTGCCTCTGACCACGCGAAGGCGTGATCTATAGGAGTCCTGCACAGTGCTTCCCAGCCCACCCCCCCGCGAGGGTCAACTTGGTTTTCTGTATTGCCCTCCTTATCGCGTGCAGGGCATAAGTGTCGCGGGAGAACAAACTGTTGTTCAAGTGCCTGAACTCGACGTGTGTTTTGACATGGGTCAATGCACACGCGCTTCACTCTCTGCGTCGGTCATCGCGCTTTCGCATGCGCACATGGATCACATCGGTGGCTTGCCGTACTGGTTTAGTCAGCGCTACTTCCAAAAGATTGGTGCGGAAACTCATCTCCCTGACACCGGACAACCTCCAGCGCGTGGAAGTGTTGGCAAGGTTGTGTGCCATCCAGAATTAGAAGCCCCACTTCGCGCAATGCTTCGTGCGTGGGAGCCGCTCGAGCGACAACGCACGCCGTCGGAAATTATTCCGCTCGCGCCCGAAGAGGAATATCAACTCAAAAACAACGTCACGCTTCGTGCGATCGAAACGCGACACACTGTGCCGAGCCTTGGATTTGCGGTCATTGAACGACGAAGCAAGTTGAAGGAAGAGTTCAAAGACTTTCCACAAGAGCGACTTCGCGCGTTGCGCCAAGCAGGCACCGAGATCACGCATCCGGTCGAGATTCCGCTTGTTGCCTACACCGGTGATACAGAGCCTGGCGAGTTTCTTGTGCGCAATGAGTTTGCGAAAGCGAAGATCGTGATTGTGGAGTGCACATTCTTTGAGCCGGAGCATCGTGGTCGCGCGAACACAGGAAAGCACATTCACGTTGAGGATCTTGTTCGACTCCTCCATGTGTGGGAAGCGGAATCTGTAGTTATCGTGCACGCGTCGCGGCGCACAACCATTCCCTATGCGAGAGAACGGTTGCAAGCGTTGTGTGGTGAACACCTTCCGCGCGTTCACATGCTGATGGATCACCGAATGAATCGACAACGCTACGACGCGCAAGTCGCGGCTTCGCAAGCGTTGGTGGCGGCTCGAGAAGCGGCGACCGCGAGCCGCCTGGCGGAATCCGCTGCTGCGAACGATGCCACACTCGTGGATGAGTCGGATGTGCGTGATGCTGACGAATCGTCGGGATGAACGGTTGACGCACTTGCACGCAAGGCGTATCTTCGAAACCCTTCACGCGCGCCGACGGATTCGGTGTTGTGTGAAAGAAGCTTTCACTTTGCTTGTTCTCCGCAGGATGCGGTCTCACGCGCGTCTCTGGTCTGTTTTTTCACCTCAATTTCACTTCGAGCGCGCAATATCTGTGACTCGAAATGACAAAGGCTCTTGGAATGGCACGCAACGAAACTTCCCTGAGCAAACAGCACATGCTTCGCTCTGAACTCAAGGCATCGCTCCTTGTGTATCTGCGCAGCCATCATGCGGATATCTGTCGACACTGGTTCGACTTGATTGAACCAAGCGTGATCGTTGATGGCGTGCTTCGGCTGGTGGTGCAGGAACCAGTACAACTGAAGTACCTCCAACGCTGTTGCCTTCCGCAATTCGCAGAGGCTGCGCAGGCTGTGACTGGTTGTCTTGTTGTTGTGCGCTTCGTGAGCCCAACTGAAGACCAGCAACTTGTTGCGAGTGGACGATCACTCTCAGCACCAGGAACAGCACCAGATGGTGGTGAACTTCCATCGTGGCTCGATGAGCAGATGGTGATCTCGCCGGACTACACCTTTGATTCTTTCGTCGTTGGACCAGGCAATCAACTTGCACACGCTGCTGCGGGGGCTGTTGTGCAACAACCTGGTCGTGCGTACAGCCCGTTCTTCATTCATGGTGGTGTGGGCCTCGGCAAGACACACTTGCTGCAATCCATTTGCCAAGCGCTCTTGTTGGAAAATCCTGAAATGAGGCTCTGCTACATCTCCTGCAACACATTCATGGATCTCTTCCACGAATCTGTGAAGGCTGGGCGAATGGCTGATTTCCGCAATCGGTTCCGCACATGTGATTGTTTGGTGATTGACGACATTCACTTCCTCTCCAAGAACGAACAGACGCAAGAGGAGTTCTTCCACACCTTCAACGCGCTCCATCAACTTGGTCGACAGATCGTGTTGAGTTCGGATGCGAGACCGATTGACATTCCAGATCTTGAGGAGCGATTGGTGAGCCGCTTCGCAGCTGGGTTGGTCGCGCGTGTTGACAAGCCTTGCTACGAAACTCGTGTTGCAATCGTGAAGGCGAAGGCGCGCTTGCATCAACTCGATCTTCCAGATGACGTTCCTGCGTATGTCGCGTCGAAGATTGACTCCAACATTCGTGAGCTCGAAGGTGCACTCACGCGCATTCGTGGAGTCGCGATGGCAAACCGCGCGCCGATCACGCTTGAACTTGCGAAGCTCGCGCTTCAAGATGAACCCACACGTGGTTCGAGTTCGACAATCACGCTGCACGCGATCAACGAGGTTGTCGCGCGCTACTACGACGTCCGACTGCTCGAGATTCTGTCGAAGCGTCGCACAACCTCTATTGCGCGACCGCGGCAAGTCGGCATGTTCTTGGCGCGCAAGCACACGCGGTTCTCCCTTGAGGAAATCGGCGGGTATTTTGGCGGCCGCGATCACACCACCGTTATGCATGCTGTTCAGAAAATCACTGGACTTATCGCCACCAGTGAGCAACTTGCCACGGATGTGACCCGCATCGAGCAAGAGCTTGAACGCCGTGGTTGAAGTTCAGAAACTTGTGGACAACCTGTCTTGGAGCAATGGTCACTTTCGGCCCTTTGGGTTGTGGACAAGTCCAAGTTGTCTGGTTCTGGAGCCATCACCGCCGCTGTCCGAAAGTTCGAGAACCGTGCCGACAAGTCGAAGAATGGTTCTACACATTAGGTTGTGGTTGTAAGTGGCTTTTTGGTATGGGTTTATGACTCAATTAGTGGAGCAAGCCACATTCCGACGCCACTCAAAACTAGAGAAGATGAGATCTTTTATTGGATGACTTGCAGAACCAGCTAACCGCTGATCTGTGCATCCACAGCCGAAACCACGTCGTTTCAAATCACATTGTTGCGTGTGCGTTCCTTGTGGACAGTGACACGACCACAATCAGCACTAAACAATTTCTTTACTCGTTATATGGCCTGGCATTGTGGGCACCAGACCGTGGTTCTTTGGGCAACCGCTTCAGACTCCAGGGTCGTTTCGCAGCGCCGGCAAGCTTCGCCAGCTCGCCCGTAGACCTGGTGGCGTGTCGCGTAGGAGCCTCGCTCACCTTTGCCATCGAGATAGTCGCGGATGCTGCTACCGCCGGCTGAGACCGCGTGGGCGAGGATTGTGCGAATCGCTTGGTGAAGGTGGAGCACATCCTCAGGCTCAAGCGATGCCGGAGTTCGAGTCGGATGCAACCGCGCAGCAAACAGCGCTTCGTCCACATAGATGTTTCCCAACCCCGCAATCACAGATTGATCAAGCAACGTTGCTTTAAGCGTTCTCACTTTGCTTATGAGGCAAGCGGCGAGGAATTCGTGGGTGAGTGAAAGCGCATCAGGTCCGAGTTTGGACCACCGTAGACGCATGAGCGTTTCCATGTTGGGTGCGGATGTGATGCCACCAAATCGTCGAGGGTCACGAAAAACGAGGTAATGCGCCGGCGTTTTCTGCGATGGGGCTCCGAACTGCCACACAGCGTGGGCGTGTGTCAACGCGCGATCTTTGTATTCGCCCGCCGAAAGCACCAAAAACTGGCCAGACATTCCCAAATGCACTGCCAAGACACGACCGTCACACATTTCGAGCGCGAGGTTTTTTCCACAGCGGTGTAGCGCGCGCACAACACCATCCTTCAATAGCGCGAGCTGCAGATTTCGCTTCACACCGAGGCGCGTAAGAATGTCTTCTCGATTGAGCGACACATGGAAAAACTGTTTCCCAAGGAGCAGTGGAACGAGTGATCTTCGAAGATGTTCAACCTCGGGTAACTCTGGCATGTTGGCAACCTGTTCAACGAGGCTTCATGACGCAGTCTCAAGAGCTGCAAAGGTATAGTGGTTGGTTCCTCTGTTCGACTTCGAATCGAGTGAATTCGATGGAGTAACTCGATGCAAGACCCCTCAGCCGAATCTACGCCAGCCTCAGGTAACGCAATTGAAGCTGTCGCGCGCGTTCGACGGACCTACGAACAACTTCGAACCGAGATCCACCGCACGGTTGTCGGGCAAGACGACGTGCTCGAGCAAGTCTTGATCGCCATGTTCTGTGGCGGGCATGTGCTGCTCGAAGGCGTGCCAGGACTTGCGAAGACGCTGCTGGTGTCCACGATTGCGCGGGCGATGTCATTGCAGTTTGCGCGCATTCAGTTCACGCCCGACCTCATGCCCTCCGACATGACGGGCACCGAGGTGATCGAAGAGAACAAGTCGACAGGCACGCGTCAACTTCGATTCGTGCGCGGCCCACTCTTTGCGAACATCGTGCTCGCGGATGAGATCAATCGCACACCACCAAAGACGCAAGCAGCACTGCTCGAAGCAATGCAAGAACGGCAAGTGACTTCTGGCGGCGTCGCGATGGCACTGCCGTCGCCGTTCTTCGTGCTCGCGACACAGAACCCGATTGAACAAGAAGGCACATACCCACTTCCAGAAGCGCAACTCGATCGCTTCATGTTCAACGTGCGCATTGGGTATCCGACTGAAGCAGATGAACTTGAGATTGTGCGTAGGACAACTTCTGGCACAGCCGCGGAATCCGAGGTTGTGCTCAGCGCGATTGAGTGCTTGGAGATTCAATCACTCGTTCGATCTATTCCGATTGCTGATCATGTTGCGCGCTACGCAATCCGCATTGTCCGCGCGACCCGAGTGCGAGAAGGCGATGACGCGCTTGAGATTTGTCGCAACTATCTCGCATGGGGCGCAGGGCCGCGCGCGAGTCAGTTTCTTGTGCTCGCAGCAAAGGCGAAAGCGATTCTCGCGGGCGCAACGCATGTGACTCCAGAACACATCGAAGCAATCGTGCTTCCTGTCATGCGCCACCGCATTGTTGTGAATTTCAATGCGGAAGCGGACGGCGTGAAGGCGGACGATGTACTCCGCGCGATTTTGACGCACGTTCGACCAGACGGCGCGGATCCGCGCACGAGTCGTGGGCTTGATTTGTCGGTGCGCTGATCGTTTGAGATTCCTCACACGCAAGTGGTATTTGGGCAACTCGCATGAAGAACCACAACGTGCCAGGAAGAATGCGCGCCGAGGAGTATCTCGCACCAGAGACACTCATGCAGCTTGCGCCGTTCGAACTTCGCGCACGGGTGATTGTGGAAGGACTGCGTTCTGGAATGCACCGCTCGCCGTATCAGGGCTTGGCGGTGGAATTCGCGGAGCATCGGCAGTACACCTCAGGTGATTCCCTTCGAACACTTGACTGGAAGGTGTTTGCGCGCACCGACAAGCTTTATGTCAAGCGCTACGAACAGGAGACGAATCTCGATGTCGTGGTGCTGATCGATCGATCACGGTCGATGCGCTATGGCTCACTTGGAATGAAGGCAGGTTGGGGCGGAACGGATCCCTCGCGCGCGACATCACGCTGGACCAAGTGGGATCACGCAACCGCAATCACCGCGGCACTGGCGTATCTCTGTTTGCAACAAGGTGATCGCGTGGGCGTTGCAACGTTCACTGAAGCGCTGCACACAAGTCTGCGACGAAGCGGCGCGCGAGATCAATGGCGCACGATCGTGCAAGCACTTTCGATCGAACCCATCACAGGCACAGCGAATTTCACGAAGGCCGCTGAGCAAGCGCTCGCGAAAGTGCAGAACCGTGCATTGTTCTTCATCGTGAGCGACTTCTTAGGACCACTCGAAGATGTGCGTTCCATGCTCGCACGATTTCGACACCGCAACGACGACGTCGTGCTCATTCAAACACTCGATCGACAAGAACTTCGATTTGAGCTTGAGACCTCGGCGCCCTTTGAAGGACTTGAGGGCGAACCTCTTGTTGAGACCGACCCAAATGCGATTCGTGCTGCGTATCTCGAAGTCGTTCGCGAACACATCGATCAACTCTCAAGCACCGCACGCGCGTTTGGCGCCGACCTGTTCACACTCGACACACACGATTCTGTTGGACCAGCACTCGCGGCACTTCTTGACCGTCGCGCATCCTTTCGAGGGAGGCGGTTGTCGTGAACTTCCTTCACGGAGGATTTTTGCTCGTTGGCCTTGCGAGCACAGCGCTTCCTCTCCTCATTCATCTCCTGCTTCGTCGGCGACGCGCACCCATCGAGTGGGCCGCGATGGCGTTGCTTCAAGAAGCGATTCGACGCACCAACAAACGACTTCGTGTCGAGCAACTTCTTCTGCTCTCCCTTCGAATTCTCGTCATGGCGCTTGTCGGTGCAGCGCTTGCGGTGCCGTTCTTCGGAAACTCGTCAACGGCGTCATCAACACGACGGCTCGTGGTGTTGGTACTTGACGAGAGTGTGACGACAGGTTTGCGTGTCGGAAATAAAACAGAACTTCAGGCACTTGTGAGCGAAGGAACGAGGACAGTGCGCGAGCTCGGTCAAGGCGATCGAGTGGCATTGCTCTACGCATCACAACCCGCGCGCATCGAAGTTTTTCCCACACAAGATCACGCGGGCGTGATCGCTGCACTTGAGCGATGTGCGCCTTCAGAATCTGCAGCAGACTTTGACGCAGCGTTCGCGCGGGTGAGTGAAATCGCAGCAGAATCCGACACACCAATCAGTGTGATTGTGTTGAGTAAGTTTCGTCGCGGATCACTTCCGGAGGGGAGCGCGCTCGCAGCACTTCCCACACGTGACGAGGTTCCAATCACGATTCAACTTGGCGAGGCTGCGACGACAACTCCATCAAACACGCGCATCACAACAGTTGAGCCGCGACTCGATGTCGAAGGAAAGAATCTGCTCGTGCTTGTGCAGGTTCAGCGCGAAGGAGAAGAGCTCGGCAATGGACTCACGCGCATCTGGTTCGATGGAGACGGCGTGCACCCGAGCAAAGCGCGAGTGTTGAATTGGGATGCAGGGCAAACCGAAGCATCGATTGAATTGTCGGCGGCACTTAAGGATTCCACCACGCTCCGCAAGACATCCGTCGTCACAGTGCACACCTCGGCAGATGCGCTGCCGATCGATGACGCACTGTTCGCGGTCTTTGAAACACAACACACTGTTCGAGTTGGTGTTGTTGGTCGTCGGGGCTCTGTGGCGATGTCGGATGTGGAGTTACTCCCTGCATCTGTGTGGGTCGCGCGTGCGCTTGCACCCACAGAGTCGACGCGAGACATTCAAGTTGTAGAACTCGATCCAGGGACGATTGATTCGCGCGCACTCCTTGGCCTTGACGCACTTATCATCGCGCGCCCCACACTCATCACTGACGCAGGCTGGCAATCACTTCGCACCTACACTGAGCGTGGCGGAGTTTTGCTTCTGTTTCCAGATGGTGAAACAGATGCACAAGCATGGACGACGATCATGGCAACAACACTTCGGTTGCCGTGGAAATTCGCGAGCGACGCACCTCTACTCTCTGTCCCGCTCCGCGCCGCGGCTGAACAACCAACCCAACAGGCATCGAACTCCATTTTTCGAGCGATTGATGCGGAACTCCCAGCACTTCTCGCGCCACTTGAGTTCTCGCGTTATCTCCAAACGGTTTCCGCGCCAGAGTCAGACATCGCACTTCGACTTGAGCAACAGTCTCCCCTCCTCCTTGTCGCAAGGCCAGGAGAGTCATCACGTGGCTTCGTCGCATTCTTTTTGGTGAGCCCCGAGCTCTCGTGGACCAACCTTCCAGTGAAACCCGCGATTGTTCCACTCTTCCAAGAGATTCTTCGAAGCGGCCTGCAGAATGCAGGAGAGTTACAAGAAGGAATCGTGGGCGAGCGCTTCCAACTTACAGGAGAGAGTGCCGGAACACTCGAGCATTCGAGCGGTGCTTCGCTTGGACTCAACGCCGATGGATTGACACGAGACCCAATTCCACTTGCTGGTGTATGGCAGAGTGTTGCGAAGCAAAATATGTTGCTCGTGGCAAACATCAACAACCGAGCAACAAGGCTCGCACCAGTTCCTCCAGCGGAAACACGCAAATATTTTTCGCCCACAGGCGCACTCTCGACAACACTCTTATCGCAGCCAGACGCACGAACCACACAAATATTCTTGCAGTCAGACAGCCTCGCATTACTGTTGCTCATCGCACTCGCGATCACATTGTTGACGGAGGGAATTCTCTCCCGTGTGTTCTCACATGCGAGTGAGCGTCGCGCCGCCAAAGTCGATACTGGTCTTCGTGGGCTTGGCGCGCGCAAACTGTCTCTCGCGCCTCGCTCGACATCTACCTCAACTCAATCCGCACAACCACAGCGGGCGAACACATGAGCGGAGTGGGACCGCAACTTCCGACAGTTCTCGAGAGCACGCTTGCGCGGTGGCTATTAGGGCTTGATGGCGCGACCAACGGACTTCCCGCAGGCACAACAGGTGTGTCGTTGGTGTTTGAACACCCAATGGCTGGATGGGCGTGGTTTCTCGCGTTGCTTTGTATTGTCGCGTTCGTGGCGTGGACATACTTCGGACTTCAAGGATCGAAAATTGTTCGTGTTGTGCTTGGGAGTTTTCGCTTCGTATTGCTCGCACTGATTCTGATTGCAGCGACTGGACCATCGTTGCGATTCGCGCGCGAAGAAGTTGAGCGCGATCACGTCATCCTGTTGATCGATCGAAGTCGATCCATCGACATTGCGGATGGAACAGCCGGAGAGACACGCGATGTTGTGCTTACGCGCGCACTCGAGGACGCGAAGCCGATGTTTGAACTGATCTCGCAGTCCAAAGAGATCGATTGGTTAGGATTTGGTGGTACAACCTTTCCGCTCGGTGATGGAAAGACTGACACGGGCGCGTTCGCGCAACCAATCCTTTCGCCCGCCAGCGCAGATGAGACGAGACTTGACCTTGCGCTCACACAAGCCATCACGCGTTCGGGTGGACGACCACTGAGCGCGGTCGTGATCCTTTCAGATGGAAGAAGTGCGGCGCCCGTTTCACGCGAGACACTCACGGCACTGCGCGATCGAGGCATCAAGATCTTTGTGATGCCACTCGGTTCAAAGGATCCGATCGGTGATGCGTCCATCCTCTCCGCTGTCGCGCCACCGACGACATTTGTGCGCGATCGCGTACCAGTGCGAGTAGAGATTGATCGTGGCGCGTACAAAGGCGCACTTCGCGCAGTACTCGTTGATGCGAAGTCTGGCGTTACGCTTGATACACAAGAGGTTCGCGACGGCGTGACCGAAATCATGCTTGATGCTGTAAGTGATGTGCCAGCCGATGTGCAATGGCGCGTGGAGTTGCGCGGCGATCCACCGGATCTTGTTGCCGAAAACAATGAGCGCACTTTGCGGTTGTCCTTTGTTGATCAACCTATTCGCGTGTTGTTCCTCGATGGCTCTGCGCGCTGGGAATTCCGATACTTCAAGAATCTTCTCCTTCGTGAGGAGTCGATAGAAGCAAGCACAATGCTGCTCTCTGCGGACCACGACTTCGCACAAGAGGGAAATATTGCGCTCGCGCGTCTTCCGCAAACCAAAGAGGAATTCGCGGCCTACGACCTCTTCGTGTTAGGCGATGTTCCAAGCGGCTTCTTTGCACCAGAGCAACTCGAAATGATTCGCGCACAAGTTGCTGAGCGCGGCTCAGGGCTCTTGTGGATCGGCGGCGAGCGCGACACACCGAAATCTTGGGAAGGAACTGCACTCGCAGATCTTCTTCCGTTCCGCGCGCCGTTTAATCTCACCTCCACTCGGGATCTTCGCGTTGAACCCACCCTCGCAGCACGCGCACTTGGACTATTGCAGCTTGCTCCTGATGAAGACGGAGAGGGTCGCGATGGCGATGGGTGGCCGAATGCGTTCGGTCCACCAGCGAGTCCGTGGTCTGTGCTTCGTTGGGCGCAAATCATTCCCGCCACACAGTTGAAACCAACAACCGAGATTCTCGCCGTGGGGATTCCAGCGTTCGGCGCGACGCCGTCAACTCTGTCGACACCAATTGTGCTTCGCATGCGTTTTGGTGCAGGTGAGACGATCTATGTTGCGACCGATGAGATTTGGCGATGGCGATACGGTCAAGGCGAACGCCTTCACGAACGATTCTGGATTCCTATCGTTCGCATGCTCGCACGCGAAGCGTTGATGAGCGGGTCATCGAACGTGTTGTTGCGCGTTGATCCACGCCGAGCAACACTGGGGGATCGTGTTTCCGTACGGCTCGAGCTCCGAGATCAAGCGCTCACCGACGCGCTTGCTGGATCCATCCCCATCGAGATTCGAGACGCACAAGGCGAAGTCGTTGCAGTGATCGACGCACTGCGCGACGGATCACACGCACACGCGCACTGGTACGCGGACGCCGTCGGTGAGTACACCGCCGTCGCTGCAGACCCAGCACTCGACAAGGCGACGGCTGCGTTTGAAGTCATCCGTCGCAACGACGAACTTCGTGACTCCACACCAGATCATCAAGCACTTGTCACTCTCGCAGAAGCAACCAACGGCGCGGTGTTGACTCCGACAACGCTGCGTGACCTTGCACCATTGCTACCACTTCGGGCTGTCACAACCGACGCGCCAGTGTTTGAACGACTCTGGGATACGCCGCTCTTCTTGATTCTTCTCCTTCTTCTTCCCACACTTGAGTGGACAGGACGGAGGATTCTTCGACTTGCGTAGCGAAGCGCACCTATGAAGCACGCACTCGGGCAACTCGAACAGATCGCGCATCGCGCTCGGCAGTTACTTCTGCTCGGCGAAGGCATGTTTGTCGTGGGCGTCATGCTGTGCGCGGGAATCGTGTGCGCCACACTTGATTGGTGGTTGCGTTTTCCAAGCCTTGTTCGCACAGGTTTCCTTGTAGCAATCCTTCTGGCTGCAACACACCTCGTACGACGACGAGTGCTTCCCGCGATTCGGTTTCGACCAACAGTGCTTGATGTCGCGTTCAGAATTGAGCGGCGCAACCCACATCTTCAAGGACGGCTTGCGAGCGCAGTTGATTTCTCGCAGCAATCACCATCTCTCGCAACCTCGGTCGAGTCAAGCACCCGAGATCAACTGACGCAACAAGTCATCGACGATGTTGACCTTTCCACCGAGGCCACCGAACTTCACAAGGCACTTCGCTTTGGACCGACATGTAAGCATGCAACATGGTTGGTGATCGGCATCACACTGTTGAGTCTTGTTGGCGCGCTCTCGGGCAACCTTCTGCGCGTCGGCGCAACGCGCGTACTTATGCCGTGGAGCGACACGCGATGGCCAGCGCGTACGGAAGTGCGCGCACTCCTCGCTGATGAGAGTGTGCACGCGAAGGGCGTACCACTTGCGCTGCGGGCAGAACTTTCGCGAGGCGATAACGAAGACGAACGTGTTTGGGCGTCGTATCGCGTGAAAGATACGGCGGCAACCACGTGGTCGTCATGGACCGAGGTGCTTCTCGCGCGCCAACCAGATGGTGTGTACGAGCGATTGCTCGAAGTCAGCACAGACGCGGTTGAGTTGCGTTTTCTCTCACACGACAACGAGAGCGAGTTGGTGCATCTCGCATTTGTTCCCGCGCCATCCATTGTGTCGGCTGCGTTCGAGGCGCTGCCGCCCAACTATCTTGAAACACACGGGGTGGTTGTCGAGACATTCACACAATCGCTCGGCGATGGAACAAACGACAGCGCGTTCGTCGAACAGCCTGTACTCGAAGGAAGCCTCATTCGTGTGCGCGCACAACTGAACGTTCCAGCCGAAGTGTCGATCGCTGGAACAGAAGGCTTCGATGGAACAGTCTTCATTGATGACGCCGATCCAACTATGGTTCTCATCGAGGGCGTCGCGCGAGGCGCGGCGAAAATCCAAGTTCGACTTCACACTCACTTTGGGCTGACGAATCGAAACGACATTGGATTTGCATTTGAGACGCTGCCCGATCGCCCACCGACCGCAGCAATCATCGAGCCGCCTAACGATGAGTCCTTTGTTGTGGACGCAGTGTTTCCGCTGAAGGGTGAACTCCAAGATGACCTCGGGCTCGCGCAGACAGGCTTCGAGTTCACGGCGCGCGCAAGCAATGTTGCGGACGAGCGAGTGCTGCGTACAGAACTCAAGCCCGCGACTGGTGTGCTTGTTGATGAGTCGCAACAACTGTCGCTTGCGTCACTCGGCGTGAGTGCGGGCGAGACCGTGCTTGTGCGCGCGGTCGCAGAAGACATTTATGTGCAGGATGGCGTGCGACACCCACGCGTGTTGAGTGCGCCACGCACACTTCGTATTGTGAGCGAAGAGGACTTTGAACAACAACTTCGTTCAACACTGGCTTCTGTTCGACGCGAAGTAGTTCGCACAGACGCACTTCAAGCGCGTGCGCAAGAAAGCCTCGTTGGCAAGATACAAACAGATCAACGCGACCAGTCTGTTGCGAAAGAGCAAGCAGAAGTGAGCGAGTCGCTTGTGCGCCACGCGGAGTCGCTTGCAACACTCGGGCGACGCATGCAGCGCAATGGTCGCGAAGGTAACGAGCTCTCTCAGATTGCACTTGAGGCAAAAGCAGTCAGTGAAGCAGCGCGTGCGGCGAGCGAAGAAGCAGCGCAACACATTGAGTCTTCACAGGCACCAGGCGCTTCTCCAGAAGGCGTTGCGAAGGCGGAGCAAGATGCGAAGGGTGCGCAAGAAGAAGTTCGCGCAAACCTTGAGGCACTCGTTGAACTTCTTGATCGTGACGCAGATTCTTGGCTTGCGCGCAGGCGCCTGGAGGAATTGCGTGAACGCATTGAGAAACTCGCGACGGACACAAGCGCGCTCGCGAGCCGAACACAAGCCAAAGCGCGCGACGAACTTTCAGCCGAAGACCGCGCTGCGCTTGATGCACTTGCCACGCAACAGCGTGACGCAGCAACAGATGCGGATTCGCTTCTCAACGAACTTCGAGAGCGCCAAGAAGCAACAAAGAAGATCGACCCAGCGCTTGCGCGTGCTCTCGAACGGGCCGCGCAAGCAGCGCAGAAGGGTCGCGTGCGCGAAGAGATGGAGCAAGCCGCAGAGGACACAGAAGACAATAGATTGACGCAAGCTGGGGAAGCGGAGCAACGTGCGATGAACGCACTCGCGCAAGCAGAGCAAGCGTTGAAGGATGCTGGAAAGCTTCGCGCAGAGGAACTTGCGCGTGTGCTTGAGTCTTTGATTGCGAGTGTGGAGCGCTTCATTGGTCAAACCGAGGTGGTGATTCCGAAACTGCTTGAGGTGGCAGCCACAGAGACAAATGCGCGAAGCGTTGGAGTCATCTCACAGAACTCGCGCGGCTTGGCCGGCGAAGCACGCACTGCAGGGCGCGCCGCATCACGTGTCGCAGCGCCGCTTGAACGAGCTGCGGAGAGTCTCTCTGCCTCAGCATCGCTCTTGCGGAAAGAGCAACCAAATCTCACCGACGCTTCAGCAGCAGCGGAAAGCGCGCTTGTGAGTTTCAAGGAGGCGCTAGCGCTCGCCGAGGCGGCGAAGGAGCGCGCGCAAGCAGAGGCGGCCGCGGAGAAGCGCGAAGAGTTGCTCGCAAAGTACCGAGAACTTCTTGAACGAGAAGTCGCGATTCGAATGCAGACCGAGCGAAGTGTGCCAGTGGATAAGAATGCACCAACTCGACGCGAGCAAGTTGAATTGCGTCGACTCGGTGTTGCGCAAACGGAAGTGCGAACCGCGGTCGCTGGGATCTTGACCGATGAAGAGACCGTCGCGAAGAGCGCAGCATTCAGCGACATGCATCACGAGATCGATGAGCGACTTGCGTCGGCTGTGGACGCATTGAGTAAAGCGCGTGCAATAGACGCGTTGCTTGCGCAGACCGAAGGCGCTCAGGGCATTGCAGACATCATTGCCGCACTCGGCAAAGACGAAGAGGAAGATCCATTTGCGGAACAAAAAGCACCACAAGAGCCAGCCAGTAGTGGCAGTGGTGCCGGTGGTGGCGGTCAACCAAGCGAAACGATTCCACCGCTCGCAGAATTGAAACTTATTCGAAGAATGCAGCAATCAATTTTCGATCGAACACTTCAACTTGACGCGTCGCGCGCAAATGGAGTTTCAATCGAAGA
>QWPV01000002.1:66086-75917 GCA_003671055.1 Planctomycetota bacterium
GGCGGCGATGCCTTTGGGCTTTCAAGTGGCGAGGCCAACGCTGTTGACTACCTCTTGTTCTTTGATGATGAGACTGATTCGCCCCAACGGCGCGGTGCACAAAGGCGAGAACCACACCGATGAGCACTTTCTTTCTTGCAATCAAGCACTTTTATGCAACGAACTCCACGCGAGGTCGATGGATAGTTGTCAGGAAATTGATTTCTATGCAGCGCAGCGCTCCACTCCTTTTAGTTTGTCTCGCATGCAACGTGGCGACGGCGTCTCCACAGACTGCGCCGGTCACCACACCGCCGATGCAATCACCACCACCCAAAGGTGGTGAGCGGTCGCTCGATGACATTTTGGGAATCCCCGAAGCAGAGCGCGGCGGTTCTCGTGGTGCGGACGAAGTTGCTGGCGCAAAGCGCGAGGGCGCGGTAGACCGAGTGCTTGCGGGTCAACCATCGCTAGCGGATCTCATGCAAAGAGCGCTTGAGGAGATGAAGATCAGTCAAGCGCGACTTTCCACTGAGCGCGACACCGGGCTTGGCACACAGCGCGCACAGGAGGCGGCATTGAAGGCGCTTGATGCACTCATCGCATCAGCTCGTCAGCGGCAGCAACAACAACAACAACAATCGAGTTCTTCTTCGAGCTCATCGCAGTCCAAGCAGAAACAGAAGAAGGATTCCTCGGGCGATCCGAGCGAAGGCGCGAATCAAGCGAGCGGCAAACAAGAGGGTAAGGGCGAGGGCGAGGGTGAAGGCAAAGGTGAGGGCGAGCAATCAGGCGCGAACAAGAAGCCAGGCGGCACCGACTCAAGCGACGCGACTGACAAGCCAACCGAGTTTGAGCAAGGCGATGCCGGCGCAGAACTTCGTGAAGCAGGCATTGAATGGGGACGCTTACCGCAACGCCTGCGCGAAGTTATTCTTCAAGGGAGACGCGATCATGTATCCGCGCCCTACGAGCGATTGACGCGTGAGTATTACAAGCGACTCGCGGAAGAGGCATCGCGATGAATGTGATGCACCCTCGTGTGTGCGCGGCAGCGATGCTTGTGATCCTTGCACTCTGCGCTGCGTCGATCCATGCACAAGATCCCGCACCAATCATTTCGCCGACAACACCAGCGGCACCAAGCGCCACGCCACAACCGCCACCAGTGGTTGTTCCGGATGTGAAGGTAACGCCGCCCATTCGCGGAGCAGAGAATGCACCGATCGAAGATGAGATAACGCCCGAACTTGACGCAGCCGTGCGTCGAGGACTTGAGTATCTAAAGTCGGCGCAGAATCAAGACGGCAGCTTTGGTCAAGGGCGACTCGCGCAGCACGCGGGGATCACCGCACTTGGTGGAATTGCATTCATGGCCGAAGGAAGCGTTCCTGGTCGAGGCACTTACAGCGAGGCTGTGCAGCACGCGTTGGACTACGTGTTGTCGAATTGCAGTGAGACGGGATTGATCGCGAGTGATGAGTCGAGTGGACCGATGTACGGACACGGGTTCGCAACTTTGTTTCTCGGTGAAGTGCACGGGATGAATCACACGGATGAGCGCGTGCGCGATGCACTTGTGCGCGCGGTGCAACTCATCGTGAATTGTCAGAACGATCAAGGTGGGTGGCGCTACAACCCCGTGCCCTACGATGCCGACATCTCGGTCACGATTTGCGAAGTGATGGCGCTCCGGAGCGCGCGCAACGCAGGGTTGAAAGTTCCCAAAGAAACCATCGACGCAGCAGTTCGTTATGTTCGAAGTTGCCAGAACAGTGATGGTGGGTTTCGATACATGAAGGAAGCAGGCGGAAGTCTGTGGCCGCGCACTGCAGCAGGTGTCGCAGCATTGTTCTATGCGGGTGTGTACGAAGATGATTCCGCTGAACGTGGTCTCGACTACTTGATGAAGTTCGCGTTCCCTAGCGCAGGCGCTGTGAACGGCGCCTTCGCGCAATCTCACTACTTCTACGGTCATTACTACGCAGCGCAAGCGATGTACCTCGCTGGCGGCGAGCGCTGGAGCAAGTGGTGGCCAGCAGTGCGCGCAGAGTTGCTCTCGCGGCAGCAGGCAGATGGATCATGGTCTGATGCGCAGTCTGGAGACGCGTATGCAACCGCGATGGCACTCATCGTGCTTCAGATGCCTAAGCGCTATCTCCCGATTTTTCAGAAGTGAACGCGTCGACGACGAACACGACGAACACGACATGGACTACGCAAAGCTCAACTCTCCTCTGCGAACGAAAAGCTACGCCGTTGTGGCGGTCGTTGTGGCGCAACTTTGTGTGTTGACGAGTTTCGGCGCCGTCGTGGTTGAAGCAGGCAACGCAGGCAACGCGGCAACGATGCTCGTGGAGCAAGTGCAATCTCCATTTCACCAAATGGAAATCTTGCTGACGAACGGAACCTTGCGCAGTGGTCAGTTGATGAGCGTGACGGACGAGCATGTCGCTGTGCTCGAGCGCGTGACCAGCACTGTTGATTTGACCGTATCGATGATCTCGCGACGCGATGTGGTGGCGATGTGGCCAGTTCCGACACTCCATGGGAAAGCACTTGGTTGGACACGCCGACCAGACGGAACCGTTGGTCAACCACTCGACGGCGCAGAAGCATTGCTCCAAAAGGCCGCCACACGCGCTCGCGGACAGGACGAAATTTTTGAGACACCAGCGCGCGCAAGCGAATCGGCGATGCAGAAATCGCAGACAACAAAGATCGGCGTGGGCTTACTCGAACTTCGAGATGGGCAAAAGTTTTCTGGCGCACTGAGTGTTTCGTCTGATCAATGTTTGTGGACGCACCCGTGGCTCGGGAGCACCGCGATCTCGATCGACGATGTGCAAGAACTGCAACTGCGACGAGACACAAATCGACAGAAGCAACTTTCGAGTTCGACAAGCGATATCGTCGAGTTGATCAACGGAGACACCGTGGAGGGATTCGTCGAGTCGATTTCCGACGACTTGATAATTACAGCAGACAGCGCTGGCGCAGAGAACATTGCGGGTACCGAGAAGAAGAACGCGCAGAGGATTCCAATCACACGAGTCGCACGCATTCGTTTCTCTGAATCGATGGACAACGCATCCACAGAGGGCAGCGGCGCATCCACAGAAGGCAGCGGCGCCAGGGACGAGCGCGTCGCGCGACTGTGGCTTCGAGACGGGTCCGTGCTTGATGCGATTGACTTGGTTGTGATCAAAGGCTTGGTCGCTCGATTTCAGTCCTCCGTGTTTACGCCGACACAAGCAGAGCGAGACACAGAAACCACAAACACACCCAACGCACCCCCGCACGGAGAAGTTGCCTCTCCCACTCTCGCCTTCGAGGTATCGCTTGACGACATCACAGCGATCGCGCTTTATCGCGAAGCATTCGTGCCCGCTGTGGCAAGCCACATCGAGCGATTCGTTGTTACCGATGATTTTCGCGCGCGTGGCGGCGCAGAGATTCCTTTCGATGGCATCCAGCGAACTCGCGATGACGCGCTCGGAGTCGCAACACTAAGGCTCAACGGCCCGACGACGATCCTTATTGACGCGCCAGACCAAACCCACGATTGGATCTTCGTGAGCGAAGTCGTGCTCGATGACACCTCCATTCCTGGTGCGAGCGCGATTGTGAACATGAGTATTGCCGTCGACCACACAATGATCGGTGGAGCGACCAGTGGAGCGACCGTGGCGTTTACTCTCGACGCAGCAGAGAGCAAGCGTTGGCTACATGTGCCGCTCGGCAAGGCGAGTATTCGTATCGAGCTTCGCGAGGGGGCGCACGGGATTGTCGGGAACTGCGTCCGGTTCGAGCGCGCGATGTTTCTGCGCGCCGATCGATACGGCGCGTGATCCACATACACGCAGTTCTGTCAAAGGTGTGTAGTTCAAGGGTGCCACGCGCGTCGATGAGCACACGCATCGCTCCGTCTCGACACGTGACACCGCGCGAGCGGTCGAGCATCGCCGGTGCGTATCGATCATTCGCAAAGCGCCTCGACGCGGTGGATTGAAGGACAACGAGTGGATCAACTGCGTCGACGAGCGATGGCACGATCGGGCGCCAACTTCCGTGGTGTGGAATTTCGAAGACATCCGCCTTGAGGGAGTTTGGTGCGGTAGCGATCACGTTTGGTGCTGGCGATTTGAGTACGCGAGCAATGCCCTCGGTTTCAAGGTCGCCCATAAGTAGAACACTGCGCGTAGGCGCGGCGCCATGCTCACAAGCATCAACATCGATCCGTATTACGAATGACGAATCATTCGCGTTGCGCGCGACGAATCCAGCATCGGGCGCGAGAATGTTCCACAGCGAATTGCCCACGCGCACAGAATCTCCCGCACGGAGGACAACAACCTCGGTACCTGTCGCGCGCACACCATTGATCAGAGCGTGCGGCGCTTCGCCCTCATGTGCGGCAGCCACCATGAATTGCTCGGTGACATAGAGATGACCGATCCCAACATACAGCGCAACATCGAGCAGCGCGGAGAAGTGATCGAGATTCGGATGTGAAACGAACGCCGCGTCGACACGCCCAGCATTGAGAAGGCGAAGCTCGGGGACGAGAATGCGTTGCGCGACACTCCACGTGCTGAGCGAACCACCATCGAAGAGCGCGGTCGCGTCGCCACTTCGGATGACCATCGTGGTCCCATCGCCAATGGACAACACACGGAGTTCGAACCATGGTGGCATCTTAGGAAAACAGACCGGCGCGACAGGGACTGCAGTGCATAGCAGCAACATGATCACCGCGCAGCGTCGTTGGAATCGAAGTGTTCCGCGACACGCGAACCACAGTGCAATCATCCATGCCGCAGCCCAAATCAAACACAACGGAAGCCCGAGATATTGAATGGGCGACAATGTGCGAGCGCCGAGATGCGGGAGTTGCAGCGAGAGTTCAACGAGAGCGTTTTGAAGTGATCCAAGCCAGTACAGAGGTAGCCCGAGTGGCGCGCTCAGCACAGGAAGCAACGACCCAAGCATCGCCTTCGGATATCCGATCACCATGATCACCGTCGCAAGCGGCGTACAAACGAGAGTTTCAAAAACGGCGTATGGAGCAACGGTGCCGAATCGAATGATCACAATCGGAATCGTCGCGAGCGTTGCAGCCAGACTTGTCGCGAGCGCAGTGGCGATGAGAAGCACGGTGAATCGAAGGATGTGTGTCGGTTGAGTATCGAGCGCTGGGAAGATGCGCGCGCGCAGTGGTGTCGCGAGAAACCGTAGACCGAGGACTGCCGCGAAGCTGAGTTGGAATCCTGGATCGAGCGCGGTTGAAGGTGCTGCGACGAGCGCGAGAATCGCGGCCGCTGCGAGGATTGCGCCAGAGTTCCAGTCACGACGCGCGAGTCCACCTGCCACTCCAATGACAGACATGGACGCAGCCCGCATCGCGCTCGCAGTTGGCGCAAGCAAGCAGAGCGCGGCGAGCATCACAATGAGTACGACGATGAGTTGTGTGCGTGTCGATCGAAAGCACACACGCGCGATCCATCCAGCGATTGCGCCGAGCACCACGAGATTGAATCCACTTACCGCGAGGATGTGCGAAAGTCCGACAACTTGATAGCGCTGCTCCACCGCGCGCGACCCATCTTCTTCGCCACCAAGCAGAAGCGTGACGAGCATTGCGCGCACGTGATCACCATCCCCCGCCGGCATGCCTGACAGCACTGATTCACGCAGCCTCGCGCGCGCGATGGAACGCCAAGCCATCAACTTTCGAAGCCATGAAGGCGCGCGATCACTCGTGACAGCGGGCTTGACTAAATCGGAATGCTCAATAGACATCGAGCCCCACGCATGGTGAAGTGACCGCGGAGGCGACGCCAGACACTCGGCCTCGTTCGCGGGAGGCACTCGCATGCGTAGCCTTCCCAAGAACGAGTACCGCTCGCCTGGCTTCCACAGCGGCGCACTACTCGACATGACAACCGAGCACACACCATCCACATCCACGCAAGCACCATCGTCCGCCACGCTTGTGAGCGAGTCGATACGAGATGTCCAACGATCACGCTCGCCATAGAAGTGCGATAGCGCGTCTGATCCAGTGAGCCTGTGTTGAGGTACATCGAGAAGTGTTCCCTCAATGCGAACGAGGGCGGTTTCAGTTGTGGCCATGCTCGGTGGCGCGCGGCAATTCGAGACGATCTCCCGAGCGCGCAAACTCGCGCCGAAGAGTGCAGCCGCGATTGCGAGGAGCGTGGCACCAACCAACAATCGTCGTCGTCGCGATTCGACGGAGCCCACTATCACCAGCACAAACGCACCGATCAGCACGACCAGCGCTGCATAGTTCAGCGGCAAAATCCACACAGACGCACCCGCGCGAATCGCCTCGCTTCCGAGGACACAAGCTCGTACATCTGTGAGCCCAATGCCAAAATCAATACCAGCAAGTGCACACCCACACCACAATCCTGTGGCGACAGCGATTGTCGCAATGGGGCAAAGCGATGCGCAGAAGCGAGCACTCTCACTCCGTTCTGGAGGCGCGAGCCACTCGTGCTTTTCCCACCACTCTCGCGTGAGCGAGGCAACTCTCATTTCCGGTCCGTCCCAGACATCACAATCCTCCGACAGAAGTCCCCATCACATCGCATCACAACACATCACACTCGCGCAGCACGAGTGGTCTTCCGATTCGAGACGTCAACATACAGCGGAATTTCGCCAGGCCTGAAAACACGGCCTTTTTTCTACCCCGAATTTTCTCAACTCGACAGCGAGAGTTCTCGCAGCGACTCGAAACACTTCCATGCATCACCAAAGTCGAGCGATTGAGCTGCGACTTGAATTCCCTCTTCCATCGATGCCACAACATCCGCAGCAAGCATCGCCGCCGCAGCGTTCACAAGCACGAGGTCGCGCCGTGGTCCACGCTCTTCGCCGCGGAGCACCGCTTCAAACAACGCGGCCGCTTCATCGAGCGAAGAAGGTGCAAGTGTCTTCGGATCAACATTCGCAAGCCCAAGCGCGCGAGGATCAATCGTCCACTCACGAAGCGCACCAGCTCGCACTTCGACGACGCGTGTGGGTTTGAAGATCGAGACCTCATCAAGTCCATCCTCAGAGTGCAATACAAGTGCGCGTGTCGCGTTGAGGCGAAGCAACGCTTCAGCAACTGGGCGAACAAACTGCGGCGCGTACACACCCATCACTTGTCGCGCAGCACCAGCGGGATTGGTGAGTGGTCCGAGTAGATTGAAAATCGTTGGAAAGCCAAGCGCCTTGCGCACACCGATCGCATGTTTCGCTGCAGGGTGATGGTGAATCGCGAAGCAGAAACAGATGCCACATTCCTCGAGGCACTTCGCTTGGACAGATCGCGACGCATTGATGTTCACACCAACACGCTCAAGCGTCTCTGCACTCCCGCGACCAGTACGCGAACGGTTGCCATGCTTTGCGACCTTTGCACCATTTGCAGCAGCGACAAACGCCGCAAGCGTGCTCACGTTGAAACTCTTCGGTGCGCCGCCCGTTCCTGCGGTGTCGAGTAACTGCGCGGGAAGCAATCGCGTGGGAACACGCTCAACCTTCGATCGCATCACGCGCACAGCGCCAACAAGTTCATTCACCGATGGAACGCGCGCCGCAAGCAGCGCGAGAAACGCGCCTATCTCACCATCATGTGATGCGCCGGTGGCAAGTTCAGTGAACGCGTGTTCGGCTTGTGCTTCGCTCAACGCGCCGCCTGCGAGAAGCACGTGGAGTGCGGGAGTCAAATCGCCTGGGCGCGCGGACTTCTGAAACTCACTTGGCAAGCTGGTCGACATCTGCGCAGCGTATCGCGATCGAAGGGCGTAGCATCTCGCGCATGTTGAGCTGTTGCCTCGCAGAATCCACGCTTCACACACTCGATCCATTCGTGTTTGAGTTGACGCCAGGCGTTGGGCCGCGTTGGTATGGACTCGCATACGCGGCTGGATTTTTGAGCGGTTGGTGCATCTTGCGTGAACTCGCAAAGCGAGGACGAATTCCGTTCTCCACGCGCGATGTTGGCGATCTCATCTTCTGTTTGATGATCGGCGTTGTGTTGGGTGGTCGACTCGGGCACTGTCTGTTCTACGAACCACATTTCTTCATCGAGTTTGGCGCAGAGTTCCCGTACTGGCGCATCCTTGCGGTGCATCAAGGCGGCATGTCGAGTCATGGTGGAATATTGGGCGTCGCAATCGCGTGTCTCTGGTTTGCGCGCACACGAAGCGTTGCGATGTTGGTTGTTGTGGACTCCGTCGCGTTTGTTGCGCCACTCGGTTTGTGTTTCGGCAGACTGGCAAACTGGGTGAACGCCGAACTGTGGGGGAAGCCACTTGCCGCTGTGATGCAATTGAATCCTCCGTGGTGGAGTGTGAAGTATCCAGACGAAGTCTTTTATTCACAGTGGAATGGTTCGACGGAGTTTGCAGCGGAACGTATTCGTCTCGGCTCTGCGTTCGCCATGCAGCAATACGTGCGCGATGAGGCGTACGCCGGCAACGCCGTGATGCAAGAGCGACTGTTGCCAACACTCACCGCATACTGGCCGATCAACTTCATGCAAGCATTGAGCGAAGGCGTGATCGTCTTCATCCTCCTCGCGCTTCTTTGGGCGACACCTCGTCGACCCGGCCTGATTGCCGGCGCGTTCCTCATTCTCTACGGCACGCTACGCGTCACCACGGAACAGTTCCGACAAGCGGATGCCGACTACCTCACGTTCGCTGGAGTGACCGTGCCGATGCAACTCTCCGCATTGATGGTCGCATCGGGCGTCGCTCTATTGGTTGCGAGCAAGCGACAACAACTTCCGCGCATCGGTGGTTGGTGGCGTCGCGCGTGATCCGTGCGAAGCGGTTACTTCGTCGGTTCAGTTGATGGAGTGATTGGCGCAGGCGCAACCGTGCGATCAGCAAGCCAGATCTCCGTCAACAACTCACGAACGGTATCGCGTTGTGGGTTGCCCGTGATTTCAGCAAGCCCCTCTCGAATGATTGCGGGCTGTCCGAGTTGCTTTCCAATGTACGCCAGTGTGAGCCCATACTCCGCTGCGTCTGCGCGAAGTGCAATGCGCTCTCGCAGTGACTTCACTGCGGTGTCCATTCGCACATCACTCGGAAGCAACGCTCTGTCATACGTCGTGTCAATCAACTCAGGATTCGTCGCGAACAGATTGCGAAGCGTGAGCGACGCGGAGAGATAAAGCCCTGCGCCCAACTGCGCGTTTGCAATTCCCGCTTCTGCAAAGGGATTTTCCGCGGCAATCATCTGTGACTGCATGAACAACTCTTCGGCGCTGAAATATTCTCCTGCGCGCAACTTCGCCTCTCCTTGACGAACCAACTCATCGACTCGCATACGGTCGCCTGCCGCAAGTTCATCTACATGCTTCCCATGCCGAAGAATTCTTGCGAGTTCTGGAATGGAGAGCTTCACTGATGCTGGCGGCTTCAACTTGTCGGGGAGTTCACCAGTCGGATACGGCGCGTCGCCCGGAAGTTTCGGTGGCTGAATTGCATTCTCGGGAGTTGTCGTATTTTCAGGAAGCGGATCTGTCGGCGCTGGTATCGGAACCGCTGTTGTGTCGGTCGGATCGCGCGGTGGAGTTAGCGCGCTCTCCGGCACTGGCGTCGCGTCACTTCCCTTTCGCAGTTCACCACGCAATTCCGCAAGATGTTCACGAATGCGCTTGAGTGCAGCGGGATCGGCACTGATCGTTTTCGTCGGATCGTTTTCGTAGGCTTGCACAATCGTCGTGAGGATCTCGTTGTAACTGCGCGGGGAAAGTTTCAGCGCAGCGAGGTCAGCATTCATTTCCACAGTCACTGGACCGACTCCCGGAAGCGTCGAGACTGC
>QWPV01000002.1:76545-94054 GCA_003671055.1 Planctomycetota bacterium
GCACCCATTGGAAGCGCGACGCCCGGTCGGTACACGCGGTCGTAGACCTGCATCCCTGTGCCTGTCCCCATTCCCTGCCCGCGACCTGCGAATCCCCGTCCTGCTGGTGGATTCTGTGCGAACGCGGTTGCCGATGCGATACACGCTGTGATCGCCGCGAGATGATGTGTCGTGATGAATTGGAAGAGTTTCATGGAGAGATCGGTGCGCACGAGACTTGTTTGATCGGCAACTCGGCGAGTGGATGCACCGTTTTTATGGAGTCGGATTTTCTTGGACCTCTCGGACGAGCGATGAACCA
Organism: Planctomycetota bacterium; assembly: GCA_003671055.1. Taxonomy (GTDB): domain Bacteria; phylum Planctomycetota; class Phycisphaerae; order Phycisphaerales; family SM1A02; genus F1-140-MAGs142. The sequence goes on from QWPV01000002.1 coordinate 76,847, forward strand.
TGAACACGCGCTTGCAGGGTCGACCTGAGAGTTTCGAGAATGGGATGTTCGGCGCCCGCGATCACCCACACGAGCGAGTCTTCGCGCCAGATGACAACCGTCGTGCCGCCGAAATCGCTCGGTGGTTCGATCACGAATGCTTCGCCGTCGGGGAGCCCGATGGGTCTGCCAAACGGATCGAAGACCGTGAAGCGATCCTCGTCATTAAAGATACAGATCGTGACATATTCGCCGTAGCGGCCACCTTCATACTGCGCGAATAACACGGCGGCGCGTCCGCCTGGAAGTTGCACCGCGTTTCCGCCAACCCAGTGGCCATCCGTTCCTAATGCAGGGAGTTCAACAGTTCTGTGCAGCGCATTTTCAACGATCGCTTGCACGGTCTCAATCGGAAGTGGATCGTGCGGAGGTGCGTGGATCGTATTGACGAGGCGTTCGCCATGGCGAGACTCGACTGCGAGCGCGAGGTCGCTCAGTGACACGCCTACTGAGATTCCCGGACGATTTCCAATGCGCGGTCCGAACACACCGAGAAAGATAGAAAACACGACAACCGCAACAGTCGCAGCAATCGCGAGCGGACTCATCTCTTTCGATGGAGCCCGAGGCACGCGCGGGAGCGCATCGGTGGGTTGTTCGACAGATTCCGGCACAAGGGAAGCGTAGCGACCTGCATGCGTACAATCGCCACCTCATGCTCTCCCAGCGCACGCCCGTTTCCATCACGACGCCCATTTACTACGTGAATGACCGTCCGCACATCGGTCACGCATACACGACGACGCTCTGCGATGTGTGGGCACGAGCGCAACGGCTCGATGGTCGCGAAGTTTTCTTTCTGACTGGCACAGATGAGCACGGCGCGAAAGTGGAGAAGAGCGCGCGCGAACGCGGAATCTCTCCGCAAGCACTCGCGGATGAAAACTCCGCTGAGTTTCGACGAGTGATGGAGCTGTTCGGGCTTTCGAACGACGACTTCATCCGTACCACCGAAGCGCGCCACGAATCACAAGTGAAACTTTTCGTGCAACGACTGCTTGCATCAGGCGATGTGTATCTCGGCGAGTTTGAAGGCTGGTACGACGAAGGGCAAGAGGAGTACGTCACCGACACACGCGCGAAGGAGCTTGAGTACAAGAGTCCTATCAGCGGTAAGCCGCTTGTACGCGCGAAGGAACACAACTACTACTTCAAACTCAGCGCGTATCAAGCGCGACTCGAACAATTCTTCGACGCGCATCCCGAGTTCGTTCGTCCAGCGGGACGCTTCAACGAAGTTCGTGGACGATTGCGCGATGGACTACAAGATGTGCCAGTGACGCGCACAAATTTCTCATGGGGCATTGGGATGCCAAGCGCGCCAGAGCACGTGATCTATGTGTGGATCGATGCGCTGTTCAACTACACCACCGCGCTCGGACTCGGTGAACCAAACGGCGAACTGGCGAAGGCACGCGCGAAATTCTGGCCGCCCGAGTATCACGTCATCGGCAAAGAAATCCTCTGGTTTCACGCAGTTGTTTGGCCAGCACTCTTGATGGCGCTTGGCCTTCCGATGCCGAAATGTGTCTACGCGCACTCGTTCTGGATTTCGAATGGACAGAAGATGTCGAAGTCACTCGGCAACTTCATCGATCTCGAAACGATCGAGTCCTACTTCGCGAAGTACGGCCTCGATGCATGGCGTTGGTACATGACCACACAAGGTCCACTCGGCACGCAAGATTCAGATTTCAGCCCGAAGCACTTCCACGAGATCTACACCGCGCAACTCGTGAACACGTACGCGAACTGCGCCTCGCGCACGAGTTCAATGATCGAAAAATATTTCGGCGGCGTGATGCCCGAAGCAGAAACGGCAAGCATGCCAATCAGCGCAACAGCAGGCGCACCAACATGGAGCGCATTCACAAGTGACATTTCCAGCAAAGTCATCAAGCACTACGCCGCATTCGAACTCGCAGAAGCAGCAGACTCCGCGTTATCAATCATTCGCGCCGTCGATGTGTTGATCAACGAAACGCAGCCATTCAAGCTCGCGAAGGATCCCACAAAGTTGCCAGAAGTCGCACGCATCCTCAGCGCATGCGCAGAAGGCGTACGCATCGCAAGCGTGTTGCTCACACCAATCATGCCTACCAAATGCGCAGAAGTTCTCGCCGCATTCGGTGCAAAAACAACCGAAGAAGCCGCAACCAACGGCATCGAATCATCAGCGCGCTGGGGCGGACTACAACCCGGAACAAAAATCCTGAAGTGCGCACCATTCATGCGGGTTGATGCGCCCGTCTGATGAGCCCTGCCCACACAGGGCGCAACACGTTGCCGTGTTGATAGACGACCCCCCCAGCAGCGCGATACACCGCAAGTTCGAGTTCACCTGTTGGATCGGCGATCCAGTGGATGGGGACACTCTCGCGAGTAGGCCGCGCTTTGAGTGAGGGCTTCACAGGGAGCCCCCACGACTTCCATGGTCCATCTGTCTCGTGGGCAATCGTAAAACAACGTCGAATACATGGTCTTCCGCTGATGCGAGCCACAGTGACTTCGACCGTCACGCCATTCAATGCACCGAGTGCAAGCTTGGCGAAATTGTCTGCGAGGGAAAGCACAAGCGGGACGTCCGCATCCAACTTGCCATCGATGCGCGCAAACTTTTCAATCGGATTGCCCTCCAAGTTGAAGGCTTGAATCGTTACCCACAGCGCGCGAGTTCGCACGAGACTTCGATCCCACTCCGCGATGCTGCCGAGGCAGACTCCAGACTTCTCGATGACAGGAATGAGATCGGGGTGGCGCGTGCACCCCTCATCAAACGAGCGGAGTTCGGCGACCGAGGTTAGTTCGATCTCAAACGCGCGGACTTGGTCAGCCTCGCGCAGTCGTGGGCTGGGTGTTCGGACAACGCCAACGGCAGTCATGAATCCGCTCGAGTTACTCTTCGCTGTCACACACACATGTGTGCGTGTTCCGCAGCGCGGTGCGATGGCGCAGTATGCGCAACCCTCTGACTTGTGTCGCGACAATGCCGTCGCCGCAGGCACGCGCTTCCCGCCGCGCCACGTTGTTGATCGTGGTGTTTGCACGATTCGCTGCGCGTGTTCGAACACATGCCACTGATGCCGAAGGCTCATCGAAGAGGGAACCACCACATCCGCAAATCGGAGTGCCCCCGAGGGCGAATCGCGGAGCGCAGCGCAGATGCTCGATTCAATTGCTGTTGGCGTGCCAGACTGAGCCGGCATACAACAGCTTTCAAGCGTGGCTTGGAGGAGTTGAGTCGTGAGTGCGAGTAGTAGGGGCGGTGGCTTCAAAAGCACGGGCTTACTTTATTGCAATCAGTGACATCGGTTAACTACAGCGCCACTTTTCAGCTTGTAGTTTCACGCTACGGAACCAGCTTTGATTTGAGTAGTTATCAAACGCACTAAAAAATGGCGTTTAAAGCAAAAAAACGAGTAAATCGAGCCTCAAGATTTAAGCTCGAGAACGATTCGAGGAGCCGGGTTTGACAAAGGGATCGGGATGGATGCTTGGTCTAAATTACTTTTGGCGCGTTTTGCCCCTAAAAAATGTTCACCCCGTGACATCGGTTCATCGGCGATGAAAACCGCCTGCGGTGGTCAATCAATCAAGCACGATCACGGCGCCGAACTTCGGCATCTGGTGGTTTGGCGTAAGCAGGAAAAGGACGGGCAACCCGCTTGGCGCACGCGCTGGGAGCGGCCCGTAGCCATCGGTGCAGATGATCAGCGCATTGACAGTGCGACCCTCCGCTCGTTCTTTCTCGACCCAAGTGAATGGAAGGCAGATGTCGGTTCCGCCTCGGCCATACATATTCATCGCCGCGGTCGTGCCAACCTTCGGATCGACTTCTTGCCACGGCGTGAAAGTTGCGACCGCCTGAATTGCGGCGTCAAATTGGATCACGACAAGTTCACTCGCTTCAGTTCGCCGCAACGCATCCACCTCAGTCAGGATCGCTCCGATTTCGACTTTCCCCATCGATCCCGAGGTATCGATCGCGACCACGATGCGCTCCGCGCCAGTTGAGATCAGGCTTGGGAGATAGATGCCGCGCCAGAGATGTTTGCGATTGTGACGCAACGTTGAGTACTCGCGCCGCGCGCCACCGATGATGAACTGCGCGAGAAGCCGTCGCCAGTCCACGCGCTCCTTGCCACTCGCACTGATCTCTTCAAGTTGCGAGCCCGCATGCTTACCCGTCAGCTTCGTTCTGACATCTTGCTGAAACTGGTGCGTGATGGACTTGGCGTGCAACTCGCTGAGCGCTTCAAGCCCTTCTGCTGCGGCATCGAACGCGGCACATGTGTTCGCGCGCTCTCCGTCGCCCGCGGATCGTTCACGGACTGGCGGGATGAGCATGTCCAACATCGGCGTGCTCGGAATTTTCGCTGGTAGTTGCTCATAAATCTTCTCCGTCGACCAATTCCACCACACAGGATTCAGTGGCCAATCTTTTGGAAGTTCGAACTCCATCAGTTTGAGCAGCGCGTTTGTGGCGTAGTCGGACGCAAGTTCCCATCGTTTCCAGTCGCGACCATTTGCGCGATTCGCGTGATCGAGGAGCACGTGCGTCAACACGTGCATCATGAGAAGACGAACGCCTGGCGTCGTGAGTGCAGCGATTGCTTCGAAGTTGAAGAGCAAGCGTCGACCATCGGTGGCCATCGTCGCAACCGCCGTCGCATCATGTGTACCGCGCGTCGGCAACTGCAGAAGTGCGGACGCGAAGTATGGATGATCAAGCAGGATGTGGAGTCGAGCGCGAGACATGCGATCTTCGGCGATCGCTTCGAGTTCAGCATCGCTCGCTTTCGCTGCGTGCTCAATCTCAGGTGATGACGGCAATCGACCACGACTCATTGGAACGCTTCTCTGTTTGCGCCCACGAAGGCTTTGAAATCTGCGTTTTTCGCAAACATCGGATGCGAGCGAAGGATGTCCTTCGCGAGAAGCGTTCCAAACTCGATCGGCAATCTCAGCAGCAACTTTCCGCACGCCGCTCGAATATCAGCTTCCTCGCTGCGGCGTGACAAGTGATTGACGAGAACGTAGAGGCTGCTGATTTTCTTTGGCAGCGCGGCTTGCTCAGGACTCGCGATGATGCTGTCAATCTCTTCGAGCGCGATTGAGTCGCGTGCGAAGCTTGCGAACTCGATTGCTGCACCAACACCGACGGTGCCCGAGACCGCTTCTTCCGCCGCGCCAAGTGAAGGGAATGCATCAAGAATGTCGGCAACCATTTCCCACGAGCGTGGAGTCGGGAAGGATCGCCCTTCGCCTCGCTTGAAGAGCAATTCACGTCGCATGGTAAGAAAGCCAATCACCATGGGGTGCAGTTTGCGTCCAGTTGCCCAGATGCGCCAGTCATCGAACGACACATCGAACTCAAGGTGCACGAAACGATTCGCAAGCGCGTCTGGCATTCGGAAGACGACCGAACGATCTTCTTCACGATTGCCCGCAGCGACAATCGTCCAACCATCAGGCAGTTGATACTCGCCAATCTTGCGATCGAGGATGAGTTGATACAAGCTTGCTTGCACGATGGGCGATGCTGCGTTGAGTTCATCGAAGAAGAGCACGCCTGGCTTGTCGCCAGCACGCGGAAGAAACCCCGGCGGAAACCACTCGGCGCGATCACCAACAACAGCAGGAATGCCGCGAAGATCAGTGGGATCAAGCAGCGGCGCACGAATATCAACAAGCGGTTGACCGCGCTCTTTCGCAAGCTGCGCAATGACAGAAGACTTCCCAACGCCAGGAGGTCCCCAGATAAATGCCGGCCAACGCGTTGTCCATAGCGATGAGAGTGTCTCGCGAATCTTTGATGGTGTCATATCGATTCCTTTGGTTGCAATTCACACGTACCGTTCGACGCGGGAGCAATTGTCGTAGAGAGCGCAATTCCACCCTATTCTTCGGAGCGGATTTTTCTCCGCTGCTCTAGATGCTGACGGTGGAAGCATAGAACACGAACGGTCGACTTCAGGTCATTCGTCGAAGCTTGTCGCGAAGATAATGCGATTTAGACAGCGCGTTCCCAGGTGGTGCCTTGGGGGGTGTCTTTGATGCGGACACCGAGGGCTGTGAGTTCGTCGCGGGCTCGGTCGCTGGCGGCGAAGTCCTTTGCGGCTCTTGCTTGTTTGCGTTGTTCGAGGAGTGCTTCGACTTTTGTTGCAAGGTCGTCGCTTTCTGCGACGAGTGGCGCATTGCGTTCGAGCACGCCGAGGACGCTGTTCATTCGTGCGAGGGCTGCGCGTTCTTCGTGTGCGCTGCCACTCGGTGGCTCGCTGATGGCGATGTTGATTACGCTGACGCTGCGTGCGATGTTGAGATCGTCTTCGAGTGCAGCTTTGAACTCTGCGAGCGCGCGTTGCATTGGTCCTACGCCAACTGCGCCGTCGTTTTCTCGCGCGAGGAGCGCGGCGTCTGCTGCGCACCAGCGATCGATCATGCGTTGTGAGTCACGCAGGCCTTGCATCGTGAAGTTTGAATTCGTGCGGTAGTGCGTGCGAGTGAGTTCGAGTCGAAGCGCGGCTGGAGTGACGCCCTTTGCGAACAGGTCGCGCGCGGTGAAGAAGTTTCCCTTCGACTTCGACATCTTCTCGCCTTCGACTTGTAAGTGCCTTGTGTGAAACCACACGCGCGAGAAGTGTGGTAGCCCGCTCGCGCAGCAACTTTGTGCGACTTCGCATTCGTGATGCGGGAAGATGTTGTCTTCGCCACCTGAGTGCAAGTCGATCTCATCACCGAGAAGCATCTCCGCCATCGCGCTGCATTCAAGATGCCAACCTGGATATCCCTCACCCCACGGACTTGGCCAACGCATGATGTGGGTTGGATCTGGTTTCCAGAGCATGAAGTCTGCGGGATGTCGCTTGACTGCTTGATGCGCGGCATCGATGCGTCCGCCCTCGCCTTCGCGCAACTTGTCGAGCGTGTTGCCGGAAAGTTGACCGTATGCCGCGAAGCTTGTGACGCTGAAGTACACGACGCCATCGCTCGCAACGTACGCGTTGCCGCGCGCGATGAGTGCGCTGACAAGTGCAATCATCTCTTTCACACATCGCGTGGGGCGCGGCATGAGTTGTGGTTGCGTGCGTTCTTCTTCCGCGACTTTGAGACCGAGGTGTCGTGCGTCTTCGAGGAATCGCGATGCGTAGAACTCAGCAACCGCGTAGGGATTCGATGGATCAATGTCTGCGCCAGCGGGAAGTTTGCCGGATTTTTTCGCCTCTGCAATGCGTCGACCAGCGAGCGACATCTTGTCTTCGCCACCACCATCTGCGTTATCGTCTTCGGTCATGTGACCGACATCCGTGATGTTCATGACATGACGGACTTGGTAGCCACAGAGTTCAAGCGTGCGACGCAAGAGATCTGCGTTGAGGAACGAGCGAAAGTTTCCGATGTGCGCATCGTCGTAGACCGTTGGACCACACGAATAGAAGCGCACGGCGCCAGTGGGATCGATCGGCACAAAGTCTTGCGTGGACTTTGTCAGCGTGTTGTAGAGACGAAGCGGCATTGGAGGGTTGGAGGTGATGAATGCGAGGCGTCAGTCTTCAATCTTGCCGCGCGCCTTCACTGCTTGCGCGGGATTGCCGGAGTAGATCATCCACTCCGCGAGTGGCGCAAGTGCAACTGCGCGTGCACCGAGAATTGCACCATCACCGACGCGCACTTTAGGTCCAACGAAAGCGTCCGCAGCAATCCACACATCACTGCCGATGTCGATCGGTGGTCGGAGCAGCGGCATCGCGCGTTTGCGGTAGTCGTGACTGCCTGCACAAATGTGCGCGCCTTGCGAGAGCGTGGTTCGATCGCCGATCGTCACCGGTCCGAGGCAATAGAGGTTGACGCGATCTCCGGCGGAACTGTCGGCGCCCATCGTGAGGTTCCACGGACACTCGACCGAGACCGTGCGACGAATGCGCACTGTGGGGTGGAGCTTCGCGCCAAATGTGGCGAGCATCAGCCTTCGAATTGCGTACCAGTTGTGAAAGGTGCAGCGAAAGAATGTGGCTTGCACCATGGACCAGAGGATGCGGCCAACCTTTTCCTTGAAGGAATAGGGGCTCGTGGAGCGTTCAGTGACGAGTTCTTCGATGTCCACGCGGATTCTCTATCGGCAGATTCAGGGGTGCCCGATGAAGGCTGTCCCCCTGAGACGCCGATGTAGGCATTTCCCATGACAGCGCTGAGTACCCAATCCAAGATCGCAGTCACCGTTGTGATCCCCGTGAAGAACGAGGAACGCAATCTTCCGAAGTGTCTAAGTCGGCTTGGTCGATTCGCGGAGATTGTGGTTGTGGATTCGGGGAGTACGGATCGCACCGAGGCAATTTCGCGCGAAGCTGGCGCGGAGTATCTGCTTTTCAAATGGGACGGTCGATTTCCGAAGAAGCGCAACTGGGTGTTGCAGAACCGAACATTCACCACGCCGTGGATCTTGTTCCTCGATGCGGATGAGTATGTCGACGAGAAGTTTGTGGATGAACTTGCGGCAACGCTCACAGCATCCACGCACGACGGCTATTGGATTCAGTATTCGAACTTCTTCATGGGCAAAGAACTCAAGCATGGTTCGCCGATGCGCAAGCTCGCGCTGATTCGAACGGGCGCTGGGTTCTACGAGCGCATCGATGAGAATGAATGGAGCAAGCTCGACATGGAGGTGCACGAGCACCCCGTGCTGAGCGGAACGATTGGTGAACTCGCGACAACCGTTGAACACAATGACTACAAGGGCTTGCACGCCTACATCGCGCGGCACAACGATTACTCCTCTTGGGAAGCGGCGCGTGTTGAGCGATTAGAACAAACGCCTGAAGCGTGGAGCGCGTTTACGAAGACGCAGCGGAAAAAATACGCCGCGCTGTCGAAGTGGTGGCTTGCGCCTGCGTACTTCGTACACAGTTACATCGTGAAGCGCGGTTGCCTTGACGGCAGCGCTGGCCTTGCTTTCGCGATCATGAAGGGAATCTACTTCTTCCAGATTCGAATGAAGATCATGGAGCGGCGTGCATCAAGTGCGCGCGGCAATCTCACCAAGTAGCGTGGACCACTTCGCAAGTGCGTGCGACGCGCCCCACTTCTCGGTGAGTGCTGCACGACCTCGCGCGCCATCAGCATCAACACTCGCGCGATCATTCGCGTAACCGAGAATCGCTTCGATGAATCGCGCGCTGTCGCCACACGGAACGACCGCGCCGCAATGTTCTTCGGCAATCACGCGCGCGACTTCACCGCTTGGTGAACCGACATACACAACCGGCCGACTTGCAGCGAGCACGCCGTAGAGTTTGCACGGCACCATCACGCCCTCAGCGCCGTTCTTCAAACTCGCGAGATGCACATCCGCAGCGCTCAAGAGTTCATCGAGTCGTTCGCGCGGTTGATACGGCGCGTCGATGAAACCAGTGACGCCGCGCGACTTCAGAATGTCAATGAGTTCTGGCTTTCGCTTTCCGCCACCGACAAACGCGAACAGGATGCGTGGATCAGACGCGAGTTGCGTCACGCCGTCCGCCATCGTCTCGATGTCGTGACCAATGCCGAAGTTGCCGGAGTACATCACCAACAATCGATCGCCGACATTCCACTCGCGCCGATACGCGTTGGCTTCGCGCGCGATGGGCTTGATCTCTTCTTGATCGCTCCACACATTGATGCGCACGAGTTTCGATGCAGGAATGCCCTTCGAAAGGACAAGTGATTCCATGCATCGACCGAGTACGACGACACGATCCGCGCGTCGAAGGCAGAAGCGATTTACGCCTTCAAAAAAGCGTGTAGCAAGCGAGTCTTTGCGCATCACGCCACACACGACAGGCACATCGGGATAGAGATCCATCACCCAATAGACATATCGCGTGCCGCGAATGAGGCGGAGGATCCAACTTGCAAGTGAGATGAAGGGCGGCGTGGTGAACACGACGCAGACATCATGCTTGGGGAGCGTCAACGCTCGCCAGAGGGCGAGGATGTAGAAGAAAAGAAAGTCGCACGCGCGAGCGAGGATGGAAGACTTTCCGAAGATGCTCGCGCTCACGCGTTCAATGCGAACACCTTGCACCACTTCGCGCTTCGCAAGTGATGCGCCCTTTGCGCCGTAGATGGAACGCGAGGCGATCGCAGTGATCTCATGACCTTCCTTACGAAGATGCAGCGCGAGATCCCAACCGTGCTGCGCCGTCGCGACAACATCAGGATAGAAGCACTGATTGAGAATGAGCACGCGCACAGCTCTGTCAGCCCCCGCCTGCAGTCGATGGGTTGTAGTGCGCGCGGTGCGATCGATTCGCGCGGTACCAATCGATGGTGCGTCGCAAACCATCTTCGAACGAAACTTTCGCGCGCCATCCGAGGAGTGCTTCTGCGCGACTCGCATCAAGGCAACGACGCGGTTGTCCATCTGGCTTCGTGGGATCCCAGCGAATCTCGCCATTGAAGTCGCACAACTTCGCGATCAACTCCACGAGATTGCGAATGGAGATTTCCATGCAAGTGCCGAGATTGATCGGTGTGGGGTCGTCCATTTGTTGCGCAGCGCGGACGATGCCCGCAGCGCAATCGTCGACGAAGAGAAACTCGCGCGTCGCACTTCCCGTGCCCCAACATTCCATGAACGCCGCGCCACTCTCCGCAGCTTCCACACACTTACGAATGAGTGCAGGTATCACATGGGAAGTTGTGGGATCAAAGTTATCCCACGGACCATAGAGATTCACGGGCAAGAGATACGACGATGCAAGTCCGTACTGGCGACGATAGCCGTCGAGCATCACCATCGCGGCTTTCTTCGCGATGCCATACGGCGCATTCGTTTCTTCTGGATAGCCGTTCCACAATTCCTCTTCGCGGAACGGCACTGGTGTGAACTTTGGATACGCGCAGATGGTGCCAACCTGCACAAACTTCTTGAGTTGGTGTATGCGCGCGTGTTCGATGAGATGCAATGCCATCGCCATGTTGGCGAAGAAGTAGCGACCAGGATTCGCTTGATTTGCACCGATGCCTCCGACCTCCGCAGCAAGATGCAGAACAACATCGGGTTTGTGCTCCGCGTACAACCGCGCAACATCCGCTTCGTGCGTGAGGTCATATTCCGTGCGACGCGGAACGAAGATGCTCGTGCATCCTTGTGTGCGAAGTTCAGCGAGCAACGCGCGACCGAGAAATCCTGCGCCGCCGGTGACAACGACATGTGAGGTGGAGAGATCGGTGGGCACGAGTGGTTCGCTTTCTATCGGTCGCTTGAAGAGCGGGCATCAGTCGCGCTCGGCAGAGGGGCTCGGAAGTCCACGCCTTCTTGCGAGTACTCCTTATAGAGCGACTCAAACGCCGCAGCACTTGTCTCGGAGTTCAGGTGCTCGAAGGTCCACGCGCGTCCGGCCTTTCCTCGTTCTCGCAGGGCTTGGCCTTCTGCGAGTGCCAGTTCACATGCTTTGGCGATCGCGTTTGCGGACTGTTCCACGATGAAGCCAGCGCCGCTGTCTTCGATCTCGCCTGCGGTATCGATGAGATTCGTGGTCACGACGGGAAGTCCTGCTGCAAGCGCTTCAAAGAAAACGAAACCGAAGTTCTCTTGACTCGTGGGAAGGACGAAGAGATCACACGCTTGCAAGAGCGAGATTTTTTCGACACCACCAACATGGCCCACAAAGTGCACCGTGGAGTCGAGGTTCAACTTCTTCACTAACTTCTTGCACTCGGCTTCATACGCTTCGTCGCCGGTGCCCGCGACAATCACCACTGGCGGCATCGCATTATGCGCGACGGCCTGCTTCGTGAGAATCGCGGCCGCTTCGATGAGATGCTCAAGACCCTTCTTGCTCGACATTCGGCTGAGAAACAGGAGTTTTGGCGCTTCGGTCGCAAGCGCGGGCCACTTTAACCGCACTGCTTCAGGTCCAGGCATTGAGTCAAACTGGCGCAAGTCCATGAGGTTGTAGAGCACGCGGCCGAGGCGAAGAGGGAACCATTTTTTCGACTGCTTCAGTTCCAGTTTCGCGGTGCAGTGGACTGCAGCCGCGCGCTCGAGATATCTCTTGCCCGAGAAGAACCAGTACACGCGTTTTTTCAGCCATCGCTGATCCATCGACCAATCATCAAGCATGCCTCGGAGGCTAATCATGTAGGGCACGCGGAGTTGGCGCGCGATTCTTGCGACCTGCGCGTTGGATGGTTCCCACACACCGTGAAGGTGCACGACATCTGCGCCTTTAATGACTTCTCGGAGTTGCGCCTTTGCTTCGGGAGAGAGAAGTCGCGTGCGCAGTACGGGTAATTCGACGCATCGAGGCGCGCGGGGTTGGGTTCCCCATGAAGTCGGCACATCGCGCGCGGTTGTCGTGGTCACGACCACCGAATGAGATCGCTCAGCCATCGCAGTCGCGAGAGCAACTACCGCGCCTGCAGGACCTCCACGTCGGAGGTCGAGATGGTCGATGAAGTGGACGATCTTCATTGTGTGGGCAGTTATTCTAACTCCCCCACTGTTTCCGTCTGCGTGTCTTTGAGAGAAACTGTCATGTGTGGTATCGCTGGCTTCATCGACCGAGACGGAAGTTTTCGTGATCCACATCGGATCTTGCGGCGGATGTCCGATGCGATTCGGTTGCGGGGACCAGATGACGAAGGCACATGGTTCGACGAATCGAGTCGCGTGGGATTTGGGTTCCGTCGACTCTCGATTCAAGACTGCAGCGCTGACGGACATCAACCAATGTCCTCGCGGAGCGGTCGTTTCACGATCGCCTTCAATGGCGAGGTCTACAACTTCAAAGAGCTTCGCACGGAGCTGCATCAGAAGGGCCACCAGTTCAAGGGCGGCTCCGATACCGAAGTGATGCTCGCAGCGTTTGAGGAGTGGGGCGTTCGAGAATCCATTCCTCGCTTCGTCGGCATGTTTGCGTTCTCGGTGTGGGACGCGAAATTGCGGAAGTTGTTCCTTGCGCGTGATCGTGTTGGCGTGAAGCCGCTCTTCTGGGGACGGATGGGACCAGGGAGTCGCACCATCGTCTTCGGCAGTGAATTGAAAGCGATTCGCGCGCTTCCACTTCGTTGTCCGCCAGTGGATCGCGGTGCTGTCGCGCTGTTCATGCGCTTCTCGTATGTGCCGTCGCCGCATTGCATCTTCGAAGGATTTCAGAAGCTGCAGCCGGGGCACGTTGTTGAGATTGATCCCGCCACAGGTCGCGATGAATTGTGGGAGTACTGGAGTGCAGCGCGTGCAGCAGAGGCTGCCGTGAAAGATCAGATTCTCGATTACAAAGAGGCGCTTGAGCGCGTTGATCAGCAACTCACTGAGTCCGTGCGTCTGCGCATGATTGCAGATGTGCCGCTCGGTTCGTTCCTCTCGGGCGGCGTGGATTCATCGCTCGTGACCGCGATTGCGGCGCGACTTTCTTCGCAACCGCTGCGCACGTACACGATTGGATTTCGAGAAGCGGTCTACGATGAAGCGCCGCACGCGCGAAAGATCGCTGAACATCTCGGCACGAATCACACGGAGTTTTATGTTGGCGCAGCGGAAACACTCGATGTGATTCCAAAGCTCGTCGACATTTACGATGAACCATTCGCGGACAGTTCTGCGATTCCTTCGTACATCGTGTGTAAACTCGCGCGTCGTGATATCACGGTCGCGTTGTGTGGTGATGGTGGCGACGAACTCTTCGGCGGATACGACAGGTATCCGTTCGCGCAACGCCTCGAAGGTATCCTGCATCGTTGGCCTTACTCAATGCGTTTGGCGATGAGCGTTGGAACGCGAGCAGTCAGTCTGCTCCCTGCAGCTGTGCTGCGTCCCCTCAATCTCCACATCCCCGGCCACACCGAGAGTTTTCCGCGCGATCGACTCCTCAAACTTGCAACGATGCTTGGATTGCGTCACCCGAGCGAGGTGTACGCGCGACTTGCATCAGTTGTGAAGAACCCAGAGTTGTATCTGGTCGATCCACGCGCACCACTCTGCCCGATGACAGATCCCGCGTGGACTGCGCGTGTTTCAAGCGCGATTCTTCGCGGATCAACCTCTGACATGGCGTGTTACATGCCCGATGAGATCCTCGCGAAGATGGATCGCACGAGCATGGCGAACAGCCTCGAAGCGCGCGAACCACTCACGGACCATCGACTGATTGAGTTGGCGTTGCGCTTGCCTGATCATTTTAAGTTCGCGGGCGGTCGCAACAAAGTCATTCTTCGCGATCTGCTTGATCGCTATGTTCCGCGCGAACTTGTCGATCGCCCGAAGATGGGATTCAGCGTTCCCATCGGTGACTGGCTTCGTGGCGAACTGAAGGATTGGGGCGCCGCGCTTCTTGATCGCAAGCGACTCGAGAGCGAAGGGTTTCTCGACGCTGAATCCGTGCACGAATTGTGGGAAGAACATCAAGCGGGACACGCGCGTTCACAGTGGGAACTTTGGAATTGCTTGATGTTTGAAACGTGGCTTGAGCGCTGGGGCACAAGTGATCCGCAGAGTGCGGCAGACGCTGAGGTGCCACTCTTGATTACGGTCGACGAAGCAGGCCGTGATCTTGAAGCGGTGCTCGAACGTCGGCAGAGTGATGTGCCGTCGCTGCCGCCCGCGCACAACGTGGATGGTCGGAGCGATTCGACGGATAGCAACACGCGAAAGCAGTTTGCGGGAGGTGCGTTCTGGGGCTTGGTGCAAGCGGGCGTGCAGAAGACCAGTGGACTATTGACCTACCTGATCGCGGCATGGACGTTGACGCCCGGCGATGTCGGCGCAGTCACGACGGCGATCTCGGTTGCAACACTTCTGAGCTTCGTCTTCCCTGGTGCAGCGGGCGACCTGCTCGTGCGACATCAACGCAATCGCAATCTCTGGGAGACCGCGTGCTTGTGGCTTGCGCTCTTTGCGGGACTTTCGATTCTCGTCCTGTGCATTTTTGTGTATCCGATTCTGCACACGAAGTATGCGGATCCGAACGTCTCGATCCTTGTCATCGCGATGGCGATTCGGGTTGTGCTCGAAGGCGTGACAAGCGTCGCAAGCGCGAAGCTTCGATTGAACTATCGATTCAAGTACCTCGCAACAGTTGACACCGTGAGTGCAGTGTCGATGGTTGCCGGCACTGGCGCGCTCGGAATCCTCGGCTTCGGCGGTTGGGCACTCATGGCGCCCATGTTGCTGAGCTCGATGATTCGCTGCCTTTTTACGATGACTGCGGCAGGCCTGTCGTTCACGCGACCAGGACTGCCCACGCGCATGCGAACGCTCGCCGGAGATTTTTGGGCTGGAAGTGTGCAGCACTATCTCAATGGTGCGACACAGACCATCGACTACTTCGCGATCTCCGTGTTCCACCCGGACGATGTGCTCGGCCGCTACACGATCGCGTATCAAATCGCGAGTGCGATCAATGTGATGTTGTCGTACACGGTGGCGGGTATTGCGCAGCCGATTCTTGCGCAACTCCAACACGATCCCGCGCGCATGCGACAAACATATCTCGCGACGATTCGCTTGACGCTGGCTGTGACCGCGCCGATTTGTATCTCACTCGCGATCGCAAGTCCTGTACTCATTCACGTCCTGCTTCCGGAACGATGGTCGCTAGCGTGGATCTCGCTGTCGATTCTCTGCGCAGCGTTCCTCGCACTCGGTCCAGTGCAGGTCGCAGCCGCGTACATGCGCGCGTGCGGTCGATTCAAATCACTGCTTCGATTCCAGATCGCCCACACCGCGTTGCTGACGATCGCTGTGTTCCTCGCTGCATGGCTTGGCATCGCGCGACACGTCGCGTTCAGTGTGTTCTGCGTGGCTGCCCTTGCAGGACCAATTGCGGTCGCGCTCTCGGTACATTTCGAGAAGGGAACAACGCGTGTGGTTCTCGTCGCGTACGGAGCGCCGATCGTCGCAGGGTCCATCGCGATGCTTCCTCAACTGCTCATGCTCTATCTCTTCGGCGACACCACGCTGATCTCACTTGCAGCACAAGTGGGCGCGGGTTTGTTTGGTATGGCGCTCTATGTGGGCGTGCTGCGCCTCGTCGCGCCCGGAATTCACAAGCATGTCCGCGAACTCATGCAAGAAATGAGCAAGCGAGCCGCGAAACCGTTCGCCGAGTGAGCCCTCTCATTCAAGCCCGCGTTGATAACCGCCGAAGAATGCTCTCCCTCAGCGCTTGAAACCAAGGTGGTTCCGAGCCTTAAGACTCCCCTAGACTTTGCACCTATGAAGCGCGCGCTCATTACCGGCATCACTGGCCAAGACGGCAGTTACCTCACCGAATTGCTCCTCGCCAAGGGCTACGAAGTGCACGGCATCATTCGTCGTTCATCGAGCTTCAACACTGAGCGCATCGATCATGTGTATCGCGATCCGCATGAAGCATCGCGCTTGCGATTGCATTACGGCGACCTCGCCGATGGCAACGGGCTCGCGCGCATCATTCAGGAAGTGAAGCCCGACGAGGTCTACAACCTTGCGGCACAAAGTCATGTGCGCGTGTCGTTTGATCAACCGATTTTTACAACGGATGTCGTTGCGACCGGCGTGTTGAAGTTGCTTGAAGCAGTCCGTGTCTATCAAGACTGGTCTGGCAAGCAAGTGCGCTTCTATCAAGCATCCTCAAGCGAGATGTACGGCAAAGTGCAAGAAGTTCCGCAGAAGGAGACCACTCCATTCTGGCCACGCTCGCCGTATGGATGCGCGAAGCTCTTCGCACACTGGATCACCGTCAACTATCGCGAGAGCTACGGAATGCATGCATCCTGCGGCATTCTGTTCAATCACGAGAGCCCACGACGCGGCGAGACATTCGTTACGCGCAAGATCACGCGCGCTGCATGCCGCATCAAACTCGGCTTGCAAAAGAAACTCTATCTCGGCAACCTCGACGCGCTCCGTGACTGGGGCTTCGCGGGCGATTACGTCGAAGCGATGTGGCGCATGCTGCAACAGGAGACGCCCGATGATTACGTGATCTCCACAGGCAAGATGATTTCAGTGCGCGAGTTCTGCGAACTTTCATTCCGTCAACTCGGACTTGACTACAAGGACTACGTTGAAGTCGACCCCCGCTACTTCCGCCCCGCCGAAGTCGAGCAACTCCTCGGCGACATGACGAAAGCACGCACAAAACTCGACTGGATCCCCAAGACCTCCGTCGAGGAACTCGCACGCATGATGGTCGAGAACGA
>QWPV01000020.1 GCA_003671055.1 Planctomycetota bacterium
ACTTCAACCCGAAGCAGTCGATCGAAACTCGTTGCACGCCGACCGAAGCAAAGGACGAACTCCGCCGACTTGTACGGCGCGCTGTGGAAAAGCGACTCGAGAGCGATGTTCCGCTCGGCGCGTTTCTTTCGGGCGGCGTAGATAGTTCGCTCGTCGTCGCAATCATGGCGAAGGACTTCGGGAAGAAGGTCGACACGTTCTCAATGGGCTTCAACGACCCTCACGCGACCGAACATCTCTTCGCGCGAGACACCGCGCGCATGCTCGGCACAAACCATCGCGACGATGTGCTCACCCCTGATGCGATGCGAATGTTGCCGGACATCGCATCGCGTCTCGATGAACCCAATGGCGATTCCTCGTGCCTTCCCACGCTCCTGCTCTCGCGATTCACTCGGCAATTCGTGACAGTTGCACTCAGTGGCGATGGCGGCGATGAACTCTTCGGCGGCTACGGTCGCTACAAAGACACGCTCAACGAAACTGCCGCAGATGCGCGCGGATTTCTTACTCGCTTGCAACTTCGTGTGCGAGGCGAGCGCGCGATGACTGTTGCGGATCGCTACCTCGGACCACGCTGGTTGATGTTTCAACCGGAGCGTGTCGCGGAGTTGCTCGGCACACCAATTCCGCCGCGTGCAGCGCATGAACTCAGTAGTTGGCGCGCGATACTCGATGACAAAGGCCGCACGCCGATGCAACGCATGCGCGCACTCGACGCTCGAACCTATATGCCTGGCGCAGTCCTTCCCAAAGTTGATCGCATGAGCATGCAGTGTTCGCTCGAAGTGCGTTGCCCTCTACTTGACCGAGATCTTGGGGTGTTTGCCTCATCGCTGCCAGATGCATTGCTGTGGCAACCACCACTAGGAACAAAGCAGATTTTGAAGGATCTCGCGGCGGAGTATCTGCCACGCGAGTGGATGGAGCGGCGCAAGATGGGATTCGGGCTTCCTTCAGATTGTTGGTCGCAGTCTGAATTGTTAAAGCTCGCTGAGGATTCTCTTGGAGGCGATGCTGCGCTCCGTGATCATCTTGATGGCGTTGCATTGGATCGATTCGTTCGTGAGCAACGTGATCCCAATCACTTCTCGATCTACAGATTGTGGCCCATGCTCATTCTCGAGTTGTGGCTGCGTGCGAGACGAAAGTAAAAATCTAGACTTTGTGCGTGCATCGCACAGCCCAGTGCCTCTCAGCGTTCAGCAGCGAGCGAATCGCAACGGACCCGTGACATGAGTGCAAGCGAAAATCAGACGCTTTCCATTGAGCAGGTCTTGCAACCAAGTGCACTGGTTGAGTTTTCGGTGGCGGAGGCGGTTGAGCAGAATGAACTCGTCCGCGTGGAGCGCTCCGCCTTCGAAGCGATGCCGCGCGCATTTTCGCGGCGGAACGGTTTGGGCTTGAAGACATGGTTCGAGCGACCGACGCGCTCTATCGATGAGCCGTGACACTGTGCACGCGCGATCGCGCGTCGATAACCACAGCGCAACTTCACGCTTCGTTCGAATGGTCCAAACTGTATGATGCGCCGCCTCAATCATGCGTGTTCTCCATCTCATCACCACCCTTTCTGTGGGCGGCGCGGAACAGATGCTCGTCAAGTTACTACGAGCGCTTGATCAGCGCGCGTTCGAGCCAACTGTTGTCACGCTCGTCGATGAAGGACCGCTCATCGAAGTGATTCGATCCATGGGTATTCGCGTCGAGACGCTTGGGCTGCAACGCGGCGCGATCAGCGTGCGCGGGTTGGCGCGACTTACCCGCATCATCTCTCGCACGAAGCCGGAACTGATTCAGTCGTGGATGTACCACGCGAATCTCGCCGCGAGTCTCGCGCGACCTTGGACGCCACGCAAGACGCCCATCATCTGGAACATTCGGCAGTCGCTCTACGAACTTTCGCGCGAGCGATTGCTCACTCGCGCAGTCGTGCACTCTGGCAAGTATTTTGCGCCGCATGTAGATGCGATCATCAACAATGCGCACTCAAGCCAACAGCAGCATGCAGCGATCGGCTATCGCAATGCTCGCAACGTTGTGATCCCCAACGGTTTTGAGATTGATCGTTTCAGACCAGATCCAACAGCGCGCGTGAGTGTGCGCAGAGAGATTGGAATTCCAGAAGACGCTGTCGTGATCGGGATGGCTGCTCGCATGCATCCACTCAAGGATCATGCGAATTTCCTTCGCGCGTCCAAGACCGCCTTGCTCGCCGACCCTCGCCTGCACTTCGTTCTCGTTGGTCGCGATACGGACACGCACGCGCTCGTGCTCGATGCTGCATCGAATGGACTTCGAGGTCGTCTGCATTCACTCGGCGAACGCGCTGACATGCCTCGGGTGTTGAATGCGTTCGATGTGCTCGTCTCCGCGAGTCGCGGCGAAGGCTGCCCCAACGTCGTCGGCGAGGCGATGTCGTGTGGAGTTCGCGTCGTGGGCACAAATGTTGGTGACACTGCAAACGTGATTGGCAACTGCGGAGAAGTCGTTGCGCCGGAGAACTCTGCGTTGCTCGCTGATGCGATGCTTTCCGTCGCAGGGCAGTCTTCAGCAATCGGATTCACGATGAGCGACGCTGCGCGAGAACGCATCCGGACGCACTATTCCATTGAGACGATCGCGAAGCAGTACACGGACTTGTGGGAAGGCGCGATTGCCCAGCGTGGCGGAAACCCTCCGACCCGCGACAGCGCGAGTCCGTTGCCTGAAACGCGTCAAGTGATGCACGCACGCTGAACGCCGCGCAACACACCACGCACTCCATTCCGACTTACAGTGCATCCATGGCTCGCATCTGCATCGTCACAGGCATCGGCGACACTGTCGTTCGATTCCGTGGCGCGCTTCTCACTGCACTCGTTCAAGCAGGCCACGAGGTCGTGCTTTCGACGCCGCATGGTGAAGAAGTACGCGACGATGCGATCATGCGCGAAGTCCGCGCATGCGGCGCAGAGTGCGTGTTCAGTCCACTGCAACGAACGTCGATCAACCCTCTCAAGGATCGCGCTGCAATCACGCACTGGCGTGAACTCTTTCGTACGCGCGCGTTTGACGCAGTCCTCGCAGCAAATCCAAAGCCTGTGTTTCACGCGGTTCCAGCTGCACGCGCTGCTGGCGTTCCGCGCGTCGTCGCGATGATCACCGGCCTTGGATACGCCTTCACCGCGCGTGGCATGAAGCCTTGTGTGCTTCGACTCATCGCCTCGCATCTCTACGCTCGTGCGCTTCACGATGCAGACTGCGTGCTGTTCCAAAATCAAGATGATCGCTGCGCGCTCGCGGCGCGTGGTGTTCGAATTGCCGATGCGAAGTGCCTCGCCATTGGTGGCTCTGGCGTTGATCTTGGTCACTTCGCGCAACGACCTCTTCCACAAGGTGCGCCGATCGTCCTCATGGTCGCGCGACTGCTTCGAGACAAAGGCGTGAGAGAATTCGCGCACGCGGCGCGCATCGTTCGCGCAGCTCGACCTGACGTGCGCTTCCGACTTGTCGGTTGGATCGACTCCAATCCAAGCGCAATCGCGCGCGCCGAACTTGATGGCTGGGTGCGCGAAGGCATCATTGAGTACGGCGGTCGGCTCGATGACGTTCGCGATGAACTCGCACAGTGCTCCATCTTCGCATTGCCGTCGTATCGCGAAGGGACGCCGATGAGTGTTCTCGAAGCACTCGCTGTCGGTCGGCCAATCGTGTCGACCGATGTCCCTGGCTGCCGCGAGACCGTGTGCAGCGACGGCGGCGGCAACGGCGTGCTCGTTCCCGCGCAAAACGCCGAAGCACTCGCCGACGCGCTGCTCTCGCTGCTTGCGACGTCGACCGAACACCGCGCCGCAATGGGCAACGCAAGTCGCGCACTCGCCCAATCCCGCTTCGACGCGGACCTCGTGAATGCGATCATCTTTCGCGCGCTGCAGATCTCAGCAAGAAGTGCATAATCCACGCACCGCATGATCGTTGATCGTTCCGCTTCCCGACCGCCAGCGTGGCCACCGACTTCGGAGGCCTTGCTCGTCTACGAACAACTGCGCCGAGGAATGCTTCGCGATCGCTTTGGACATTGGGTACAGACATTGCTCGCGTGTCTCTTCGCGTTCGCAGGCGCACTCGATCATGCGCCGCTCAACATTGCCACGGTGATGCTCGTCACATGCTTCGTCATTCGACTCCACGCATCGTGGCGCGCGATGCCAACGCTGCTGCGTGTTCCCGCGCTGCTCCCCTGCGCGCTGCTGACGCTCTGGATGCTGCTTGGCCTTGCGTGGACCTCTGGTGACGCGACAGCAATCCATGACCTCACGATGTTGCGATGGATAGTGATCCTTCCTGCGCTCTGGCCGGTGCTTGATCACGCGCGCGAAATCGCGATCGCCTTCATCCTCGGCACAATGGTGCAGAACGGCGCGCAGTTTCTTCAACTCGCCGAATACATTCCGCGCCCCGACGGCAACTATTGGCGCTACTCGGGGTTCATCAATCATCCTGGCGACTCTGCGCTCCGAAGCGCAATGAGCATCGTGCTCGCACTCGCGCTCGCATCCTCTACTCGAGGCACTGCGCGAGGACTCTTCCTTCTCGCATCGTGCATTGCCCTCACTGGTGTCTTCATCGCCGCAGGTCGAGGACAAATTCTCGCACTCGCGTTCGCAATTCCACTCCTTCTGCTGCTGCTGCGTCGGGGTGGCTTTCTCACCGTCCGCGCGATGTGGGTCAGTGTCGCTGCGCTGATCCTCACCGCACTTGTCGCACTTCCCACCGTCGGACGCGCGTCACTGCGCTACTTTGAAGATGTGCCGGAGCAACTCAGCAGCGCCGCGACCGGCGATGACTCGTCCTCTTCGATCGGCGTTCGAGTCGCATGGTGGAAAGACGCGAGCGCACTCTGGCTCAAACACCCAATCGTTGGCGCTGGAATTGGAAGCTACGCATCGGAATCGCAAGCGAACAACCCTGACACCGCATCGCACACTTCGCATCCACACAACATGTACATCGGCATGTTGTGCGAAGGCGGACTCGTTGGCCTTGCGTTGCTCGCGTGGATGCTGAGCGCGTTGCTCAGGGTCGGCGCGAGAAATGCGAAGCACAGTTCGCTCGCGTGCGGCGCGGTTGCCGCAATTGTTGTATTGCTCGCATCTGGCATGACAAGCGATCCGCAATATCGCGAGATGGATGTGTCCAGCGCGATGATCATGGTCGCGCTCGGATGTCTTCCATGGGTTCGAGGCTGGAGATCCTGATATGTGTGGACTCGCAGGATTCATCGATCCCGAAGGACGGTTGCGCGAACCGACGCGCGTACTCGAGTCGATGGCGCGCTGCCTCATGCATCGCGGCCCAGATGATGAAGGCGCGCACTTCGATGAGTCCACGCGCGTTGGTCTTTCGTTTCGTCGGCTCGCGATCATCGACATCACCTCCACTGGCCATCAACCAATGCGCTCCGCGAGTGGGCGATTCGAAATCGTCTTCAACGGCGAGTGCTACGGCCATCACGCGCTGCGTCGCGAACTCACGCAGAGCGGCGCGCAGTTTCGCGGAACCAGTGATACGGAAACGCTGCTTGCTGCCTTTGAAGCGTGGGGCATTGACGCAACGCTTCCGCGACTCGAAGGCATGTTCGCGTGCGCGGTGCTGGATCGATCGAAACGCGAACTCACGCTCATCCGCGATCGCTTCGGCGTGAAGCCGATGTATTACGCGTTTGCTGGTGGTCGCGAAGTTCCGCTCGGCGATTTCAAGAACCCTGTGGGTGCAACACTCGCGTTTGCATCGGAAATCAAAGCACTTCGCGCACTGCCAGGCATGTCGCTCACCGTCGATCGCAATGCGCTCGCGCTGTACCTGCGTCATGGCTATGTGCCAGGTCCGCTCACCATTCACGCGGAAGTTCGGAAGTTACTTCCAGGACATCTCCTTCGATACAACCTCGACGAGCGTCACGGTTCGTGTATGCGTTGGTTCAGTTCGCGGGACATGGTTGAGCACGGCGCGCGCAATCCATTTCGCGGAAGTGACGCCGACGCGGTGGAAGCGGTCGATCGCGCGCTACTCGAGAGTGTGCGACTTCGGATGGAAAGCGATGTGCCGCTCGGTGCGTTCCTCTCTGGCGGCACAGATTCCACTGCGGTGGTTGCGGCGATGCAATCGCTCTCAACGCAACGTGTGAAGACGTACACGATCGGCTTCGAAGGTGCGGACTACGACGAGTCTCCGTTCGCGCGGAAGATCGCGCAGCACCTTGGCACCGAACACACTGAACGCATCGTGACGGCCGAAGAAGCGAGAGCAGTGATTCCACGCATTCCAGAAATATGGGATGAGCCCTTCGCGGATTCATCACAGATTCCCACACTGCTTGTGAGTGAAACCGCCCGTCAAGGTGTCACTGTTGCACTCAGCGGCGATGGTGGCGATGAACTCTTCGGTGGCTACTACCGATACGCGTGGACAGAACGCATCGCGCAGCAGAACGCGCGCGTGCCACTTCCGCTTCGACACGTTGCCGCCTATCTCCTGCGCGCGGCGCCAAGACGCGTGGGAAACGCGATCGGTCGCGCAGTCGCAGCCGCACTTCCCGCTCGACTGCAGATGGATCGCGCGGGCGATCGTGCGCACAAACTCGCTGCACTCCTCAAGCATCGCGATGGATGGAATCTCTATCTTGATCTCGTTGCGACGGATCGAGACAGTCTCGCGCTCGTGCCTGGCGCAACGCTTCCTCGCACACCACTCACAGATCCAACCGCGCTCGCTGACCCTACGATCGTCACCGACCTCTGCGCGCGCATGATGCAGGCGGACATCGTGAGTTACCTCGTCGATGACATTCTCGTCAAGGTCGATCGCGCGAGCATGTCGGCTTCTCTTGAAGCACGCGAACCGTTGCTCGACTCCAAGCTCGCACGACTCGCCTTCTCGCTTCCTTCATCGATGCGCATTCGCAACGGCGAGCGCAAGTGGATACTCAAGGAAGTCGTCGCTCGTCGCGTTCCCCGCGCGCTCACCGACCGACCGAAAATGGGTTTCGGTGTTCCGCTCGGTTCATGGCTTCGCGGACCGCTGAAGCCTTGGGCAGAATCGCTGCTTCTCGGCGAAGATGTCGCGCGCGACGACCTCCTCGATGCAGCGCAAGTTCGGCTGCGATGGCAGCGTTTCCTCCGCGCCCGCGACGAGGGCTACGACCTCTGGAGCATTCTCATGTTCCGAGCGTGGTCCGAATCTTGGAAATGCCGATAGAACCTGGGCAGAGAGTGCTTCTCTCTATGCAGTCTCCAGTCGTACTCGCCATGCACCCAACGCCCTTCCATTCTTCCAACGACGCACCGCCGATCTTCCTCTCGCCGCCGCATATGACAGGCGACGAGCAACTCTTCATCGATGAAGCGTTCCGCACAAATTGGATCGCGCCACTCGGACCCAATGTCGATGCGTTTGAGCGCGAGTTCGGCGAAACACTTCACGCGCTCCCCTGCTGCGCGACTTCTTCTGGCACCGCTGCAATCCATCTCGGGCTCTCGCTGTTAGGGGTTGGCGCCGGCGACTTCGTCCTCTGCTCAAGTTTCACATTCGTTGCGAGCGCGAATCCGATTCGACTACTTGGTGCTGAGCCTGTGTTCGTCGATAGCGAACCAGATTCATGGAACATGTCGCCGAGTGCATTGCGACGCGCACTTGAAATACTCTCCTCCGCTGGCAAGAAACCGAAAGCAGTCCTCGTCGTCAATCTCTATGGACAGAGTGCGGACTACGGTTCGATTCGCCCAATCTGTGATGAATGGAATGTTCCGATTCTCGAAGACGCCGCGGAAAGTCTCGGTGCAAGTTGCCTCGGAAATCCGAGCGGCACATTCGGCGATGTTGCAGCATTCAGTTTCAACGGCAACAAGATCATCACGACCTCTGGTGGCGGAATGCTCGCCGCACCGTCCGCTGCGCAGATCACTCGCGCGCGCTTTCTCGCTACTCAGGCACGCGAAGTCGCGCCGCACTACGAGCATCGCGAAGCGGGCTTCAACTATCGCATGTCCAACATCCTCGCTGGGGTTGGACGCGCACAACTTCGCGCGCTCGGCAGTCGTGTGGCTGCGCGTCGCGAAGTCTTCGCACGCTACGCCGACGCACTCGGCTCGATTCCTGGCGTGCGCTTCATGCCCGAACCATCATGGAGCCACTCGACGCGTTGGCTCACCGCGCTCACCATCGATGCACGACTCGCGGGAACCACGCGCGACGCCGTACTCAGCGCGCTTACTGCACAACGCATCGAAGCACGCCCGACATGGAAGCCCATGCACCTGCAACCGCTCTTCGCAGGATGCGACTTCTTCCCGCACGAAAGCGGCGGCGCGACGCGCGACATCTCTGCACGACTCTTTGCGGACGGGCTTTGTCTTCCGAGCGGAAGCAGCTTGACTGTGACGCAACAACATCGCGTGATCACCGCCATCACCGAAGTGCTCTGCGGCAACCGCGTGCAACTCTGATCATGCCTGATCGTGCCTGATCATGGCCTGATCGCGTAAACTTGCCGCCCCATGGCGATCCTTGTCACCGGCGCAGCAGGTTTCATCGGCTCTCACGTCGCGCAGCGTTTGCTCGCCCGCGGCGAGACCGTTGTCGGACTCGACAACGTCAACGATTACTACGACCCGCGCATCAAAGAAGCGCGTCTTGTGAAACTCGTCGCGCAGCCGAACTTCTCCTTCCTCCGCATGGACATCGCGGATCGCTCTGCGATGGAAGCGATTTTCGCGCAGCATCGTTTCGAGCGCGTGGTACATCTTGCTGCGCAAGCGGGCGTTCGCTACTCGATCACGAATCCGCACGCATACGTGCATTCCAACATCGTGGGCTTTCAAAACATTCTTGAAGGCTGCCGCGCAGTGGAATGCCAGCACTTGGTCTACGCGAGTTCGAGTTCCGTCTATGGCGGCAACGCGAAACTGCCGTTCTCTGTGCATGACAATGTGGATCACCCGCTTTCGCTCTATGCGGCAAGTAAGAAGGCGAACGAACTCTTCGCCCACGCGTATTCCAATCTCTTTGCGCTCCCTACTACAGGCCTCCGTTTCTTCACCGTATATGGACCGTGGGGTCGACCAGACATGGCGCTGTTCTTGTTCACGAAGAACATTCTCGAAGGGAAACCGATTGATGTTTTCAATCACGGCAAGCATCGCCGCGACTTCACCTACATCGATGACATCGTCGAAGGCATCGTGCGCACACTCGATCGCCCCGCAACTGCGCATCCTGACTTCGACGCGATGCAGCCTGATCCAGGCACATCGAGCGTGCCGTGGCGTGTGTACAACATCGGCAATTCTCGCCCAGTCGACTTGCTCGACTACATCGGCGCCGTCGAGAAGTGTGTGGATCGCAAAGCAATCATGAATTTATTGCCGCTTCAGCAGGGCGATGTGCCTGACACGATGGCGGATGTACAAGCGCTCGAGCAAGACATGGGCTATCGACCCGCCACCACTGTTGAAGTTGGTGTTGCGCGATTCGTCGCGTGGTACCGCGAGTACTACAAGATCTGACATGCGTGAGAGCGTGGCGCTACGCTGCCGTCTATGGCAAGCGTCTGTTTCTACTTTCAATTGCATCAGCCGTGGCGATTGCGCCGCTACTCCGTCTTCGCGAACGATCCGTTTTACTTCGACGATGCGGCGAACGAACAGATCCTGCGCAAGGTTGCGGACAAGTGCTATCGACCAACCACACTGAAGATGCTCGACCTCGTGAAGCGTCACGATCGTCGCTTCCGTTGCTCCTACTCCATCACGTGCACCGCGCTCGAACAACTGCAGCGCTGGGCGCCTGATGTCGTCGACACATTGAAGGAGCTCGTCGACACCGGTGCGTGCGAACTCATCGGCGAGACCAGCCATCACTCGCCTTCGTTTCTCTTTTCGAAGAAGGAGTTCGACGCGCAAGTCACCGTGCATCAACAGAAGATGCAGGAAGTCTTCGGCGTCGTGCCAAAGATTTTCCGCAACACGGAACTCATCTACTCGAACGAACTCGCGCATCACATCGCCGCGCGCGGGCAACATAAGGCGATCATCTGCGAGGGCGTCGATCGATTGCTCGGCTTCCGCTCGCCCAACTACATCTACGTTCCGCCTGCAAGCGAAACGGATAGCGGTCCGATTGAGGATCGTCGTGTGAAGTTGCTGCTGAAGAACTACCGCCTCAGCGACGACATCGCGTTCCGATTTTCTAATCGCGCGTGGAAGGAATGGCCTCTCAGCGCCGAGCGATTCGCAGAGTGGGTCAACCAAATCAACGGCGACGGATTCACCTGCAATCTCTTCATGGATTACGAAACCTTCGGCGAGCACCAATGGGCCGACACAGGAATTTTCCAATTCCTCGACGCGCTCCCCAAGGCCGTCTACGACATCAATCCAGGACACAATCAATTCCTCACGCCCTCGCAAGTGCTCGAATGCTCTGATCCAGTCGGCGAATACGACGCACCAAACTGGACCTCCTGGGCAGACACCGAACGCGATCTCTCCGCGTGGCTAGGCAACCCACTCCAAGACAACGCCGCAGCCGAGCTCTACCGCCTCGAAGAACCAGTACGAGAACGCCACGCCGCCGGCGACCCCTACATCCTCGAAGACTGGCGCAAGCTCACCACCAGCGACCACCTCTACTACATGTGCACAAAGTACTGGGCCGACGGCGACGTCCACAAATACTTCTCCCCCTACAACTCGCCCTACGACGCGTACATCAACTTCATGAACGTCCTAGACAACCTGAAAATCCGCGCGGGCGCGTGATTGCAATCAGTCTCTACGAATTGCGCCAGCGGAGGGTGGTGGTGCTTGTCCGTCTTCGATGCGCTTGGCGTACTTCAGGAATGTTTGGAGGAAGTATGCGGCGGCGATGAAGAAGCCGGCGCGGCCGTCGAGGAATCCGCGCTTGAGGATGAGGTGTTTGAAAAATTGCAGGCCGCCGTGGGTGAGTCCGCGCAGGATGCCTTTGCGGTTGCCGACTTTTGCGGTGCCTAGTGACGAGTAACGATTTGCCTTGTGCACCATCTGCGCGATGTTGGTGAAGGGAAATTGCCAGATGTCTGCGGGTAGCGTGCGAACTTGCGCACCTGCTGCGGGGATCCATCCTTCATGCACGGGCAAGAGGTCGTAGGTCATTGCGCCGCGGCGGAAGAATTGCGGTTGGCGGAAATTTGGATACCAACCGCTGTGGCGAATCCATTGACCGAGGAACCAATTTCGTCGTGGGATATTCCAGATCGATGCGCTGGCGGGATCCGAGGCGATGCGCAGCATTGCGTCGCGTGCTTCGGGCGTGCAGCGTTCGTCTGCATCGAGCGAGAAAATCCAGTCGCCTGTCATGTGCGTGAGTGCGGCGTTGCGAAGTTTGCCGAATCCTTCAAAGGGCACTTGCACCACGCGTGCACCAAGCGCGGTCGCTGCTTCTGCTGTTCCATCGGTCGATCCTGAATCGACAAGGACAATCTCATCACACCACAGCACGGTCGACACTGCGTCGACGATTTTTTCGCGCTCGTTGTAGGCAAGGATGAAACAGCTGATCTTTGACATCGGAGTGCTTTGCTCGGCTCACGCAATCACGCCGAGTCGCGCCAAGATTGCTGGGTCGGTCGAGAAGAGATACTTATCGAGATAGAACGTCGACTTGCGCCCGCTGCACAGTGTGAAATTTCCGCGCAACAGACTCGCTGCTACGATCCGAATGGCGAGCTCTTCACGAGAAATCGTGAGTGCTGCCTCGCGGTCAAGTGTCGTAGAAGTGGACATACGGCTGATCATACGGTTTCTGTTGGAGGCACTGGCGGCGCGCTTCGATGATGTCGCGCAAGCAGGAATGCGCCGAGGATTCCCGATGGAATCACGACCACCAACTCCGCCGTTCGATTGACAAGTTCCGCGACGATGCCTGCTTCCATCGACACGCCCGCGAGGACTGGCGCAAGAAGCCCAACCACCCATTCGCGAAGTCCCAATCCGTTGGAGATGAATGGCACGAGTGTCGCGAGGCAACTCGCGGTCGCCAGCACAAGCGCGCTCTCGTATGGCACAGGTGATCCAATCAATCTGAACGCGCACCAATATCGAAGTGCCCACAGAAAAACTTCTGCGCTGCGAATCACAAAGCCGAGCGCGAGCGTGCGCCCGATCGGAAGAAATCTTCCCGCGAGTGCGAGGAGCGGCGAGAAGAACACGAGTTCGGAAGGGAGATTGAGCGCTTGGCACGCCCAGAGCAAGAGCACTGCACTGAGCGCTGCAGCGAGCGTGAGTCCCATCGCTTCGAGGACGGTGCGCAGCGACTGCACCGGCGCGATGCCATGACGCACCTTGTGATACGCGATACGCCCGAGGAGTCCGGGCTTGAGCGGAAGATAGTTCGCGAGCGTGGTCGAAGCGATGAGCGCTTGCATTTCCCACAGCGGTACGCGCGCGAATCTCGCGATCAAAATGTGGAACAACAATCCTGTCAGTGTGATCCCCGCCAACACACAGCCGAGCATGAGCGCAACGGTCTCGGGTGGAGGATCGCGAAGTTTTTCGAATGCCTCGCCAAGTTGCGCGCGTTCACTAATCGCGAAGACCACGGCGGTCGCCATCAAGAGCAAGCCAAGCACGAGGCCGATCGGTCGCGCGAGGCGACGCACTTTCGGATCGTGGATCAACCGTTCGATGGGACGCATCACGAGCATGATGCGGGATTTCACTTGGAAATGTTGAGCTCGTCGCGACGCTCTTCCACCACCGACTGCCCATGCGCCTGTGCAGCGCGCGCGAATGCTTGCGCTTGAGTTGGTCCGTCGCGCAGCGTGACTTCGATCAAGCCAACATCGGGTGTTTCAGGCTGCACCGCGAGTCGAGCGATGCGCACGAGCGGATCGGGGTTCGCGTCGAGCACTGCATAGAACGCTGCGAGATTCTCGCGCTTAGCTGGTACGCATGATGCAACCCATGCCGCTTCAAGTGGCGTGAGCCTCGCAACCGCCGTGGTGAGCGCGAGCGCTACGGGCTCGAGTGCGCTTTGCGTTTCTACGGAGAGCGAATCTTTGCGCAGTTCAAGTCGTGCGAGTGCGCACGCGAGATATGCAATCGTGACGGGCGAAGGAGACTTCGAAGGATCGGAAATCTCCTTGATCGCACGAGTGACCCATGCGCTACTCAAACGCATGCCTTCGATACGCACCGTGTCCGATTCCACCTCAATTCCAAGTGGTCCTGGCTCCATGCCTTGCTGTGTCGTGCGCCAATTGAGAATGCCGTGCACATTCGCGAATCCACCGACCGTTGGATCGAGTTTGAATTGACGCGTGCCGTCACCGATGCTCGCGTCGTAGGTTACGGTCATCGCTTCACCCGACGCCAGAGCCAATCGACTCGTCAGCGCGACAGCTTCATACGGCGGAATTCGCACCGACTGTTGTCCCGCCATACTCACGGTGCACGCTGCTGTTGCAGTGTCGCGGAGCGGACCATTGGGCGTGATCGTGATCGGCCATTCGCCGCGGTTGGTGATGACGAAATCAAATTGCACCGGCTCAAACATGTTCAGCTTCGAAACTCTTGGCTGAACAGTGAGGAGCAGCGCATCCGCAGGATTCTCGATGAGGCTTCGAAAACTCTCGGGAATAACTGCTTGCGCATCGAGTTGTGGCGCGAGAGGAAACAGTTGCGGCTTCGAGCCAAGCAACCTCCACAGTGACTCTCGCGCGTAGAGACCAACAGCACTCGCAGGCTGCGACTGCGCGATCGCGAGATACATCGGCGCCGCGTCACGGACTCGTCCTTGCGCTTCAAGCACCATCGCGAGTCCGAGCTTTGACGCTACATCGTTCGACGCAAGTGGCGCGAACAGACCCTCCGCTTTCGCAAGGTCGCCCGCGCGAAATGCGAACCATCCATCGAATCGTGCCTGCGCATCCGCGGAGAGTGGACTCAATTGCTTCGCAACGATCAGCGCGGCGGACGCCGTCTCCACCTTGCCGCCGAGCCAGAGTGCGACGAATGCACGTTCTACCGAAACCGCAGCGATGGACTGCGGCGAAAGCTTCACCTCGGCCGCTGCATCGGCACCAATTTTGAACGCAAGGTCGGCGTTGTCCACGACCACATCTGCGCCAGGAAGTCGACGCGAGACGAGCATCGCAGCAACGTTCGTGATGAGCGCGGGCGCGGGTGGAAGTTGCAGTGCGCGCCTTCGCTCTGCGCTAATCAGCGCACCCTTCTTGATAACTTCCGAACGCAGTGCGATATCAAGTTCCTGTTGCCGACGGACGAACACCGCCGACGCAGCGGTCGTTTGCTCGGTCCCCCAAAATGCGAGGACGAGATCCGCGAGCAATGTGTCGTACTCAATACTCGGCCGCGCCGTGTGTAAGACCGCGCATTCCACTTCGAGTACGTTCACGGCACCTTGATATGCGCCATTGTCGAGGCACAGTTGCGCGAGTGCGAGCATCGCTATTGCATCAGAGGGATTCGCGAGCGCGGCTGCGCGAAGCAATCCCGCTTCCTCGATCGGACTCACTCGAAGACGGAAATAGCCAGCGGCTTCATTTGCTGCATCGGGAAACCATGGATCGAGTCGCGTGGATTCGAGCAGCCATTTCTCATATCCATCAAGATCGCCCGTGCGCTTGGCGAGCGTCGCTAACTCAAACACCAATCGCGATGCAACACGTGGTCCGATCTGCGCGATCGATTCAGGCGTGAGGAGTTGCAGCATTGTGGCGATGCGCCCTTCCGCTGTTTGACTCTCCGCGATCACGTCAACCAATCGACGCAAACGCACGCCTTCATCTGAAGGATCGAGTCGACTGAGTGCTTGCAACGCATCCTTCCCGAGTTTCTTGCCGAGCGGATCCCCCTCTTCAAGAACAGAGCCGAGATCAAGCGCGGTACGCCAAATGTCTTCGTTGTTGGGCGCGAGAATGACTGCCTGTTGCACAAGCTCACGCGCGGCATCGAGTGATCCGATGAAGACCTGCTGACGCTGAAGGTATTGGCGCGCCGACTGAGCGAAGTACCGTGCGAGACTGTCGCGAAACTGTTCTTCCGTAAAGATCGGATCGGCAATCAGCTCCTCGCTCGGAGCAACTTGGACATCAGGGCTCTGGGAAGCAGGAGTCTCGCCTGGCGGATCCTGAGCCATCAGAGGCATTGTGAGACCCGCCAGTGCGAGCGCTACGTAGCCGGCGCACATCGAACCGCTCATGAACGGGCGAGGCGTGCGTGGCACGGCCAGGCAAGAAGCGTCAAAACGTGACCGTCTTGCGCCTGCAAGAGCGGAATTGGCGCTGCGTGGGGACTCGGTCGGTTGTGCGTTCATCTGTGCGACAAGATCGGCTCAATCACCGACTGCAATTGACAGTATGCGCCATGGGAAGTAGCGTTACACGCTCGAACTTGCGCTTTCCGCTGCCGGTTCTGCCCAACGAATCTCCCATGCGCTGCTTCCGCCCGTTCGCCGCCGTTCTTCTCTCCGCATCCGCACTTTTCGGCGCGTCGCAAGCCTGCGCCCAATCGCCAAATGCGTCGACCTCACTCGATCAATCGATCATTGCGAGTAGCGCCGTCCTCACTGAGGCCCAGAAGACTGCGATCAAGGCATTCGCCCAGACGCAGGTGCAGCTGCTTGCGACCGCGAACGATCAAGCGGAACTTGAATCGGCTCGACGAATCCTGACCGACGCCCCACGCGACCCCGCAGCCACTGCAATTTTCCGCCGTGGCTACTCCACCGTGCTGATTCCTCTGCTCACGCCTGTGGCGAGCGGCACCGATCTTCGACGTGCAATCTTCGCGATGCAAGCGCTGCGATTCCTTCGCTCGAATGAAGCAGTCGATGCGCTGCTCAACCGCGCGTCCCTGGCCACGGAGAAGGACGGAGCGCGCCGCCTCGTCGCTGCTGGACTTGCTGCTGATCTCCTCTCTGATGCAGATCTCTCGCCGATTCAAATGGAAGCGATCGCGAAGCGCCTCGGGATTTGCGCGCTCGCCGAGACCGACTCGTTTGCGCTTCAGCAACAACTCGAAGGATTCAACGCGCTGCTGAAGCGCTCGCAATTGCCTGCAGATACAGCGAAAACGGTGCGCAAGTCTGAGTTCGAAGCAATCGCTTTGCTTGCATCTTCCATCGCGCAGCAACCGAATGCCGATGCACGCATGAACGCTGTCTACCGCGCGCTCATCAGCGTGCGCAATCAATGGGTGGAGATGCCGACCGCTGAGAAGACCGCCGCCGCGCCGCAACTCGCACGAGGGTTGGTCGATCTCTTGAAGGCCTCCGACAAGCAGTGGACAAGTGTGCGTGCGAATGCGAATCTGTCGCCGAGCTACGCAGGCATGTGCAACAGCGCCGAAGTGCTGCTTCGGCTCGTCGATCGCTCAATGCGTCCCAATGCACCGCGCTCCACCGACGACCGCGTGCTCCCCAAGACCTGGGAAAGCGCCGACAAAGCCGCCTTCACCGCCGAAGTGAAGCGCTGGTCCGATGCTGTCGCGACGTACAAGTAAGCATTGGCGCAGGGTCCGTCGCGAATACTCAAGCACGCATCCGCTACGCTCAACGTGTGAAGGTTCTTGCGCCGTTTCTGCTTCTGCTGCTCGCGCTCATCGCGACGACGTATATCGATCGCCCGTTGCCGCCTGCAGAGCTTGTCATCATTGAACGATCGGATTGCTTCACGCTTGATCCGCAGCGGATGAGCTATCAGCATGAGATTCGGCGTGGCGAAACGATTTATGAAGGGCTTGTCGCGCTCAATCCGCAAGACTGTTCGATCAAGGCTGGCGTCGCTGAGCGTTGGACGACGAGTGCAGATGGACTCACATGGACGTTCCATCTTCGTCACAACGCGAAGTGGTCGAACGGTGATTCGGTCACGACGCGTGACTTCTTGTACGCGTGGCGCCGCGCGCTGCTTCCTGACACTGCGGCGGATTACTCAGGCTTCTTTTTCGAGATCGAAGGCGCGGAAGCGTTCTTTCAATGGCGTGCAGCGCGACTTGGTGCGTTCAAGCCCGGTGATGATGCGGACGCGCTCTGGCGTGAAACGGAGCAGCGTTTTCTCGACGACGTGCGTGTGCATGCGAGCGATGACTTCACGCTTGAAGTTCGTCTGCGTCGACCGCTTCCGTACTTTCTTGATCTCTGCGCATTCGCGCCGTTCTCGCCTGTGCATAGCGTTTCTGTCGCGAGTTTCACGCATCTGGATGCCAACACCGGACGCATGGAGCAGTCACACGGATGGACGAAGCCAGGATTCCTCATCACCAACGGCGCGTATGTGCCGACAGTCTGGCGCTACAAACGCGACATGCGGCTCGAGCGCAATGCAAACTACTGGGATGTTGCGCGCGTGCATGCTGCATCAATCGAAGTGCGTGTGATTGAAAATCCCAACACGCAAGTGCTTGCATTTGGCGCGGGCGGTGTGGATTGGCTTCCTGATGTTGGGCCGGAGTACAAAACTGAAATGCTCGCGCAACGGCGTTTATATGAAGCGCGGCACGCAGCGGCGATTGGTGTGGCGCATGACCGCGGCGCGGAACTTGATGAAACGATTCGCGTGTTGCCGCCGCCGGTAGCGGGCGAGCGACGCGATATCCGCGCGCTCAATGCGTACGGCACCGACTTCTTTAGTTTCAATTGTCGCCCGCAAACAACCAACGGCGCGCCGAATCCATTCAGCGATGCGCGCGTGCGTCGAGCGTTCGCGCTCGCTGTTGATAAACAAGCGTTGGTGGATCGCGTCACGCGGCTTGGTGAACGCGTTGCGACGACGCTCGTTCCACCAGGTTCTATCGGCGGCTATCCACTCGTCCAAGGACTTCCATTCGACACTGCTCGCGCGCGCGCGGAATTGACCGCTGCAGGGTGGACCGATCGCAACAACGATGGCGAGGTTGAAGATGCGCAAGGCAAGCGATTCCCCACTGTGGATCTTCTGTACTCGACAGCGAGTCCGCGCTATCAGAACCTTGCGCTCGCGTTGCGCGACATGTGGCGACGCGAACTCGGTGTGCCCGTGGAAGTGCGCGGGAAAGATTCCAAGCTCTACAAAGAAGACGTAAAAAAGGGCAATTTCTCGATTGCGCGTGGTGGTTGGTACGGGGACTACGGTGATCCCTCGACCTTCCTCGAACTGCAACGATCGACCGATGGCAACAACGATCGTGGCTACAAGAATCTAGCCTTTGATGCGATGCTTGACGAAGCGCAACGCGAAGCGGATCCCGCGCAGCGATTGCTCAAACTCGCAGAGTGCGAGCGATTTCTCTTCGCGGAGGAAGTGCCGTTGCTTCCGATCTGTTCGTATGTGACGGTGTATATGTACGACCCATCGCGGCTTCAAGGCATTCGCGAACATCCGCGACTCGAACAGCACTTCGATGAATTCCAACGCATCGGCGCACCATCAGGCGCGACATCGAAGGAGCACGCGCAATGACACGCATGCTCGTCTCGCGACTATTGCAATTGCCGTTCATCGTGCTCGCGGTCTACACCGTCACATTCCTCCTCGCGTGGATGGTGCCCGGCAATCCGCTTGAGAATCCTGAAGGACGACGACCACCTCCGGAAATCGTCGCCGCGATGCAGAAGCAATATCACCTCGACGATCCAGTCGCGTTCTACTTCGAGTATCTCTCGAAGGCGAGCGGTGTTGCGTGGGTCATGGGGAAGAGCGATCATCCATTCGACCTCGGACCAAGTCTCCGTCAACCAGACTGGACGGTGAACGAAATCATCGAGACTGGCGCGCCTGTGTCGATGCGCCTCGGCATCACTGCGATGATGATCGCGCTCGGGATTGGAATCTTTGCGGGCGTCGTTGGCGGCACGCGGCCAGGATCGCTTCCGGATGTCTGCACGCAATTGATTTCGATCGCAGGGATCAGCTTGCCGAGCTTTGTGATTGGCAGCGCGCTGCTCGTGCTTTTCTCCGTGAAATTACGTGTGTTTCCGATCGGCGGCGTGAGCGGCATCGAGTCGCTCTTTCTTCCCGCGCTCACGCTTTCACTCCCCTTCGCCGCCTACATCTCACGGCTCGTTCGCTTCGGCATGATCGAACAAATGCGCAGCGATCACGCACGCACTGCTCGCGCGAAGGGACTCTCCGAGCGACAAGTGGCGTTGCGGCACGCGCTCAAGAACGCGTTCCTTCCCGTGTTGAGTTACTTGGGTCCTGCGACTGCGGTGGCAATGACGGGATCCTTCGTCGTCGAGAAGGTCTTCGGCGTGCCTGGCATCGGTCAACACTTTGTCGAAGCCGTCCTTGCGAAAGACATCACACTCGTGATGGGCGTGGTGTTGGTCTACTCCACGCTACTCG
The DNA here is from genome assembly GCA_003671055.1 of Planctomycetota bacterium. Classification (GTDB taxonomy): domain Bacteria; phylum Planctomycetota; class Phycisphaerae; order Phycisphaerales; family SM1A02; genus F1-140-MAGs142. The sequence goes on from QWPV01000020.1 coordinate 19,364, forward strand.
TACTCTTTAATCTCGCCGTCGATGTGATGTACCGCTGGGTTGATCCGCGGATTGCCTGACGCGGCGCGCTCAACATCCTTACTTGGCGAGACGCAATTCCACTTCACGAAGCAGCGCGAGTTCAAGCCGCTCATCGCGTTCAATAGGTGTCCACAGTGATTGATCTCGCGCGACCGCGCCGTTGTCCTCCTCTGTGACATCCGTCATTCGTCCCGTCGAAGCGCGTGTCCATGTATTGCGTTGCGCGCCGGGCTGAAATCGTCGTTCAACGCTCACAACAACACGAAGCTCAAGCGCACTCTCTGTTCGCGCAAGATCGACCGCGGCAAGGCGCTCGGATCCCGCGATCACAGGTCCAGCAATCGGCGCATCAGGATTCGTCGCACTCTCTTTGAAGCCCGCTAACTGAAACTCAAACCGAAGACGACGTCGCTCAAAACTTAGCGACGCTTCCCCCACCTGCGAGAGCGTCATGTCATTCCACTCCCAAGGTTCAACAACCGAACCCATGAACGCAGGCGCCGTCTCGATGACGCCAGTCTGCCGATCCGCAGTCACCACCTTGAACCCAGCCTCCTTCGCCGTCGCGCAAACCACATCGAACGCCTGCGCGTAACTCGCTGCAGCAACCTGCGCCACCGAAGGCCCCTGCGGCACGCTCGCGCACCCCGCAAACAGCATCCCGACCAACCCGAAGCCCGCCGCCACCAGATTTGGGACAGGCACATTTCGGAAATTGAGGACAGGCACAATTCGGGAAAATGGCATGCGCGGAGTCTAAGGCTTGCCAACCCCGTCCGATACCCTCCGTTTCTGTCAGATCAACGGATCTAAACCTTGTTCGCCAACGGACAGATTCTCGAACTTCCGCACTTCAAGAATCGTCTTTCATCCTTGACCCTCCCGAGTCCGAAACTACCATTGGACTTTGAGAATTTGGCAGTGCATGGCAGGTGCATAGCAGGTGCATCGTCCCCCAACCGCCGCGTAAGTGCAGATCCGTTCAGGAGACACGATGTATTCACCGAGCACCATCAGCACCAAGTACCCACGCAGCCGGAACGCTTTGTATGTCCTCGCGGGCTGCGCAACGTTGCTTTCGAGCGTGGGCACCGTACTCGCGATGCGTAGCAGCGGCGGTCAAGTGCAGGTTCCGACGACCGGCGCGGACTTCTTCGAGAAGGGCACGCAGCCCAACGCAAATCCTGAGATTTTCGATCCGGTTCTCACCTCGGACAACTGCACATTCTGCCACAGCGATTACGGCCTCGATGTTGCGCCGTACGACTCTTGGGTTGCGTCGGCTATGGGTCAGTCAGCGCGCGATCCAGTCTTTCACGCCGCACTCGCCATCGCGAATCAAGATGCGAATCTCTCTGGAACGCTCTGCCTTCGATGTCATGCGCCAGGCGCGTTCATCGCAGAGCACACGTCCACAGGCACCGTCGCCGATTTCACAAATGAAGACTACGACGGCGTCAATTGTAACTTCTGCCATCGCGTGGTGAATCCTGTGCTCGGCGCAGACAGTGCTGTTGAGTATCCGGGCGGTCCTGCGAATCCAGACAGCTCGATCATCGCAAGTCTCGTTGCAAGCAAGATCTTGCCTGTGGGTCCTGGCAATGCTCGATATGTCCTCGATCCAAAGGACAATCGCCGCGGTCCATTCAGCGACGTTCCCCAAAATCTACATGGATCATCTGGATCCAACAATCCAGTGAATCTCATCACGTCGCCCTTCCATGAGAAGAGCGAGTTCTGCGGCACTTGCCATGATGTGAGCAACCCTGTGTTCTCGAAAAACGGCAAGGGACAATTCGTTCTCAATGCGCTTGGCAAGCCGCATCCCACCGACAATCCTGCAGACATGATGCCGGAGCAGCGCACCTTCAGCGAGTGGTCGGTGAGCGATTACGTGAAGGGTGTCAGCTACGCAGATCATCGCTTCGGCGGCAACGATCCTGATGGTGTTGTCTCGAGTTGCCAAGACTGCCATATGCCCAAGGTGATCGCGGGCGGCTGCGTGTTCTATCAATACGGGGAGCCGTGGTTCGAACGACCCGACATGCCACAGCACTCGTTTGCGGGATCAAACTCGTGGATGGTTCGCGGTGTTCGCGAGCAGCTTGGTGGCGAGGAAGCCGACATGATCGGGCTCACACAAGAGCGTGTGGATGCTGCAAGTATTCGCAACGAAGTCATGGTCGCAAATGCGTCTGACATGACGCTCGCGCAACTCGGTGGCTCGCTCAAAGTGCATCTCATCAATCAGACAGGTCACAAACTTCCAACGGGCTACGCCGAAGGTCGCCGTATCTGGATCAACGTGAAGTTCCAAAACGCCGCAGGCGTCACCCTCACTGAACATGGTCACTACGACTATCTCACTGCGACGCTCGATGAAGCATCGACGAAGGTCTACGAAGCGCGCTACGGCATGACGAGCGCCCTGGCGAAATCAGTGAAACTTCCGCCCGGCGAGAGCTTCCACCTCGTGCTTAACAACACGATTGTGAAAGACACTCGCATTCCTCCTCGCGGTACGACGATGGCTGAACTTGCCGCAATCGGCGCACCTGTTGTGGGCGCGACGTATCTCGACGGTCAACACTGGGATGATTCGAACTTCACGATTCCCGCGGGCGCCACAACCGCGGCCGTCACGGTGTATCACCAAACAAGTTCGCGCAAATATATGGAATTCCTCCGCGATACGAATGCCACGAACGCCGCGGGTCAAAACGCGCACAATCTCTGGGTTGCAACCGGACGAAGCGCGCCTGTGGTGATGGATACCGCAACGCTCAGCCTCACATCAACGCTCCTCGGCGACCTCAACAACGACGGCATTGTGAACGCGCAAGACCTCGCGACGCTCCTCAACAATTGGGGCAGCGCTGGTCTTGGTGACCTCGACAACAACGGTCAAGTTGATGCAGCGGATCTTTCGATCCTCCTCAACGGATGGACTGGCTAACTCAGGCGGGATGAACTTTCCAGAGCGCGAGTAGTTGTTGCACTGTGAGTTCTTCCGGGCGTTGCATTGGCGTGATTTCACACGGCCATGCATGCTCGCGCCCGAGAATGGATCCGAGTTGCTTGCGTCGCTTCGAGAACACACGTTGCAGGAACACGCTGAATGCTTGTCGTGCTGCGATGTTCGCTTCGATAAATGGAATCGCGCGCGGACGAATGGCGATCATCGCACTCGTGACTTTCGGTGGTGGCCAGAAACAGCCTGGCGGCAGCGTTGCGAGTAGTTCGACTTGCGCGCACGCGCCGATGGAAATGGTGAGTGGTCCATACTCGCCGCTCTTCGGCGACGCGAGCAATCGATCCGCGACATCGCGCTGAATCGTCACGAATTGACCGAGGCAATGCGGCGTTTCGCACGCGAGCATCGCCATCAGTGGACTCGCAATTTGATACGGGAGATTCGCAACAAGCGTGAATGGTCGACCGCCAAGCGCGCGCAGCACGTGTGGGTTGATCGCGTGTTTCCCATCGAGGCAATCCCCTTCGATCAACTCCATTTGCGCGGCATACTTCGGCATGAGTGTCTCGCGCAACATCGCTGCGAGATCGCGATCGAGTTCGCACGCGATCACTTGCGCGCCGCTTTCCAAGATCGCTTCTGAAAGCGTGCCGGTGCCTGGTCCGATCTCGAGGACGAGCGAACCTGCACCCACACCGCTTGCAGTCACGAACTTACGCAGATGGTTGTGGTCGACCAGAAAGTTCTGCCCGAAGCGATGCTTCGGCGTCAGTCCTCGCAACGCAAGCATCGCGCGAATTTCTGTCTGGGTTTGCACAGTCGGTGAGTGTAGAGCGATCGCAATGCAGTCACCAATCGATCACCACGAATACTGCACGGTGTACTCAATCACCTTCTTGCCCTCTGCGGGAACGTCCACCGAAAACGCGACCGTGCTCGCATCCTTCTTGTCGAACTTCGCGCTGGCTTTCTCGATTTTCCAATTCGTCCAGCGGAACATGCGCTCGAGCACCACAACTGATTGCGTTGTGGATTTCTGATTGCGCACTTCGATGCGGAAGGTCTCGCTCATGCGTTTGGCTGCAGAATCCAATTGAAAATCAGTACGCGTGCGTTCGCCGACAACATCGAATGCTTCGCCAAGTTTGATACGCACCGTTTCATTGCGCGGCGTATGTGCGATGAGATCTTCGCCGATGAACTCGAGCGTGTCATCAGCGGGATCGATCTTGTAGACGCGCACTTTTCCCGCAGGCATCGGCATTCCCAAGCCTTCGTCCTTCTTGTTCTCAAAGTGCACGAACACAGAAGGCTTCCCTTGCGCGCCGAACACGAACGCTCGATCCATCATGGGCTCGGACGAAACGCCCATGCCGCCCGTAAAGTCAAAGATCATCTCCTTCACGACTTTGAAGTTTGCGACAGGCGGAAAGAGCGCGATCTGCTGCGAGGAGTTCTGCAGGACATCTGTCTTGCGCGGCAGTGTGTAGAGGTGGTACTCGAAGAAACTCTTCTCCTCGAATCCACCTTCATCCGCCATCGCCATCACCCTCGGCGCACCAAGCATGCGGCCACCGCTGCCGCCGCCTTGTGGTTCGATGCGATGCACATCACCCGCGACAAGTTTGAGATCCGCATCCATGAAACTCGCGCCGCTGAGATTCATGAGTGTGACCCACGCGCTCATATCTGCGGCGCTGTCGGTGCCGTCAAGCACAAGGTTGTAATCCGCACGCCAGGTCATGCCTGCGGTTTGATACGTCGTCCGTGTGAGATGCGTTCCGCCAGAAGAGTTCGCAATCTTCCAGTTGAGCGTGGGCTTTGTGAGCAGTCCACCAGGCAATTCGCCGAGCGTGATCTGTGCACCTGTTGCGCTCACGATGTGGACGCCATCTTCCATCTGCACGACGAATTGTCCTTGCGTCGCCGACAACAGCGTCCCTTCATAGACGGAGAACGTATCCGCGATCGGACTTCGAATGACAACTTGGCGACCGAGATAGCGCTCGGTGAGTTTGGACGGACTCACAAGATCGAACTGAAAACTCTGCTCAATCACTGTGGTTTTTGGATCATCGAGATCAAGGAATGCAACCGTGGTGGGATCAATCCACGCTGCAACATCGGTGAACGAAAGCACGCCGCTACCCTTGGGCATCTCAACGCTCCGCACAACTTTCACCACGCCGTAGCCGGGAACGCCCCACACATTGTCATTGCCTTGACGCTGCTGTTGCATCCAACGCTGCGGATCGAAACTCGCAGGGTCCGCGCTGCTGTACACCGTGAGCGCGACGCCCGCGGTTGGTTTGTCTTGGGGTTTCGCTTGCGGCGCGTCGGTCGATGCGCCTTGAAGCAGTGATGTAACAAGAGCGAGTGTGTACGAGAGAGAGATCATCGATATCCACCTTTCAAAGAAGCTGAAACACTAGTTTAATCCTGCAAGACGGCGCACGGTCATCATGAAGGATCGCTTGAGTTGTGCGTGCATTGCGTAGACAGCGAATCCGTACGCGAGAATAGCGCCGATCGATCCAACCACCAGCGAGACGCGCGCTGCGCCTTGATCGGCGAGACTTTCTGGAATCGCGGTGACTGGATCCACCGTCGCAACAAGCAGATTGATTGGGCTCAACGCAGCAAGTGCTGCGCCCACATACGGCACGGAGCGACCTGCCGCAAAGCCACACATCGCGAGAAGGAAACCGATCGAGAAGACGACGAGACTCGCGGCGATCACTGAACCAATCGTGCCCTTTGTTTTCACGGACCACTGCAAGCCGATCATCACTGTGAATGCGGATGCTGCGACCAACACAAGCGGCACAAGAATCGCGCCCTCGGGGAGCATGAGTGGCACTGCAGCCGGAGTAAGTCCAACCACCTCCATCACGACGACACCACTCGGTGCGCCGAATCCACCGCACAACACATAGACGGCGGCAATCGCAAGTGTTGCGAACGGCACGAGAATCATCGGCAGCAGGAACTGCACCAAACCCTGCAGTTTTCCCGCTAAATATGGCCCTGGTTGAATCGGCGTTGTCAGCAAGATGTCGAGCGTGCCGTCCTCGCGCTCGCGACTCACTGCGGTTGCGCTGAGGTTGAGTGCAGTGAGTAACACGACAATCATCTCCGCGCCGACAGTTGCAAGTAGACCGAGTCGAAGATCCCTTGGCGTGATCGAACCTTGATGATGCAGTCCAACTAAAACAAGTGCTGCGAGAATTCCCATCGCAAGAAAAATCCAACGCCCGACAACCCCCGCAGGACTCGCTGCGCGCAAACTTCGTTCACGCCACGCGATCGGATTGTTTCCCACGCGGCGCGACTCGCGCTCACCACCCGTCATTCCAACCCCGAACAATTTGCTCCACCACGACGCGCTTCCTGGCGCGCGACCGAAGGAACGCACACGCAGCGTTGACCAGAGCACCATCGCAAAGGAACTCAAGATCGAGATCCAACAGAAGGTTGCCGTCGGATACGCGTGCCACGCGACAGAGATTGGATTGGTGAGTGTCTCCGCACCGCGAGGCACGTAGGTGTTCGCGGCAAGTAATGCTTCAAGCGCGAGAAATGGATTGAGTGGCGCGAAGAACGTCGTGTACGCCGCGCCAGTTCCTGCGCCAAGCGAGGTTCCGCCGCGCAGGTAGAGATCCGCGGCGTACGTGACGAAGACATACATCACGACTGCTGCGTAGAACACGAAGACCGCGCGCTTGCCGCCGGTGCGTGTCACGCTGAGTGTCACTGCTGTCGCAGCCACGAAGAGCGCACTCGAACCAGCGACGAGGTAACTCAACACGATGGAACTTCCCGGAACGCCGCCGAAGAACTGCGTGAGGATGAAGAGTGGCAGCGTCGAGAGGATGAGCGCGAGGACGAAAAACAGTCGGCCGAAGAGATTGCCGAGCACGATCTGCAAATTGGAAAGTGGCGTAGTGAGGAGGATGTCCCAGGTGCGCGGATTCGCTTCTTGGACGATCGCGCCGGCCATGAAGACCGGTGTCAGAAGCACGATGAGCGCGACCTGCCCGAACGAGACGACCGAGAATGCGTTTGCCCCCCGCTGCGCGAGCTGCCGCATGGTGGTGTCCGAGCCGAGCAAGTTCAAGAGAAGCACCGCGATCATGATCGCGAGGAAGCCAGCGCGCACATAGAGGTCGCGAGACCGCCGAGAGCCACCTCCAACGACGCGGATGCAGATCGGATTGGTGGGGAGGAGCCGAGAGAACCAGAGAACGATCGGAGGCACGCGTGAAATCGTACCTTGACCCCGCGCGGGAATCGTCAGATACTCACCAATGTCTAGCCGCCGTACTTGCGCCTAGATCGGGCTTGAGCGTCCGACGTTCAACTCCGTTTCCTCCCGTGTTGCATTGGCGCTTCGCGCTTCGCGACCGTTCACAGGAGCGCTGGTCTCAACCGCCAGCACTCCCGGTCAGATCGCTGACCGATAGATCGACTGCTGCTATTGGTTCTCTTTCCCTCGGGTCTGCGTCCGAACATTTCATCTTTGATGCGTTTGAAGCACACAGCAAGGGTCCTATTGCGCGGCGTTGTGTGTTCGTATGGTGGCTCACAAAGCCTCTGTTGTTGCGTAGCACATTGATGAGTGTCAAGATGGTGTAGGCGCACGGTGAGGCAAGAGCAGTCGACTGAACGAGTCATGGAGTATGCGGAACGCTTGATGCAAGCGGGCTTCGCTTTGTTCACCCTCCATTGGAGGCCACCGTGCTGCAGCTCCTTCTTCAAACAACCAACGCCCCCGAGTCTTCTGTGTCTATCGGCGTGATTCTGCTTATCGGTGGCACTGCTGTCGTTGCCGGTGTCGCTGGGGTGCTCATCAGCGGGCTCGTGACTGGCCGATCGCTGAAGTCGGCGCGCACGGAAGCGGAGCGGATCGCGACGGATGCGAAGGCGCAGTCCGAACTCCATTCGGAAAAACTTCGCGCCGAGGCAGAGTCCAAGGCGCGCGGCGTCGAACTCGCTGCCGAGAAGCGCGCAACAGAGCGACGAACGACCGCCGATCGCGAAATGCAATCGCAGCAAGCCAAACTCGACGAGAGTCTCAGTCGAGCAACAAAGCGCGAAGAAACGCTGGATCGAAAACTCGAAACGATCTCGCAGCGCGAAATGAAGATTGACTCGCGGGAGACTGAACTCAAAGAAGCGAATCTCGCCGCTGAAGCGATTGCAAAGGAAAACACGCGCATCCGGACTGATCTCCAGGGTCGCCTGTCGGTGATGAGCGGGCTCAGCCGCGAAGAGGCCACCGAAGCGTTTATGACGGAGGTTCGCGACGAATGCGCGCACGACGGCACCACGCTTCGCCAGAAGATTCTCGATGAAGCCACGCGCGATGCGAAGGCAAAGGCTCGTGAAATCACGCTCATGGCGATTCAGCGATTCGCCGCAGAGAGCGTCGCGGAATCCACCGTGCGCTCGATCAAGATTCCTAGCGAAGACATGAAGGGTCGCATCATCGGTCGCGAAGGTCGCAACATTCGCGCGATCGAAAAAGCGACCGGCGCGGACATCCTCATCGACGACACGCCAGGCGTGATCAGCGTCAGTTGCTTCGATCGCGTGCGCCAAGCCATTGCGTCTGAAGCGCTGCAGCGGCTCGTTGCGGATGGTCGCATTCATCCTTCGCGCGTCGAAGAACTTGTCGAGCAAACGAAGCGCGACATCGAAGAACGCATTCAGAAGATGGGCAACGATGCTGCGGTGGAAGCCGACATCCGCGGTCTGCATCCAAAGGTCATCGAAGCACTCGGCAAGATGCACTTCCGCACCAGCTACGGACAGAACGTGTTGCGTCACTCGGTTGAAGTCGCGTTCCTTAGTCAGATGATCGCGGATCAACTCGGCTTCAACGGGGCGATCGCGCGTCGATGCGGGCTCCTTCATGACATCGGAAAAGCGATGGATCATGAGATGGAAGGCGGCCACCCTGCGATCGGCGCAGAGTTCCTCAAGAAGTACGGCGAGAAGAGCGAGGCTGTGCTCAACGCTGTTGCAGGCCATCACGGCGATATTCCCGCGACGACTGCGTACACGCCCATCATCATGGCAGCAGATGCCATCTCGGGCGCACGCCCTGGCGCACGACGCGAGTCGATGGAGCTCTACATCAAGCGCCTCGAGCAACTCGAAGCGATTGCGAAGGAGAATCCGCACATCATCGAAGCGCACGCGATTCAAGCAGGACGCGAAGTTCGCGTGATCCTCGATGCGAAGCGCGCAGATGACGCGACGGCGTTCGCTATCGCGGAAGCCATCGCCAAGCGCATCGAAGCCGAGATGACCTTCCCCGGCGAGATAAAGGTGACAGTGCTGCGCGAAGTGCGTGCTGAAGCGATCGCGCGTTAAGCGATCAGCTCTCGCTCAATGCGAGTTCGGTCGCACATAGCTCATGCGCAGATGATTGCCTGGCGCGAGGTACTCGACCTCCGTCATGTATGCCTTCATGAGCATGACGCCGCGACCAGAGGGGATCTCGAGGTTTTCCTCGCGCGTGGGATCCGGCACGGCATTCGGGTTAAACCCAGCGCCTTCATCCGTCACGTCGATGTCGATGCGATCAGCAGAGATGCAACTTCGGAAGTGCACCCGCTTCGTTTCGTCGGACTTGTTGCCGTGTCGAAAGGCGTTGACCACTGCCTCTTCAATCGCCAGTCGAATCGCAAATGTCGCCGCTTCATCAAAGCCGAATCGCAGCAGCGCGCTCGCGAACTCATCTTGAAGTTCCTCAAGACCTGGACGCAAGCAGTGAAAAGCGCGCTCAATACGCGCGATTTCGTGTGGGATTTCGTGGGGCGCATTCATGTCGCGGAAACGTCACTTCTTCGTGAAACTACTCGCCGCTTGCTCGACGCTGTCGTGAATCGAGAAGAGACGGTTGAGTTTCGTGATCACAAACATCTCGTAGATTCGACGGTCGATATTGGAAAGGCGTAACTCGCCGCTCTTCTTCTCGATGCTGTCCTTCAATGCCAAGAGCGTGCCAAGCGCAGCGCTCGACATGTGCTCGACATTCTTGAAGCAGATGAGCACGCGCGGGCTCGCTTCCGTCTCGATCGCGGTGCGAATCTCCTGCTCGATCTGGTGGAGGTTCCCTTCATCGAGAATATTTTTCTCCACGAACTCAACGCGGGTGTAGCCATCGTGGCGACGAATATTCAGGAGTGAGAGAGGCATAGGTGGTTCCAGCGGTGATCGGGGGCGAACAGTCGCGCGGACATGACGCACTGCGAGGGAGGGAGCGTACCAACGCCCTGCATCGAGGGCAAAAAGAACGGAGGCTCGTCGAAACGAGCCTCCGTGAGAAACTCAGATATTCAATCCTGCATCAACCACCCATCGAGCCGATTTGCTCGGATAGGCCTGGGAAGAGTTCATCCTCGTTCTCCTGTTGGATCACGATTTCTGGACGAATCAAGATGACGGTCGAAAGCTCTTCTTCTGAATCGATGCGATTCGTGAAGAAACGGTTCACGATTGGAATCTTCGAGAGCACTGGGATGCCAGACTCAACTTCGAATTCCTTGAAGCGGCGTTGACCACCGAGGAGCATCGTGCCCTTATCTGGAACGCTTGCAGTCGTCGCGACCGAGGTCACGTTGATTTCTGGAAGCTGAATGACGCCTGTGAAGGTCGATGCACGACCGCCACCGATATCACCACCACCTGCCGCGCCCTGCACTGGGATGTCGCGGAACTTGAGATCATCGCTGACGGAGAAGTTCACATTCATCGTCACGTAGCGGCGGTCTGCGGAGATCACGCCTTCGAGATCGAGCACGAAGCCGACCTGTACAACACCAACTTCGGGCTGGAACGCGCCGGACGAATCGCCGGTCACTGGAGTGAGACCTGAGATGAAGCTGACCTGCTTAGCAATCGTGATCCACGAGCGCTGCCCGTTGAACTGCGAGAGTCGTGGCGCAGACAACATGACGTTGCGCTGATCCGCTTGCGTCGCCTTGATGAGGAGATCGACTTGGATGTCATCCATGTACGACAACTGCGTAAAGCCCGCAGGTGTGAGGAGTGCTGCTTGTCCAACTGCACCGACCGCTGCGCCCGCGAGCCGCTCATCGAGAGCCAAGGAGTTCTGCGTGAAGCCGACGGGAGCCCAGCCCTCTTGACGGCGAACGGGTGCGCCTACAGGACCGTACACATACTCAATGCCGGTGCCGTCCGCAGTAGGGACACCAAACGCTGAACCAGATGCTGGCGTGTTGGAGATCTCTGGCGTGCCATCGAGGGTGCCGAAGATGACCGGATCCTTCAAGTTACCGTTGGTTGGACCTGCATTCTGGAAGAAGAAATCGCTGAGGTTGAAGTTTGGATCGGCCGCGCGCGCCTGATTCCACATGTCATCGTTCGTGTTGAAGTAGAGATCGAGATCGATGCCGACTTGTTCGAACCATTCTGTGGTCACGGAGAGAAGACGAGTCTCGTAGCTGATCTGCAGCGCGCGGATAGCGCGGAGTTGGCTCAGAAGACTTTCAATCTCGCGGTGATTGCGCGATGTGTTCGTGATGATCAAGTTGCCGTTGAGCTCTTGAAGCTTGCCGGTGTCGCCACCTGCATCAACCCAACCTGCAGGATCAACTTCTTCTTGGATGATCGTCTTGATTTGAAGAATGAGTTCTTCGCGGGTCTTGCGCTCGGGGTCCTCCTCTGGATCTCCAATGAGACCACCGCCACCACCGCTGCCACCACCGCCGCCGCCACCCATTCCGCCACCACCACCACCACCGCCGCCGAAGCCGCCACCACCACCGCTACCGCCACCACCACCGCCACTACCACCGCTGCCACCGCCGCTGCCCTGCGAGAGCGCAGCGCCTAGGTTGAAGTCAGGAGCGTTGTTGAAGTACGGGACTTCAAACAGGAGATCGCGGATGTCGTAGACAACGAGGAAGGTCTTCTTGCGAAGTGCTTCAGCAGAACTGACGACGATGATGCCATCTTCGATCGAGAAATCTGGGTGCGAAAGATCATCGCCCATTTGCTCGAGGACACGCTTGAGCGCGACATCGCCTGGGATGTTGTTGAGCTCGAGTGTTACTGTGTCTTCTGGATTGATGCCGGAGGCTTCGAGCGCCTTCCAATCTGGGTAGAAGTCTGCGCCAGTTGTCTGCTTCATGTAATTGAAGACAGACGCAACATCGTTGTTGTTGAAGTTGACGGAGACTGGACCGCTCAGTTGATTCATCGTCTGCTGATTCTGCGCGGTCTCTTGGAAGCCTGAGGCCTGATTGCGCTTACGCAATTCCGAGAGTTGCATCCAGTTGTCGGGATACTCAAGCACGCCCGTGAGCGATCGCCCCTTCGGCCGTGGCATGGTTGCCTTTGGTGGAACTGTTGCCGCGAGGTTGTCGATTTCGAACTGTCCGTAGGCTTCGCTGCGTCGCACCTGAATCTCTGAGTACTGACGGTACGCATTCGCAGTCTTGATCGCATCACGAAGCGCGAGCGCTGCAGGATTGTTGGGATCGAGTTGCAGCGCGGTCTCCAGCGCTTCGAGTGCTTGCGTGTAGTTGAACTCGCGTTGCAGTTGACGCACGCGGAGAAGGATCTCATTGATCTGTTGGTGACGCTGCGCGATCGCTTGGGCTTGCGCCTTCGCTGCTGCGGAGGAAGCCTCGCTGCGGACGCGATCTTCTTCCACCATCTTCTGCGCCATACGGCCATCTTGCACTTGAATGAGCAAGCGCTCGAGTTCAGTCGAGAGCTTGTTGTACTCAGTAAGTGGAAGAATGCTGCGAGCGGTGTCGAGCTTCGCGCGAGCTGCGACGATGGTCGATTCGGCCGTGTTGTAATCGCCAACGTTGACGAGCTGGTTCGCGCGTTCGATCGCGGTATCTGCAGTGACGCGTGCGCGCTGCTGCAGAAGACCGAGGTCATTCTGCGTCTGATTCAACAGCGATGCCTGATCGAGTTGCGCCTTCGCTTGCTCAATCATCTGAATCGATTGCGCGTCGCCCGGCGATGCCATTTGAACCTGCGACCACGCTGCAATTGCGTTGTTCCAATCGGACTTCGAGGTGAACGCCTGCGCGGTTGCGCGGAGTTCATCAACGGTTGGACCAGCTGGAACTGGAGGCGCTGGTGGTTCGACTGGTGTTGGCGCTGGCTCGACGGCCGGCTCTGGTGTTGGTTCGGGAGCTGGCTCGCTCGGTGCTGGCTCCGCTGGTGGATCCTGCATTGTTACGGTTGCGTTTACTCGCGTCAGCGCGATCGTTCCCACGAGCGCGATGGCCATGAGGCTTGTGAAGGGGCGTGCTGCGAAAATTCCGCGCAAACCTGTCTCAATGATCATCGACGAAACCAACTTGAATCGCTGCATGCAGTTCTCCTAGTCAACAAGGTCCGTTCGATTCGCGCGCTGTTAAGACAGTTCGCGATTGACTCGGCTCGTTGAGCTCTCTACAGTCCAATGGGGGAACAACTCACTTGGAAAGCCGCAAACAGCGACCCGCCAATACGCACAGAACCACCGTTTCTTCACAATGCGCAATGAGCGCAGTGCTTCGAAGGGGGTGGCGCAAGGTACAACCGCGCTCCACGCTCCGCAAGGCAACGATTCAGTTGAAGTGTGAAACAAGTGCGCCTAAACCAATGCGCCGACTGCAGCGAGCGCCTCTTGCGAGCGCTCCATGTCGACGCTCGTCACAGGCTTTCGACTCTGCATGATCGCGATGAAGCAGTCAAAGAGATACGTGGAATCGTGTGGGCCCGGACTTGCTTCAGGGTGGTATTGCACGCTGAAAATAGGCTTTTCCGTGTGCCTGAAGCCAGCGCAAGTACCATCATTGAGGTGCCGATGCGTGACTTCGCCACCGACCGCGGTCAATGACGCTTCGTCCACGCAGAACCCGTGATTCTGGCTGGTGATCTCGACGCGCCCAGTGAGCAAATTTCGAACCGGTTGATTGGCGCCGCGATGACCAAACTTCAACTTCCATGTCGTTGCACCAAGCGCGAGCGCGAGGAGTTGATGGCCGAGGCAGATGCCGAAGGTTGGAACTTCGCCGGCCACTTCGCGCAGCGTTGCGATGACACTCTCGACGACCGCAGGATCGCCAGGTCCGTTGGAAATGAAGAGCCCATCAGGACTTAGCGCGCGGATCTCCGCTGCGGTTGCTGTGTGTGGAAGGAAGTGCACCGAGCACCCACGTTCGCTGAGGTGGCGATAGATGTTCCGCTTGGCGCCGCAATCGATCGCCGCAACTTTGAATCGGGGAGTGCCGGACGCAGGCGAGATACCTCGGGGGCGCCATTCGCCCAACGATCCCTCCCACTCGCCGCCCTCGGTTGGGCTGACTTTCGCAGCCAAGTTCGCCCCCGCCATCGACGGAATCAACTTCGCGCGCGCGACGAGTTCAAGATCGCTCAGCGTCGCGTTCGTCGTGAGAATGCCGCGCATCGCGCCACCCACTCGCAAGCGGCGCACAAGCGCGCGAGTGTCGATGCCCGTAATCGCCGGAATCTTGTGCCGCTGCAGCCACGCCGAGAGCCCTTCCACCGCGCGATAGTTCGATGGTGTCTCGATGAGTTCACGCACCACAAATCCAGCGACACACGGACGCGCGCTTTCGAGATCTGTGGCTGAAATACCGTAGTTTCCGACTTCGGGCACAGTCATCGTGAGAATCTGTCCTGTATAGGAAAGATCCGTCAACGCCTCTTGATAGCCCACCATCGATGTGTTGAAAACGACCTCGCCCGCGCCTTCCAAACCCGTCGTCGCGCTTCCATTCAACAGGCCACCAAAGCCAAAGCCGTGGAAGACCGCGCCATCTTCAAGAGCAAGGCGCGCGGCGACCGTTGGAATCTTGCCGGAAGTGGAGTCAGTACACGCAGTGGGCATCGCGGCGATGATAGAGCCTCCGCGATTGGAAGTTGTCCTATCGTGGCAACTCTTTCGCACAGACTCTTGATGTCGTCCTCCACTCCATCGCTTTTCGGCGCCGAACCAGCCGTGCCTCTGACCGCTGCAGGCTTCGCACTCGTTGCGGTTGAGCTCGCGGTTGATCACGCGCCCGATGGACTCACCTATCTGATACCCCCGGCGCTCGCAGGTTTGCCCGAAGGCGCGCGCGTCCTCGTTCCTCTCGGCCGCGGCAACAAGCCCACCGCGGGCTGGATCGTTCGAAAGAGCACTGATCTTGCCGAACTCGGCACGCTCGGCTTCGACGCGACCAAACTTAAACACCTACTCGCGCAAGACGAATCCGAAGCCGTGCTCCCGGGCGAATTGCTCGCGCTCGCCCGATGGATCAGCGGCTACTACGCCTGTCCCATCGGCATGACGCTCGCAGGGATTCTGCCGAGTGCCGTGCGCAAACAAGTTGGACGTGTGACGCGTGTGTTTTATGAACTCGCGACGCCCATCGCTGACGCGCCCGCTCCGAAACTCACGAAGCGTCAGCGTGAAGCACTTGACTTTATTCGCGCGATGGAGTTGCCCGCCGAACAAGCCGCAGTGCTCGAAGCCACCGGACTCTCGAGTGCTGCAACGCTCAAGCGGCTCGTCGAACTCGGCGTGCTGCTCGCAAGTAAACGCACGACTGTGGAAGCGGAGTGGAGCATGTCCGCGGTCGGTTCGGTACATGAAGTCGAACCCACCGCAACGCAGCACGCAGTTGTCGACGCAATCGCGCAAACCCTCGGCACCTTCACGCAACATCTACTCTTCGGCGTGACAGGCTCAGGCAAGACCGAGGTCTACATCCGACTCATCCAACGCTGTTTAGCACGAGGAAAGAAGGCACTTCTGCTCGTGCCCGAAATCGCGCTCACGCCGCAGACTGCTGGACGCATCGTCGCGCGGTTCCCCCATTCACGCGTCGCGATTCTGCATTCGGGGCTTACTGCAAGTCAGCGCAACCTCATGTGGTCGCTTGCAGCGGAAGGTGCAGCGGATGTCATCGTCGGTGCACGCAGCGCTGTGTTCGCGCCCGTGCCAGATGGAACGCTCGGGCTTGTCATCGTCGATGAAGAACACGAGACGGGATACAAACAAGATTCCGCGCCGCGCTACCACGGTCGCGATTGCGCGATTCGTCGCGCGCAACTCGCGCAATGTCCGATCGTGCTCGGCAGCGCAACGCCTTCACTCGAGTCGTGGTGGAACGCGACGGTGCGCAAGACGTCCACGCTGCATCGACTCCCCGAGCGCGCGCCAGGCTTGCGTGTGCCGAAAGTCACCGTCGTCGATTTTGCCTCAGAACGCAGGCAATTTCGAGATCGCAAGGTTCATCTCATCGGACCGATGCTGCATCGATGCATGCAGGAGACGCTCGACGCGAAGGGTCAAGTGCTCTTGCTCCTCAATCGTCGCGGCTACGCGAACTACATCGCGTGCGCGGATCAACGTTGCGGCTGGACCGCGCAATGCTCCGAGTGCGATGCGGGCATGATTTGCCATCAAGATCGCATCGCGAGTCTGCAGTGGGTGCGCTGTCATCACTGTCAAGCAGAGCAACAACTTCCCAAGATCTGTCCGCAGTGCGGCAAGAGCGTGACGGTGTTCGGGCTCGGCACGCAGCGCGTGGAGGAAGAGTTGCTCTCGCTGCTTCCGATGCTCGAAGAAGGCAAGAGCCTCGTGCGCGTTGATGGCGACACGATGCAGACTGCCAAACATTTCCACGACTGCCTCGCGCGCTTTGCATCAGGCGAAATCCGCGTCCTGATGGGCACGCAGATGATTGCGAAAGGCCTTGATTTCCCGAATGTTCGGCTCGTCGGCGTCATCAGTGCCGACACCGCGCTCTCGATGCCAGACTTCCGCGCCGCCGAACGAACCTTCCAACTCGTGAGTCAAGTTTCCGGTCGCTGCGGTCGCGGTGGTGATGCCGGCCGCGCCATCGTGCAAACATTCTTTCCAGACAACACTGCGATCCGCCTCGCAGCGGCGCACGACTTCGAAACCTTCGCGAACACCGAACTCGAAGACAGACGCGCGTTTGGTTTGCCGCCCGCGCGACGACTCGCACGGCTCACGCTCAAAGACGCGAGTGAATCGAAAGCACTCGCAGATGCCGAGCAGCTCACGCGCGAGGTTCAAGCCATCGCAGCGCAAGGAAATGCTGGCGCTGAAGTACGCGGACCTCAAGCCGCACGCATCGCGCGTGTGAACGGTTTCTATCGATTCGAAATCGAACTCCAACACGAAACCGCCGCAGAAATCTCCCGCATCCTCGCCGCCGCACGCTCA
Organism: Planctomycetota bacterium; assembly: GCA_003671055.1. Taxonomy (GTDB): domain Bacteria; phylum Planctomycetota; class Phycisphaerae; order Phycisphaerales; family SM1A02; genus F1-140-MAGs142. The sequence continues at coordinate 36,598 of QWPV01000020.1, forward strand.
CGCGGCCTCCTCCAGCTCGGCGAACATCTCGCAGTCGATGTCGACCCTGTGTCGTAAAAGTTCAGCCGGTCTATTTTTGCGGGAAAACGCGGACGCCGCGAGCGAGCGCGAAGGCGGTAGGCTCTACAATCGAGGCCCCGCGATGCATGTGTCTTGCGGGTTCATCTGCTCTGGAGATTCCATGTCGACGCCGTCCGAACGCTCTTCCCCTTCCGTCAATGGCTGGCAGGGCGAATATGTTGAGTCACTCTTCGCGCAATGGCAGTCCAACCCTGACTCGGTGGGCGCTGAATGGCGAGATTTTTTCCGTGGATTTGAACTCGGTCTCGCACAACCTGCGCCGACGGGCGGTGGCGAAGTCGCGCCGCGCGTGCAGAGCATCATCAGTGCTCCGACTTCCGCAGCAGGCACACCGCTTGAACGCAAAGTCGATCGACTGATCGAGCAGTACCGCAGTTGGGGACATCTCGCTGCGTCGCTTGATCCACTCGGCACCACGCGACCATTCCCTGAGCAACTCACGCTCTCCGCCTTCGGCATCGAAGACGCTGATCTTGCGACTGCGATTTCTGTCGCGACGCTTCCGCTTCCGAATCCCTCGACCGTGGGCGAAATCATTGCGTTCCTCGAAGAAACGTACTGCAGTTCCATCGGCGTGGAGTACACGCACATCGAATGTCCGACGCAGCGCGCGTGGCTTGAGCGTCGCATGGAAGCATGCCGCAATCAGCCGAAGCTCTCCGATGAGCAGCGCACGCGTGTGGCAAAGAAGTTGATCGAAGCAACTGCGTTCGAAGAGTTCCTCGCGACGCGCTACGTTGGCAAGAAGCGTTTCGGTGCAGAGGGCGGCGAGAGTTTGCTTCCGATGCTCGACACGATCATCGAAGCCGCGCCAGCACTCGGCATCACGGAGTTCGCGTTTGGCATGAGCCATCGCGGACGACTCAACGTCCTCATCAATGTGATGGACAAAGCGCCCGAGCGTTTGTTCACCGAGTTCGATGAGAGTTGGGAAGAAGGCTTCCTCAATTGTGCTGGCGATGTGAAGTACCACTCGGGTCACTCCACCGATCGCGCCACGCAATCAGGGCAAAAAGTTCGACTCACGCTTTCGCCTAATCCATCGCATCTTGCGTTCGTCGCGGCAATCGTGCTCGGTCGAACGCGCGGCAAGCAACGACTCCACAACGACACCGATCGCAAGAAAGTCGTGCCGCTCATCATGCACGGCGACGCTGCATTCGCTGGGCAAGGCGTGATTCCTGAATGTCTGAACATGATGCGACTCGACGGCTACACCGTCGGTGGCGCAATTCATCTCGTCGTGAACAACCAAGTTGGTTTCACGACCAATCAGAACGACAGTTTCAGCGGTCGCTACTGCACCGACATCGCAAAGGGATTCAGCATCCCCGTGTTCCATGTGAATGGCGATGATCCAGATGCATGCGCGTGGGTTGCGCGACTCGCAATTGAGTGGCGACAAACCTTCGGCACCGATGCGATCATCGATCTCTGGTGCTACCGCAAGTACGGTCACAACGAAGCGGACGAACCAACCTTCACGCAACCGATGCTGTACAGCCGCGTGAAGAAGCAGAAGAGCATCTCCATCAAGTTCCGCGAGACGCTCGTCGCGCAAGGCGTCGTGGCTGCGAAAGATTTGGAGCAATTCCAAGCGGACTACATTCGTCGACTCGACGAAGCGCAAACGCGCGCGAAGCAAGAGACGATTGTGCCGATCATCGATCCGTTCCAATCCTTGTGGAGCGGTCTCACGCGCGCATACACGGACGATCCCATCGACACCGCTGTCGACGAAAGCCGCCTTGCAGTACTCGCTGCGAAACTCGGCGCAGCACCTGAAGGCGCGAAGTTACACAAGGTGGTTCAACGCCTGCTCGAAGGCCGCACGAACGCGGTTGCGAGCGGAACGATCGACTGGCCTACTGCAGAATTGCTCGCGTACGCGACGCTCCTCACGGAAGGCCATCCGATTCGCATCACGGGCGAGGATGTCGAACGCGGCACCTTCAGCCATCGACACGCCGTCGTGCACTGCCAAGATGCGGGCAGCAGTTTCACCGCACTCAGCGCACTCGCCGACGATCAAGCGCGATTCTGCATCCACAATTCGCCGCTCATTGAACAAGCGGTGCTCGGCTTCGAATATGGCTACTCGCTCGGCGATCCAAAGATGCTCGTCATTTGGGAAGCGCAGTTCGGCGACTTCGTCAACGGCGCGCAAGTGATCATCGATCAATTCATCGCGAGTGCGGAGAAGAAGTGGTATCGATCAAGCGGCCTCGTGCTCTTCCTGCCGCACGGCTACGAAGGTCTCGGCCCTGAGCACAGTTCATGTCGCCCCGAACGCTTCCTGCAAATGTGCGCCGATGACAACATGATCGTCTGCCAGCCTTCCACCGCTGCGCAGATGTTTCACCTCGTGCGCCGACAAGTGAAGCAGCCGTTCCGCAAGCCACTCATCGTGCTCACACCGAAATCGATGCTGCGCGCGAAGGCTGCAGAGAGTCGCCTCGAAGCATTCACAAAGGGACGCTTCCACACGGTGTTGCATGACCCGACGATCACCGATCCCACTGCAGTGCAGCGCGTCATGCTCTGCGCGGGCAACATGTGGCATCAACTCGCACTGCAACGCGAGAAGAGTGGACAAACCGGCGCCGCACTCGTGCGTGTTGAGCAGTTCTATCCGTTCCCAGAAACTGCAATGCAGAAAACGCTCGCGCTGTATCCCAATGCGAAGCGATTCATTTGGGTGCAAGAAGAGCCACGCAACAACGGTGCGTATCGATTCATCGAAACGATCTTCCGCGAGCACATGTCCATCAAGCTCGAGTTCATCGGACGCGGCGATTCGCCAACACCTTCGGGTGGTTCGCATCGCATGCACATGATTGAACAAGAGAAGATCCTCATCGAAGCAGTGGGCGCAGCCAAGAGCGGCGCACCGAATACTTCAAGCAGCAGCACGACCGGTCATTCGCACTAATGGTCCGCGAGACACTTCCCATGACTGTTGACATCACTATTCCTTCTCCTGGCGAATCCATCACCGAAGTCACCCTTGGTGCGTGGAAGAAACAAGACGGCGCGTGGATCGAGAAAGACGACCTCCTCGCCGAAATCGAAAGCGATAAGGCAACGCTCGAATTGCGCGCGCCTGCATCGGGCGCACTCAAGATTCTTCAACTCGAAGGCGACACCGTAAAGGTCGGCGCTGCAGTTGCTGCGGTTGATACAAACGCGTCGCGTCCTGCGGGAAGTGCAGCGACTCAATCGAGTGCGCCAGCGCCCGTTGCTGCAACTGCTAGCGCCAGTGACAGCGTTCGCGCATCCGGCGTTGCAAAGAAAGTCGCCGCAGAAAAGGGTGTTGATCTTGCTGCAGTGCACGGATCCGGAACCGCAGGTCGCGTGATGAAGAACGATGTTCTCGCAGCAAGTGCGAGTTCAACGACGGAAGCAAAGCCGTCATCGAAGCCCGCAGCGACTGCTCTCGCCGCACCAACTCCAGCACTTGCGGGCGCGCGCAACTCGCGCCGCGAAAAGATGCCAAAGATCCGCGTGAAGATCGCAGAGCGCTTACTTCAAAGCCAACAGTCCACCGCGACTCTGACGACCTTCAACGAAATCGACATGACAGAAGTCATGCAACTCCGCACGAACAACAAAGAAGCATTCGAGAAGACGCATCACGTCTCGCTCGGCTTCATGAGTTTCTTCGTGAAAGCAGCCGTCAGCGCGTTGCAAAAGTATCCGCGCGTGAACGCCTACATCATCGGCGATGAATTCGAATACCACGACTTCTGCGATGTCTCCGTCGCCGTCGGCACAGACCGAGGCCTCGTCGTGCCAGTCCTTCGCAATGCGGAAGCAATGACCTTCGCAAACATCGAAGGCGCCATCCGAGATTTCGCCACACGCGCGCGCGACAACAAACTCACCGTCGACGAAATGACCGGTGGCACCTTCACCGTGAGTAACGGCGGCGTCTACGGCTCACTCATGGCCACGCCAATCCTGAACCCACCGCAATCCGCAATCCTCGGCATGCACGGCATCAAGAAGCGCGCAGTAGAAGACCCAAACAACCCCGGCCAAATCGCCCTGCGCCCGATGATGTACATCGCCCTCAGCTACGACCACCGCATCATCGACGGCGCCGAAAGCGTCGGCTTCCTCAAACACATCAAAGACTGCATCGAACACCCCGAGCGCTTGCTCCTCGGCTTGTGAGTGTGGGCA
>QWPV01000021.1 GCA_003671055.1 Planctomycetota bacterium
GATTGAAGCGCAATCGCGCGAGTGCGAACTCGGCCTCCGCAAGTTCTACGCCCGTGACCTCGCCGCGCGCGTACGCATGGAATCGAATCTGATGCGCACGCTCGATCGCTTCCCTCGCTCCCTCCGCTTTGTCGAAGCCGAGATGTACGAGGCCGAGCGTGACGAGGATGCCTGAGAGTAATTCAGGATCATCGCCTAACTCTACATTCACCTGCTCGGTGACGAGCGTGAGGAAATCGTTCACGCCAAGTTCACTCGATCCGCGACCAAGTTCTGGATCGACACTTGTCATCGAATTCTTCAGCGAGTTGAGTGATCGTTGCGCCTTCCCGAGCGCAGTCTCGGTGTTCGCGTACGCAATCGAGAGCGCGATGGATGCGCCAACGATTGTCGCCAAAAGAATTCCCGCGCCGCTTGAAACAACCTTGTGTCGCCGCACATTCTTCCACACCACGTACGCAACGCTGTCTTCGCGCGCGATGATCGGCTTTCCTTGCAAGTAGCGATCCAACTCATCGCGCAATTCATCTGCCGTGCCGTAACGGCGATCAGGATCAGGATCGAGCAACTTGAGCGTAATCACATCAAGGTCTCGGTCGATACTTGCACGAATCTCCGAGGGGCGCTTGGGCTTTGCTTCAAGTCGTTGCAGTAAGAGTTCCGCCACATTCGCCGCAGAAACGAAGGGCTTACAACCGCAGAGCGATTCATAGAGCATCACGCCGAGCGCGTACACATCGATGCGCGAGTCGATGAGGTCAGGATCACCGCGAAGTTGTTCGGGCGCGGCGTAGGCAAACGTGCCGAGAAACTCACCCGCGACCGTTTCACCGCCAGCGCCGCCAAAGCCTTCGAGCATGCCTGCTGCGGAATTTTCCATCGGTCGCGCAAGTCCGAAGTCGAGCACGCGCGGATTTCCATCGGTGTCCACGAGCACATTGCCTGGCTTGAGGTCACGGTGAATGACGCCGCGTCGATGCGCGTATGCAACGGCATCCACGACGCTTCGGAAGAGTTCAATGAGTTGCCGATCCGACAACATGCTCATGCGCACATACGTGTCGAATCGCTCGCCCGCGACGAGTTCCATTGCGAAGAACGGTTCGCCATCACGTGCGATGCCGCTCTCGTAGAGCGTGACGACGCCAGGATGTCGCATCTTGGCGACGAGTTCCACTTCGCGTTCGAATCGTCGGCGCGCGCGACCAGTTGCAAGTCCGCCGCCAAGCATTTGCTTCACCGCGCAACTTCGTCGCGTCGCAAGTTGTTCCGCGCGATACACCACGCCTTGTCCGCCGCGATGCAATTCGCCGAGCAACTTGTAGCCAGGCACGGGTCCATCATCGATCGCGTCGGCTGGAACGAGTGAACGACGAATAGGCGCAGCGCCCTTCACTTCTGCGAGAAATTCGTTGTCGCCCTTGATCGCGTGCAGGAGTTCGGTGCAGGTCGAACACAGCGAAAAGTGGGCTGTTTCGAAGTCACTTGCCACGATTCCGTCGGCAATGCCCGAGATTCTCTCCAACGGAATGCAGCCGCTCTTCGATCCGGAGTCGACCGTCACTTCCGGCGTCGTCACGCAGCTTCCTCTTGGTACGCCTTCTCGAGGCGCGCGACGATTTCTCGAAGCTTCGCAGCGACGCGACTCTTCGCGAGATACACATCGTGCAAACTCATGCCGAGTTCATCCGCGACAACTTTCGGCGCGAGTGTGTGATAGACCAACATCTCAAACGCCTTTACCGTCTTTGGATCTGATCGACTCGTGCGGCGTAACTCTTCGAGACTCTCGCGCAGCACGGACTCGCGCCGTTCGCGTTCCCACACCACTGAAAGCGACGCGTCATCATCCATGTCAACCATCGCGCTCTCGCCACGACCAATGTTGGCAGTCGCGCGCTGCCGTCGCTGATCGAGCAATCGATAGCGCATGATCCCGACGAGCCATGCACCAAGTCGTCCACGCGTCTTGTCGTACTTGCCCGCGCGCCACTCGGTGAGGAATCGAACCACCGTTTCTTGCGCGGCTTCAGCAGCGTCGTCTTCGTTGTAGCCGAGGTTGCGCGCGAACCCGATCAAGATTGGGCGATAGCGCTGATCGAACAAACCCCACGCCTCTGCGTTTTGCGGATCCGCAAGTCCTGCGAGCATCGCTGACGTTGTTCGAGATGTGTCGAGTGCGTCCGCCACAAATGCATCCTACAAGATCGAGCCACCGCGAATCGAGTGCGCAATGGCGACTTCGTGGACCCGCACGCTTGAAACGTCCAACGCTTGCTTGAGTTTCGAGAATTCTTCGGGATCCACAGTGTCTGGGGTATGTTCCGCCTCGACACACAGCGCCGTTAATCGCACCATTTGTTGCTCCAGATCGGCAACGTACGCGCCGTCAAGCGCGTCCCGAACCCGTGCGAGTGCCTCGGCGATCCACTTGATATCAAGCGTGGAATGCACGCGAAGATCGGTGAGCCGATGGCGCCTCATGTCACTCCGCGCGTGCGTGATGCTGTCCGCATCCATCTTCGCTGCCTCCTCTTCTGTGAGACCGAAGGATGGCATGATCTGGATCGATGCGGCAACTCCACTGCGGCGCTCAAGTGCGCGCACCGAGAGCACGCCATTCTGATCGACGAGGAACTCAACCTCAAGTTGCGGAATCCCTGCAGGCATCGGCGGAATGCCTGTGAGATGGAACGTGCCGAGCGATCGGCAATGCTCGATGAACTCGCGCTCACCTTGCACGACATGCACCTTTACACTGGTTTGTCCATCCTTTGATGTCGAGAATTTCTCGGACGCGCGCGAGGGAATCGGCGTGTTGCGCATGAGCAGTTTCGCCGTCGCGCCGCCGACCGTTTCGATGCCGAGGGACAACGGCAAGACATCGAGCAGCAGCAAATCGCGTCGATCGCCTGCGAGGATTGCGCCTTGGATTGCAGCGCCGAGCGCGACCACGCGATCAGGATCAAGCGCGAGATACGGCTCTCGACCAAAGAATTTCGCGACTTCACTTCGCACGCGCACGAGCCGCGTCGATCCGCCCACGAGCACCACGCGAGCAATGTCCTTCGGCGCAATCGATGCGTCCGCAAGCACGCGCCGACAGCACACGAGCGTTCGTTCAATGAACGGCGCGACGATCGAGTCAAGTTCCGCACGAGTCAACGAGAGCGCTTTCGCAATCGCATTGCACACGACTACCTCGTCGACACGCACTTCCGTTGCCAGCGCACATTTCGCACGCTGCGCGAACTCAAGCAGTTGCATGCGTTCGCTGATCGAACCCACTGTGCTTCCCGCGAGCCAATGCTCGACAATCGCACGATCAATATCGTCGCCGCCGAGCGCGGTGTCGCCAGACGTTGCGAGCACTTGGAAGCAGTCCGACTCAACCTCCGTATCCTTTGGAACGATCTCGAGCAGCGTGCAGTCAAACGTGCCGCCACCGAGGTCGTAAATCACCACGCGCTCGCCCGCTTGCGTGCCGCGACCGATGCCATATGCAAGGCTCGCAGCGGTTGGTTCGTTCACGAGACGCGCGACGGAAAGCCCTGCGTTTCTCGCTGCATCTCGCGTCGCTTGCCGTTGTGCGTCGTCAAAGTACGCAGGCACAGTGATCACCGCGCGTGTGATGGGCACTCCGAGTTCTGCTTCCGCGCGCAGCCTCAACTCGCGAAGAATCGCGCCAGAAACATCTTGTGGAAGAACACACTTGCCGTCGATTGCAAACCCCGCAAGCCCACGGGGTCCTTCGCAGATCGGCACGCTCTGCGCGCTCGAAAATGCGCGCATCTCCTCAGCGCGACGGCCGAGAAATCGCTTCGAACTAAAGATCGTGCGCTCTGGAAATACCGCGGCTTCAAGTTTCGCTCGCGCGCCCACACACACTTCGCCATCGCTGCCATAGCGCACTGCTGAAGGCATCAGCGCGCTTGCGACGCCACCGAGGACTCGCGGACCGCGAGCATCACATACGGCGATCAGCGAGTTCGTGGTCCCGAGGTCGATCCCTACGATCGGTGCGGCTGCGGTGGAATCCTCACTCATGAAGAATGGATCCTACGCGCTCACACAGTTGCGTGGCATGAATAAAAAGGCGCTCGGTGTTCGCACCGAGCGCCTACATTGAAGTTTGAATGTCGTCAGACTGATTTGAGGGTCGAGGCTTCCGCGATCATCGCACGTTCAGCCCGCGCAACTTTGATTGCAGCCGCATGAGAAATCACTGCTTCGAATCGCTGCAAGAGTTCGCCCCGAACCCGCGCTTTGGAAGTTGCGGCTTCGTCGAGAAACGATTGATGCTCGGGAGAAATCTCGGTTGGGGTTGGTGAGTCGAAGATCGCCTGGTGCGAGGGGTGTAGTCGATTCTTGATCATCCGAAGTCTCGATGAGCTGCCGAAGTCGTTGAAGTCCACGGTGTTTCCAGTTGTTAACAGTTGATGCGGGAACGGCGAGCGCATTACCGGCGGCCTCATACGAGAGACCGTCGCAGACAATCATGCGGACCGCTGAACTCTCATGGACTGGAAGAAGCGCGAGCACTCGTCCTAACTCCTCAGCATCGATCGAACGCGTCCCTTGGTGTGCGTTCGCGGCTGCCTCTCGACCAACCCAGAGCTCGGCGCCCCGTCCTCGATCTTTCGCTTCTGTCGCGTGTGAGCCCACTCGCCCAGACTGCAGAAGTACTTCTTGAAATCGAGATTTCTGACTGGCGCGTCGCTTGAGAAGGTTCTCAGCGATACGTAGGAGATAACCCACTTCTAAGGTCATCTTTTCGAGATTCTGTAACTTCATTAACCGAAAGAAAACTTCCTGAGTGACATCATCCGCAACTTCGATGCATTCGCGCTTCCGAACGAACGCGTGAACCCTCAAGTAGTACAGCGAGACCAGTGCGGCAACGAGCTCTTCCTTTGCTCGGGGAAGTTCCCCCTTCTCGGCGTCGGTGGCAGCGATGCTCGGCGCAAGCGCGGGGATCGATTCGATCGGCCGTTCAGCGCACGGTCGGACCCGCGACACGCGTAGGCTGCTTCGAGGCTCAACTGATATTTCCAGTACTGACTTCACACGCGGTTCCATGCGCTGGGTCTCCGTAGCAGACGGGGAGGAAAGTGTATGTCCCACATTGAAGAACGCCATGCTGCACCCTCGGGTTCGTGGAAAAGACTCCTGTCGGCGGCACACAGGGAAGTTGCCCCGAAGTTCAGACGTTTCATGGAAACTCTTGAAAGAAGATTGCTCTGACACCCGCTCGCAGGAAGCGTGATTCTGTAAACCACGACTCCAGCTCAGGTTGACAAATGCGCGTTCATTGAAACGCGCACTTATTGCGCGTAGGAGATTTCCCGAAGATGTTGAAATTCAACAGCTCTCGAAACATTGATGTACCCGCGATACTTCTCTATGCGTGGTGACTGCAGGGATCGCAAACACCACCGCCTCACCGGCAAGGACGCCGTGGGCACGTCTTGAAGCACGCCAAGGAACCCCTAAGACCTTGAGCGACCGACTTTCTGGCTCGGAACTGCCTTAGACAGTTTCGATGGCCGGACGCGTTCGTCACGGATGATTTGTCACCGCCACGGACGGCGGGCGCGACCATCGGAAAGATGGCGTGACGAACTGTCCGCCAATTCTGCGCTCTACGCCAGAACTCGATTTTCCTTTGCCCTCGCATACTTTTCTAACTGAATGACCACTCTCCGGGGAGCCCGTGCACTGCCTCAGCACCGGCTCCCTTTTTCATTCACTTCGACTTTCACTTCGACTTTCACTTCAACTTTCACTTCTTGGGCGCGCCACCCTTGGGGAGCGCGTCGATCGTTTCTGCGAAGCGGATCATCGACAACTCAACGATGTACTTGCGCAGATCAACGAGTGCTGGCGTTTCGCCCTCGCCGCGCAGCGTGCCTTTCGATTCGCCGTCGCGGAAAGTGAATTCAATCTTGCACGCGCCGTCGCCGAGGCGACCGCTCTCGGCATGCAGCAAACCGCTCGCGGAGATCTTGTCGCGCAACGCTGTGATTTGCGCGTCGCTCAACGAAGTCGTCCAGTTGACTGCTTCGAAGGTCGCGGCGGTTCCGCCGGCGAATCCAAAAATGCCTGCTTTCGTAAGCGTTCCGCGCAGTGAGCGCTGCTCGGTCGGATCGTTCCAGTAGAAATCGAAGGACATGCCTTGCGTGCGATCAACCGTCGCAACTCGTTCAGTGAACGCACAACCGAACACGGTCGCGCACATCAATGCGCCGCATGAAAGTCGAGCGCACAGAAGCATCGCTCTCGCACTCACGATGCGCCACCGACTCCCGCTCGCGCTGGTGCAGCCGACTTCAACGTTGCGTAGGGATCCGGTCCCAAGTCGTAACGCACTGGAAACTCTGCTGTTTCAGCGAGTGGTTCATCACTTGCCCACGCGAGGCTTGCCAATGCGCGCGTCAATCGACGCACGCCGCGCTCTTCTTCTGTTGACGGCGCGTACTGGCGCAAGAAGCACCAGCGCTTGCCGTTGGCGCTGATGCGCACCTTCACAAGAATCGTTCCAGCCGAGGGCGTTTCCATCCACACGTTGCCGAGCGAATCACTCTGGGTGTGCGAACCGAATCCGCCATCCATCACGATGCGCCAAAGATCACTCTCTTGCTCCTGCGAAAGTCGGCGCACACGCGCGGGGCGTTTGCCTTTCGGAGGCGCGACCTCGGTTTCGGCATGGAGCGAACCATCGGCGAGCAAGACATACACGCCTGGACGTTCTTCAACGCGACCTGAGACTTCCACGCCGCGACCGATCTCAACTTCAAGCTCCATCGAGAAATCTCGTGGAAGTGCGCCGAGTGGATCGGCGGAGAGTGCAGTGTTCGCGCTTTCGACTGCTGACGGGCTCGACGCGCAACCGCTTGCAAACCCGACGCCTGCGAGAAGGAGGACCAAGAGCAACGACGCGCTACGCAACATGCGGGTCACAGTAGCACTTCCACTCGCGAAGTGTGCTCGCACCGTTTTCGCTACCTTTCCACCCATGCGCACGAGTGTCTTGTGGATCAATGATTACCTCCTCCCCACCGCTGATGCTTCTGAGCAAGCGAAGGTGCTGACGGCGCTCGGGCTTCCGCTCGACGGCGAGGGCACCGCGGAGAATGGCGAAGCCTGGCAGGAGATTGAAACGACTTCCAATCGCGGCGACTGCTTGTCGCACGTTGGCATGGCGCGCGAGATTGCGGCATCCACTGGTCGAACATTGAAGCTGCCTTCGCACGCGCTTCCGACACTCACGAATGCTGCGGCATGCCCGATCAAAGTCACGAACGCCGAGCATGCGTTTTGTCCGCGCTACACCGCGCGCGTCATCACTGGTGTGAAGGTTGGACCGAGCCCCGAGTGGCTGCAACGCCGGCTCATCGCCATCGGACAAGTTCCGCGAAACAACATTGTCGACGCAACAAACTTCGTGCTCTTCGAACTCGGTCAGCCCACTCATGTGTTCGACATGGCAACGCTTGCGGGCGCAGAGATTCGAATCCGACGCGCAACTGCTGGCGAGAAATTCCTTCCGCTCGGCGCAGACGCGAAAGCGATCACGCTCACGAGCGATGACTTTGTGATTGCCGACGCGGCGCAACCGATCGCACTCGCGGGCATCAAGGGCGGCGCACTCGCGAGCGTGACTGCGACGACGACAGACATCGTGCTTGAGGCGGCGACGTTCGATCCTGCACGCGTGCGCGCCTCAAGCCGACGACACGGGATTTCCAGTGATTCTTCGTATCGCTTCGAACGCACGGTGCATCCCGCGGACATTGACCTCGCGGCAGCGCGCCTTGCTGCGCTCATCCTTGAGATCGCGGGCGGCACGCTCGTGGGTGCGGTGGCTGACGTTGGCGCCGTGATACCCGCGTCATTGCGCGTTTCCCTACGACCTGCGCGTTGCCGCGCGCTGTTGGGCACGGCAGTCAGCGACGCACGCATGGTCGAACTGCTCAACAAACTCGACTTTCAACCGTCGCTGCGTGCGGACGGCAGCGCCATTGATTGCATCGTTCCGCCGCGCCGCGTGGATGTCACGCGAGAAGTCGATCTCATCGAAGAGATCTGCCGACTCGCAGGCATCGAGAGCATTCCTGTCACCGACACGATTGCGGTGCGACTTCCTGCGCCTTCGCCGATTGAACGCGGCACGCGCGCGGTGAAGGCAACACTCGCGAGCCTCGGGTTCGTTGAAACAATCACGCACTCGCTCGTGAGCGATAAGGCGGCCGCGGTGTTCTTACCCCAAGGCGCGAGTGCACTTCGCGTGGATGATGCGACAGCAGGCGAGCCAGCGTTGCGGACGAGTGTGCTTTCTTCTTTGATGCATGTGAAGAGTCACAATCAATCCAACGGCACGCCGAGCCTCGCGCTGTTTGAGATCGCGAGTGCATTTCATTGGGAAGGAAAATCGCACCGCGAGCGACCGACGCTCGCGATGCTGAGTGATGCATGCGACGGATCACGCGATGCACAAAGCGCGTATCGATTTATCCGCGCAAGTGTGGAACGCGCGCTTCGCGTCGTCGCTGGTCGCGCGTGCGCGATAGAGTTTCAGCCACTCACTGCAGATTGTCCTACCTGGCTACTCGCTGGCGCGCGTGTTGTGGTCGATGGTGTTTCAGTGGGCGTCGCAGGCGTTGTCGCAGCGGCGTTGCAGAAAACACACGGCCTTGATCGCCCTGTCGCGTGCGCTGAACTCACGCTGCGCGGGCTGCTCCTGAACTTTCCACCCGAGTCAAGCGCAACAGAATTGCCTGCGTTTCCTGCAACAGATCGCGATGTCAGTGCGATCGTGGCGGAGAGCGTTGCGTGGGGCGCGATTGAGCAATCGATCCTCGCGTCGACGCTTGCAGATCTTGAGTCCGTGCAATTCGTCGGCGTGTTCCGCGGCAAACAGATTGGCGAAGGGAAGAAGTCCGTCACCGCGCGACTTCGATTTCGTCGCACGGATGGCACGCTGCGCGCAGAGGATGTTGAACCACGAATCGCGAGCATGCTTGAACGACTCAAGCACGAGACGAACGCGGAGATCCGTTCCGTATGAGCAACCAAGCAACATCGCGCGTCACTGACGGCACGCAAGAAACACTCGCGACGCAAACAGTTGGCGCCTTTCTTGATGCACTCGCTGCGCCTGTGCCTGTTCCTGGCGGCGGCGCGGTTGCGGGCTTGCTGCTCGCGCAGTCGGCCGCACTCGGCGAAATGGTGGTGTCGTTCGCGTTGACGAAGGAAAAGTTCGCCGCATTCGCGCCTGCCCATCGCGCCGCGCTCACTGCACTCACCGCGCTTCGACACGAGTCGCTGCGCTTGGCTGACCTTGATGCGAAGGCGTATCGCACGCTGAATGCACTCTGGCGCCTCCCCGCATCCGATCCACGACGTACGCAAGATTGGGCGACGGCTGTCGAAGAAGCGATTCAAGCGCCCAACGCCGTGATCGATGCAACTTCGCTCGTGCTGCGCCATCTTGATCCACTCATCGGAACCACCGCCGAGAGTTTGAAGAGCGACCTTGCGATTGCCGTCGATCTCGCTGCTGCTGCTGCGCGTGCTGCGGCGTGGAATGTTCGCGCGAATCTTCCGCTGCTGAGCGAAGAAGCAGATCGCACTGCGCGCCACGCGACGCTTGAGGGATCACTACGCGAGATTGCACTGCGCGCGGATTCACTCCACGCACGAGTGTGAGGCTTTGTGAGGCCTATCTTTGGAGCATGATTGGATCATGGCATGAGTGCACCCGCTGAAAACGCATCATCATCGAGTCCGCGCGACGACGAAACACCTGCAGGGACACCACCGCGATCGTTCCTCATGATTTGGTTTCGCTGCTGCAATGCGTACGGTCGACTGACGAAGACGCCAGATGGATTGTTCTACAAAGGTCGATGCCCGAAGTGCCGACGCGAAGCGCAAGCGAGAGTCGGCGAAGGTGGATCCAACCGCCGCATATTTGAAGCGGAATAGGCGTTACATTTCTCGCGTGGATCCCTCGCTCGGTGGCGCAATATTTTTATCAACAAGCGCGCTGCTCACGCTCGGTGGCACTGTCGCAGCAACCGTCTACGAAACGCTGCATCCGCCGCGACGAAGTGTGGGATGGGCGCTCGCGCGAGGATTCGCCTGCGATCCTGAATCCATGGGACTCACTGCGCGAGCGTTCACTGAAGAGATCGACGGTTCAAGCATCGACGGCTGGCAGATCGACGTGCAGCCGACCGGCATTGATGTGCTGCTCCTCCACGGCTACGCGCGCAGTCGCATAGATTCACTTCGACGCATACACCCATGGCTGCAAGTCGCGCGCAGCATCACGCTCGTTGATCTTCCAGGTCACGGCGAAGCGCGTGGTCGTGGCACGTCACTCGGCACGCATGAACCGCGACTCATTGCGGAACTCGCGCAGCGGCTTGATCTCCGCAACGTGGTGTTGGTTGGACATTCGCTCGGTGCTGTGGTCGCGATTCGCGCGGCGCTTGAACCATTGATGCAATCTCGCATCGCTGGCATTGTCGCGATCGCACCGTATGAACGACTCGCGACTCCCATTGGAGCGCGCCTTGATCTGCGTGGCATGCCCCGTCGATTCGTCCTCAATCCTTCGCTCATGATGCTGCGTGCGTTCGGTGTGCGTGAAACATGCACGAGCGCATCCGCTGCGAACATCAAGGTGCCGCTAGCAATTCTCGCTGGGAGTCTCGACCCAACGAGTCCTGTTGTTGAAGCACGCTTGATCGCGGCGCGGACTCCGTACGCGACGGTCTATGAAATCGAAGGAGGCCGCCACGATGACCTGTGGATCATCGGGGCGGCCCAATATGCTTCGATTGCGCAGACATTCGCGCAATTGCGTTCGTAGTTACTTCGCTGCGGTTGCGACTGGTGGGAGAAGCAGGAAGCGTGCGCGGTAGCCCTTCTCGGTCGAGCGCACATCCCACACTTGCTGTCCGAGAAATTGCTTCATGACTGCAGGATCCATGAATGTTTCGAGGCCTGGCAGTGCGTCGCGATCGATGCCGAGCATCGGCACTTCGCCGCCATCCTCATCACCTGAGTCGACCTCCCCGCCGCCTGCCATGGCATCAACTTGTTCTTGCAACGCCGTCATCATCGCTGCGGTGCCTTCGAATTGCTTGGGAAGATTGATCCAGCCCGCTGCAACGAAGTCGCCACCACCGAGCGCTTCCATCGCGGTCGAATAGGTTTCATCAGCCGAGAGATTCGACGCGTCATCCTTCGCATCCACGGATCGAAGTGCTTGCTCAACACTTGCACCTCCACCCATTGCGAGCCAACCGCCACCCATACCGATCGCGAAATCTGAGAACTCATCCGAGAGAATCGACATGCCGTTGAAGTCGCGACTCTCAAGGCCCATCGGGAAGAGATTGAGCATGTCGCCCACCGCTTGCTCGGATTCCTTGCCGCTCTTCATTCGAATCGCAGTCACTCCCTTGGCTGGCAAGTCGCTGCCTGCTTCGACGGCTGATCCATACATGTGAATGTCTGGTCCGATTGCGCCAAAAGAAGCGGTCATCGCCGGGCGAAACGAATCGAGCTGCATCTTGATCATGTCGCCAAACTCAGGCGGAAGTCCTGCGGCGATCTCATCAAGTGTCGGAAGAATCGCATCGAAGCGCACATTGAAGCGCGCGTAGCTGATGGCATCGGCGGGCACAACGCTCGGCGAACTTGCAAGCGACGTGGAAAGATCGAACAGCGCGGGAAGCCCCGTCTTCTTGCTTGGAATGAAGAGCGCTGCAGCAAGTTCCATCGTCCCTTCGTTTGCGGAGACTCGCGTCGCAAAGGCTTGCACATCACCGAAGATCTGCTTCATGAACGGCTGCGCCATCGCAAACTCAGGCGAACCTGATGCGATGGAACTGAGATTGTCAAACAACATGACGGCGTATCCATCGCCTGTTCCGCCCGCAAGTTCAAGTGCGCCTGTGAAGGCTGGGTTACTTGAGATCGCGTCAGTCGCAGTGTTCTGCGCGTCAATCTTCCCGAGCAAATCACCCATCGCCGCGGCAGTGGTTGCGAAGAGCACGCGTCCCTTGTCGACTGCGTAATGACTCGACGTGAAATCGAACGCTGCACCACCGAATACTGGCGGTACAAACTCCTCACCCTCTCCCATCATCTCATCCGCAGCGTCCTCGTCCGCTGCTTCATTGACGACGAGCACACGACGACCGCGCATGTCTTCGAAAGCCACGGTTTTTCCTTCTTCTTTCGCGGTCTTCTCAAGATCCGCGAGCGCAGCTTCCAGCCACTTGTTGCTCTTCTCGCCGCCATCTGCCCAATCGACGAAGAACATCGTCGCAGGAATTTCGAGGCCAGTCTCTTCATCAAGCTCGCCCGCAGTGCAAAGTCCTGCAGACTTCGGCCATGTGACATCCGCTGCGTCAAAGCCGCCGCCGGCTGCGCGCTCTTTCACCGCTTTGTCCCACGCGCCCATGAGTTCATCGACATTTGTCTTGAACTCGGGAGCGTTCCACATTTTTCCCATGGATGTCGCGGCAAATCGATCGATGGTTGCAGGGAGGTCCGCCATGCCGACCACCAAGAAACTGTTCTTCGGTGCGAGGTCGCGGATGTCGAGAGCGTCACCTGCAGTCAGCGTGGAAGCGCATGCAGTAGAGGCGAGAAGTGCTGCGAGAGAGACTCGTGTGGTCATGATGAACATCCAATGCGAAAAAGTCGAAACGAGTGAAAGTCAAACAGACAATCAGGACTTGGAGATAGGCGCGCTGCCGGATGCATCCTTGAGCACTGGCGGCGCTTCAAAGTTCGAACGCGTCGGAGGCTTGAGGTAGTTGTGTCCGGAATTTGGATTGTTGCGGTCGTACGCGAAGGCTTCACGGTTACGAATGAAGTCCTTTACGTAGCGTGTGGGGATTGCGAACCCAAGCGCTTCGCCGCCTCGAAGGCCCATGTTGGTGATGCCGATGATCTCGCCCTTCGTGTTGAAGAGTGGACCACCGGAATTGCCTGGATTGATAGGCGTATCCGTTTGAATGTAGGTGAGCCCATCGAAGTTTCGCTGCGTCGTGGAGATGACGCCTTGGGTCAGCGAACGCTCAAGCCCGAGCGGATTGCCGATCGCGAACACCGATTGCCCCGCTTCAAGTTTCTCCGCGTCCTGCACAGGCGCGAACTCGAACGTCCCGCCGGTTGGATGCTTGAGTCGGATGAGCGCGAGATCGACTTGGCCATTCACGGCGATGAGTTCAATGTCATCAATGTCCGTGCGCTTCAGAGTTCCATCCGCTTGCGCAAACCAAACTGTCGCGCGAATGTTGGTTTCGCCTTGCACAACGTGCGCATTCGTGACGGCGTAACCATCAGCCGAAAGAATGACGCCGGAGCCAAGCCCACCAGGCGTCGACACCTTGATGACTGCTGGACCGATGAGCTTCGTTTGTTCGCGAGGCGGAAGGTCACTCAGACCGGTGGCTGTTGAGAAGATGTCGACAGCGACGCGGTTCTCGCCCGCGTTGGCTGTGTCGCTCTTGATGTCTGCGACATCGTCCATCGAAAACTCGAGCACGCCAGGACCGACATCAATCCAGACCTTGCGATCAGTGCGCTTGAGAATCGTGCCTTGGACGGAACCACCGAGTCGGAGTCGCACCGTGTCGCGCGCGAGATTTGTTAGCGCAACCGTTGGGGGAGCCGATGCGTCAGTTTGCGCGAGCGTTGCACTGCCTCCGCAGATCAACATTCCACACATCAGTGCGCACCGCGTCATCGGAGAAACTAGAGCAACGTTAGAGCGAGGTGAAATCTGTCGCATAGTGCATCTCAGGCGGGGTGCATCTCAGGCAGGCGTCGATCCGGAAAACGACCGTTACTATACCGAGCCCATTCCCTGCCGTTGACTCTATTCACGGAGTCCACGGCGCAAGAGACTACCTTCCTATGCCGCTGTTTAACACTCTCGGTGCACCTTGTCGGCTCATTGCCGCGCTCGCATTCTGCCTCGCATGCTCTGCACATGCAGATGATCAAGAGACTGCCGCGCACTACGGATTTGACGGGCTTGATGTTGTGAAGATTGATCGCGGCGCGGGACCGATCACCTCAGCCGACATGAACGCGGATGGACTCATCGATCTCATCGCCGTGAACAATGCGAAGAGTCGCATCGAACTGCACGAGCAGAAGCGCAACGCGACGCCGGATGATCCGATGGAATCCGCCATCGGTGTAAACGAGCCGCCGCCACTCTGGCGCTTTAACCGTGTTGAAGTTCCTGTGTCTCATCAAGTGACCGCCGTCATTCCGCACGACTTCGATGCGGATGGATTGATGGATCTCGTCTACGCAGGACAACCTGGCACGATCGTGTTTTTGCGACAAACCAAGCCCGGAACCTTTGAAGTTGCGCGACGCGTTCCTGTGAAGGGACTCTCGCAGGGGCGTGATGGTTTCCTCATCGCGGATCTCGTGGACGATGCGAAGCCAGAGCTCGCAGCACTCGTGAACGGCAAGCCAACAATCTGGCCACTCGATGGTTCGAAACTCGGTGAAGCAACAGAACTCGCGAGTGGCGATCCGCTTGTTGCGCTGCTGGTTGGCGATTTCGACGGCGATGGATCCAACGATCTCGCTGGCGTTTCACCTGACAACGCTGCGCCGATTCGACTCTGGCTTGCAAGTGATGAGGACGGCAAGCATCGACTCGGCTCGCAGCGCCGCTTCGAACTTCCACCGCTTCGCGAAGCAGCCGCGATCAAACTTCCTGGTGCAAAGAAGTCGCTCCTTGCGTTGATCGAGCGACCGAGTAAGCGCATCGTGATTGAAGAAGTTGTCGCGGGAACTTCCACCGGCGGCGAGGCATCGCTCGAAGTTTTCGGCGCAGGTGAGTCGGGCAAGAAGCGTGCGTACGCAACTGCTGACCTCGATGGCGACGGGCTCATGGATGTACTCGCAACGGATCCGACGAGCAGCGCAGTACTTGTGTTTCGACAGGCGAAAGATCGCGGGCTTCAACCTTCGCGCACGCAACCATCGTTTGCAGAACTCACTGGCATTGATGCAGGTGCGACGAATGGCCCTGCCGGCACGGAAGTATTCGTGCTCAGTGAGAAAGAAGGCGTTGTCGGTCGCAGTCACTGGGAAAACGGCGCACTTTCATTCCCCACCGCGATGCCTCTCTCTGCAGGCAGCACGCCGTTGGTCATCGCACTCGTGCGTCTTGAAACCGGTCCACGGCTCGCGGTTGTGACGAAGGATGGAAAGAACTACCAACTCGAACTGCTCCCACTTGATGGATCTGCTGATGCGAAAACCGAAGTCGTAAAACTCGGCGCGCTCGTGAAAGCGCCAGAATCCATCATGGGTTGCGATGCCGATCAAGACGGCTTGGTCGACCTCCTGCTCTTCACGCAAGACAAACCAATGACGATGCTGCGTGCAAGTGCGACAGGATTTACTGCACTTGAATCCAAGGACATGGCGCAATTTGGATTGGTCCAAGCAGCGAACGGTTCGAACAGTGCTGCGTTTGATGTCAATGGTGACGGCAAGCAGGAACTCGTCGTCGCGGATCGAAATTTCATTCGTGCTCTGCGATTCGATTCCGCTGCAACCCCCGCAGGTTGGCAAGTCGTGACGCAAGTGAACGCCGCGCGAAGTGATGCGAAACTTGTGTCCATTGCTGCACTCGACAATCAACTCATCGCTGGCGACAAGGAAAATTCACAACTCGTGCTCTTCGCGCAAACCGCTGGTAAATGGGCGCAAGCAGACGCGCTCACCGTGAGCGGATTCAAGTTCGGTCCGATTCGAACGGGTGCGTTTTCCGGAACCCCCACCACGGATGTGATGCTCATCGGCGACGATGGATTCGCCATCGCGCAACTCTCAGGCAATCGCATCACGCTCGAAGAGCGCGGCAGCCGCCGAGGCGATCGACCCAATCAGCTTGATCACGAACTTGCGACGGGCGATGTGAACAGCGACGGCTTCCTCGATCTGCTCGCGCTCGACGCAGGCGAACAAGCACTCAGCATCCTCAGCTTCAGCGAGAACGGCACGCTCGTCCCTGGCACAAGCTTCAAAGTCTTCGAGACGCGGCTCTTCCAAGGCGGCGAGCCACGCGAGTTCGAACCAAGCGCATGCGTGATCGCAGACTTCACAGGCGACGGCCGTGATGACGTGGCGTTACTCGCACACGATCGCGTGCTGCTCTATCCGCAGGCAGCGCCAGCGAAAGCTCCGTGACTCTGTTGTGTTTGAAAAAAGTCAGCGCGACGCGAGCGGCGTGTAGGTTGCCGCGTGCGGACCTGTGTAGCGCGCTTGTGGGCGGATGAGGCGATTGTCTTGGAGTTGCTCGATGCAGTGGCCGCACCAGCCGCTCATGCGGCTCATTGCGAACATGCAGGTGAACAAGTCGGTCTTGATGCCAAGGCAGTGGTAGGTCGTTGCGCTGTAGAAGTCCACATTGGGGAAGATCCCCTTCGCTGCCTTCTCTGCGAGAACGATGCTCTCGATGCGCTGGCTCATCTCGAACAAGCGAAGATTGCCTGTGTCTGTCGCGATCTGCTGCGCAAATGTCTTGAGATAAGTCGCGCGCGGATCGTAGGCCTTGTAGACACGGTGCCCGAAACCCATGATGAGTTCCTTGCGTTCCATCTTGCCGGTGATGTACGCGTCGACGCGCTCCATCGAGCCGATTTCGTCGAGCATCACCATGACTTCTTCGTTCGCGCCGCCGTGCAATGGTCCCTTGAGCGTGCCCACTGCTGTTGTCATCGCGCTGTAGAGATCGGAAAGTGTCGCGATCGTGACGCGTCCAGCAAAGGTCGATGCGTTGAGTCCGTGATCTGCGTGCAGAATCAAGCAGATGTCGAGGCCGCGTGCCATCGCATCGGTGGGCTTCTCGCCGTTGAGCATCCAAAGGAAGTTCGTTGCGATATCGAATGATGCGTTCGGACGCACGAACTCTTTGCCCGATCGATAACGATCGAAGTTTGCGATAAGCGTTGGCGTCTTCGCCACGAGTCGGAGCGCTTTTCGCTTGATCGCATCAATGCCATCGAGATCCGCTTCAGGATCATGCAGCGCGAGCGCGGAGACAAGCGTTCGCAGCGCGTGCATTGGCACTGCGTCCTTTGGCATTCCGCGAATCATCTCATAGAGGCCTTGAGGAATCTCGTACTCGGCTTGCAGCGCGGACTTCAATGCTTGGAGTTCGGCATTGTTCGGAAGCTTCGTGTTCCACAACAGATAGACGGTCTCTTCATACGTCGAGTTGCGCGCGAGTGTGTCGATGTCGATGCCGACATATTCGAGCACGCCTTTCGCGCCATCAATGAACGACATCTGTGTGTCCGCAACGATCGTGTTCGCGAGACCCTTGTCGTACACCGCAACTGGAGCGGATGGTGCGGAGGCTGGTGCTGAAGGTGTAGCGGTCGACATGGAATCAATCTCGAAACAGTGTGCGGGAACGAACACGCTTGAACAGCAAGTCACACGCCGCATAGGCAGTCTTGAACGCTGTTCTGAAGAGTGACGATCCTAGCAAACGCGCGTGCGCGGCGCATGTACTTTTCCACGAAACATCCTTGGCACACCTTCACACTCAGCATCGCGATTGCGTACGCTTCATCTCGTGTTTCTCCCCCTCGGCACCGACCATCTTTCCTCCGCGCATCGCCGCCGAATCATCGTCGTTCCGGTGCTCCTCGCACTCAATGTTCTCACCTACGCAACAGCGTTTTGGGGAGCAGGACGGGGATTCTGGAGCGTAGGAGGCTTCTATCAGAAGCTCGCGCTCGATTGGGATGGGTTCGTGTGGTGGAACATGTTCTCGTATCAGTTCCTCCACGACCCCAACGGGATTTGGCATCTCCTCGGAAACATGTTCTTTCTCTGGACCTTCGGACTCGCCGCCGAAGCTCGCGTTGGACGCGTGCGATTTCTTCTCGCGTATCTCTTGGGTGGTGCACTTGCAGGCGTTGCGCAGATCGCCGTCTCGCAGGGTTCAGTCATCGGTGCATCCGGAAGTGTTTCGACTGTGGCAGGACTCTTCATCGCACTTTTTCCAGGCGCGCGAATCTATGGGTTGAGTTTGATCGGTCTCGGGATGGTTGCGATTCCTGCGTCGTTCTTCATCATCCTTTACGTTGCGATTGATCTCGTCGATGCGTTGCTTGATCTCACTGGCATACGACGATCGTCGATTGGGAACTTCGCGCACCTCGCGGGCATGGCGTTTGGCATCGGCATCGGACTCACGCTGCTTTGGCTGAAGCAACTTCCGCGCACTGAGACGGATCTCTTGCATGCAATCTCGCAGTGGCAACGGCGGCGTACCTTTCGCGCAGCGATGCGTGAAGGCAATGCGTGGAGCGCGTCGAGTGCGAGCAGTACCCCTCCGAGTCGTCTTGCTGCCAATGCTGCGGACACGCACAGCGAACTTGAACGCGCACTTCGCGCGGAAATCGCGACGTTTTACGCGCAGCGCGATTTCCCGAAGGCTGCGGATCGATACCGACGATTGCTCGCGGATCGCAGCGATGCGGTGTTGAGTGCAGAACTACAAATTGATCTTGCGACGCAACTGATTTCGGCAGGCGATCCGACAACGGGCGCACACGCGTTGAGCCTTTTCGTCGTGCGATTCCCCAACGATCACCGCAGTGAAGAAGTGAAACTGCTGCTTGCAACCGTGCTCGCACGCACACTCGGCCAGAGCGATCGCGCGCGCGGCGTGCTTGCAGATATTCGCGAGGGAATGCTGCCTACCGACAAGCGCACGTACTACCACGCACTCATGGATGAGGTTGGCTGATGCACCACGCGCTGCTTATCAAAGTCTGCGGCGTGACGACGGTTGCAATGGCGCTTGACGCAGTGGATGCGGGCGCGAATCTCGTGGGCGTTGTGCTTCTCCAATCGAGCCCGCGCTGCGTGAGTCTGTCGATGGCACAAGCGATTCGCGAGGCACTCGCTGGCAAGGCGGAGTCCGTCGCGCTTGTCGCGCGTGGCGTCGACGATGCATCTCTGTGCATCGCGAGCACATTCGATTGCGTGCAGTTTCACGGCGAAGAAACTCCTGAGGAGCTTCGCGAGATCTGCGCGACCTTTCACATCAAGCGCGCGATGAAGGGGTTCGCATGGAGTCCTGAGGCGGCGCACATGTGGGATCAATGCAATCTCGCACGGCTCGTTGTTGATAGTGCCACTGGCGGAAGCGGACAACGCTTTGATCACGCAGCCTTCGCAGAGTCGCGACGAAACTTGAAGACTCCGATCTTGCTCGCGGGCGGGCTCACGCCAATGAATGTCGCGGATGCGGTGCGCACACTCCGCCCAGAAGGCGTCGATGTGAGCAGCGGCGTCGAGTCGAGCAAAGGCGTGAAAGACCCGCGCCTCGTTCGCGAATTCATCGCCATCGCGCGGCGTTGAGTCGGCTGCGCTCGACCGTCGCGACATATGAAGCAACTGTCATGGGCTTGCACTCCTCGCGCGCGCCGTCACCCCCACATCGCAGCGAGCGCGGCTCAAGGTTTCATGGCAACCGCAGCATTCAACGTCGCGCGCGCTCGTTCCATCGACGCTTCAAGGTCCACGTCCCCCGCGCGCACCCAGAGAAATCCGCTGCGCTCGGTTGTCAGATTGAGGTCGTCAATGACGCGATGGAGGGTTGCGTCGAGCGCATCGCTCCACTCTTGCGCAGCGCGCGCGCCCTCACCGCTGCCCGCGGTCTCCCGCGACGCCGTGAGGAGCATCGCGACCTCGCGCAGCGTGGGCGCAATCTCGGGATACACCGCTCCCGTCGCGAGCAGAAAGAGTTCATCGGCTGCAGGCTGATTGAGCACACTCTGCAGCACGCTGATTGTCGCGCGAGTCTCGCGGCGAATGTGTCGCTCGAGCGATTCGACGCGATGCCACGCGGCACCTCGGTCAAGACTATCCCGGCCGAGAGCACTCCATTCGGCGCGAAATCTCGCGAGCGTGAGCGAGGATCGCGAAGCCTCGAACGCCGCGAGATCCTCGTCGACCTGCAGCCACTCGGTATCTGAGAGCGCACACCGCAGGAGTAGCGCGCGCGGATCGACGGACATCCAACGCGGGGATCTTCCAAGGATCGACGCTTGTGCACCGCGGGACTTTGCGCGCTGAATGAGCGGCGCGAGGACACGCATCGGACTGCACGACTCGCTCGTTGCTATCGACGGCCCGTCACCGCTAGGGGCTACCGCAATCGCGTCGCTCGCACAGTCCGCGAGTCCGAGGAGAAAACGCGCTTCGACGGTCGAGCGTTCAGATTGGATCCGCACAACCAGTGCCGAATGCCGCGATATGAGCCTCGCGTCGGGCACCTCGTCGCGGTCGAGTTGCTTGCCCCATTCATGTGATGAACGGATCATCGCGTCCCGCATTGGGACGCGCCGACTCCCGAGCGAATCGACGAAGGTGGGCCATTCACGAATCGCGCACTCCCAAATCGCCCTCCGTAATGGCTGTGTTGCGCGGCTATTGTTGAGGAATTCAGCGAGTTCCGACCGGTGGAGGACATCCGCAAACTCCTCGAAGTTGACAAGTCCAACGCCCGCGCAGAGCGCGCAGTCTTCTTCAAGCGAGTAATCAACGACCGCGAGTGGGTCGGCTGGGCCGAGTTGATGCACGCTGAATGAACTTGGTTGAGTAGGCGGCTCGACTGCGCTCGCGCATAGAGAGACGAAAGAGAGCACGAGCGGGATGAGCACGCGTGGATATGCAGTTCGATGGAACGCGAACCAGTCGGATGGGCAAACCTTTGATGCACATGCCATTTTCGGATTCCTTCGACGATCATGCCTCCACGCCAAGCGTGGCAGCACCGCGACAGCATCACTCTCGAATTGAGGCGATGTCAAGGGCAGGTCGATCCATCTGGGATCGCCCTTTGGATGGAATAGTTGCGAAATCCCGTTACCGAAGTGAGTCTACCTCTCGTTGCGGTTGCATCAAAGGGTGCTTCAGAAAATCTTTGAAGATTGCCTCGGTCCGGCGATTCCGCCGCTATGACCTCGCACGCACCTCCCGTCCATCACCCTGGCAAGATTGCGTTGCATGCGGCGCAATTGATCGTGCATCGCAGCGCGAACTTGATCGTGCGTTACGCCATCTCTGCGAGCGCGACGATCTTCCGCACGGATCCAAGTTCAGTCACCCACTGATCAATCTGTCCGCGACGCGTTGGCCACGCGGGGCTGAATCGATCGCGCACGAACATTGCGAAGAGCGAACTGAACGCGCGATCGAAACTAGCGAACTGATCGAGGCGCATCTCGATCGCTTGACGAAGGCTCTGCGGTTTCTCCTCTGGCTTCGGGAGTTTCAACGCGCTCACTTCCATGCGATCACCTTGCAGGACGAACTCGAAGTTCTGCCCGAACGCGTGCAGCATGAGCCCGACTTTGCGCGGCCACTTGCCGCCCTTGAATGCTTGCACCGTCTCCATGCGTCGCAGTGGACCACTGCCGCGCACGCTGGTTTTCCCGCTCAATCCCCACGCGCATTCGAGATCGATCATGCGATCCACGATGAGTGCGATCTCCCCTGCTTCGGTTTCGAAGAGCCCTTCGTTTGTTTCTGCCTGCCAACACAGCCAGAACAAAAACGTGTTGCCGAGGAAGTCTTTCGACTCGCCCGCGGTGTTTGCCCACGGCACTTCCGGTCGCGTGCGGCTCATCTTTTGTCCTTGATCTACCGCACCCTCGATGTCCGCGGGCGGCGCTGAGAATGCTTCCGCGTGCGCATCGTCAAACGCGCCACTGAGTCCGCGTTCGCCGAGAAGGTCATACGCGAGCGTTCCACTCGCGCGAGGCGCAATGCGCACACCGAATGTGTCATCGACGAGCGTCTTCAGCATCTCCACATCCTTCTCGCTCGAGACGGGCGCGAGAATTGTGTTCGTCGCGAAGTCCCACCAGATCGCGGCGTGCTTTGGCGCGCGATAGCGACCGTTGGCAACTTCCTCATCAATGCGGCGGAGCGCTTCTTCGCGTGCGTCTTTGCGCGCGGCGCGCGGGAGATACGAACTTCCATCCTTTCCAACCACGAGGTGCGATTCCTCGGCCATCGCGATGTACGCCTTCTTGATTTCCGGCGGAACGCGCACGCTGTCGATTCTGAAACCGAGCAGCAGACCGCTGCCGAAGAGAATCGACTCGGGGGTAAAGGAGATGTCGAAGAGGTGACGACCTCCTGTCCAACCACACGCGGACTCGCCTGGCTTGATGCCATCGACATCGCTCAGGATGTGCTTGCGGATCTTCGCGAGCAACGCACTGTCAAGTGTCGGTGGATCGGAAAGGACCGAGAAACGGCTGTACGCGATAGAACCTGCTCGAAAACCCATTCGAGCACAATCGCCGCAATTGCACAGTTCCGCTTCGACGCGACAACTTGTACACATCGCGTCAAAGCCGACAGTTGCAGGGATTCATCGCGAACTTCGATGCCTATCGATGCGTACCTCGAAGGTGACCGTCATTCCGATTCTGCAATATGTTCTGCACGAACGAGTGCATCGGTGGTGCTTCTGCCAAAGCGTTATTCTGCGCCTCTTCATGCCGCCGCAGAACACCACGACTGAAAGCGACCGCAGCGACGAGGATCTCGTTGTTGCCTATCGCAATGGTGATGCGACCTGCTTCAAGACCCTGCTCGAGCGTTATCGAAATGATCTCTGGCATTTCCTCGCTCGACTGACTGGTTCGCGCGCGGCAGCCGACGATGTTTTCCAAGAGGCATTTCTTCAAGTGCATCTCTCCGCAGATAGTTTCGATGCGGAACGCCGATTCAAACCCTGGCTTTACACGATTGCTGCGAACAAGGGACGGGATTTTCTTCGCCGACAAAATCGCAGAGCCGCAACGAGCCTCTCGTCTCCGCTTTCGAAAGATGGCGACGGAACCTTCGGCGACCTCATCGCGGGTGACTCTCCAATGCCCTCCGCGCCGCTTGAAGGCCAGGATGAGCGCAACACCGTGTCGCGTGTGGTGGATTCACTCAGCGCGCACTACCGTGAGATTCTTGTCCTCGCATACTTTCAAAAAATGAGCTACGAGCAGATCGCAAAAACGCTTGAAATCCCGCTCGGAACGGTGAAGAGTCGCTTGCATGCGGCAGTCGCGAGTTTCTCGGATGCCTACAAGCGCGCGGATACAAAGGCGGTGACGAAGTGAGCGATTCTCTGCAACCACCGCATGCCCCCACGCCATTGACGGCGAATGAAATACTCGCGCTTGATGTGCTCGTCGAACACGGCTTTGATCTCACGCGTGCACTGCATGCGCGTCCAGATCTCGCCTTTGAAATTCAATCGATGCACTCCACGATGAGCACGCTCGATGCGTATTCCGCGGAGGGCGCAACTGGAGACGCAGATCCCGACCTCGTGGCGCTCACGCTTGCACGCGTCGATCGGACTGCACGCGAAGAATCCGATCGTCTGCAGATCGGCGCTGCGCGTAACACCGCTGGAAGCGGCCAGTGGCGAGACATCGTTGCGATTGCTGCCGTTGCATTGCTCGTGGTGAGTGTTGCAGTGCCGGTGCTTTCGTATGTGAAATCAAAGCAAGCGATTTCGGGTTGTGCTGCGAATCTCCATCAGATTGCGGGCGGCCTCGAGGGCTTCGTCAACGATCACGGATCGCTTCCGATGTCCGCAGGATTCATGTTGCCAAGCGGTCAACTTCCGAACGGTCCAGCGCACGCGTTTTCTGCTGCCGACAGCCTCAACGCACTTGTGACCGAGGGCTATTGCAAGGCCGGCTGCCTCGCCTGCTCTTCGGATGTCGAGTCGAATCCTCGTTACGCCGTCCAAATGGCGAGCCCGAACCACCCAATGCAGTGGCGTAGTGGCGTTCGACGACCACTCGTTGCTGACCGAAATCCGCTCATTGACGCCCTCCGCGCGGGTGGCTCGATCACGGTGCTTTCGATCAACAGCCCATGCCACGGTTTTAGCGGCCAGAATGTGCTTTTTACCGACGGCACCGTCGAGTTTCTCACGACGCCAAACTTCGTGATCGCTGGCGAGATTGACTATCTTTACGTTCCGCGCGACCTCGGTGGTCTCGAAGATGACCTCGGGTCCTTCGCGGAATGGTCGGGAACCGACAGTTTCCTGGCGCAATGATCGGTCCTCCGAACTCGTGCCGAGATTTCTTCAGAATGGGTTGCAGGAGATGGCAGAGCCTGCTAATCTTCTCGATCCCCTTCAGTTCAGGAGAGGGTTGTCTGTGCCCCACTTTACGTCTGCTTTTCACTCATTCCCCACTTTGGGAATCTTCCAATGCCAAAGAACAAATCCCACAAGGGTCTCGCCAAGAGAATCAAGCTCACAAAGACCGGCAAGGTGCGCGTGAAGCGTCCCAACGGTCGTCACTTGAAGAGCAATAAGACTGGCGCAGCGATCCAGTCGTTCCGCGGCAACAACTACGCCAGCTCGGGCAATCTCAAGGCTCTCGCCAAGATGCTCTTCCGCGGCCTTCGTTCGCAGGAGCAATCCAAGCTCGACAAGGCTGCAGCGCTTGTTGAAGTCGCAGCGGCGTAAGTTTTCCACTCACCACACGATTCTGTTTTCACACTTGTCCGTCGGGACCGAAGTGCGCCGACCGTAACGCGCCTCCGCCGGACACATGCCTAGGAGTTCACTATGCCTCGCGCACGCAAGGGTGCAGCCCGTACCCAAGCCAGACGAAAGCTTCTTCGAGAAGCTCGTGGTTTCTTCGGAACAAAGAGTCGCCTCAAGCAACAGGCCAAGGTCGCGCTCATGCGCGCCGGTCGCTACGCATGGAGAGATCGACGCGCGCGAAAGCGAGACTTCCGAGCGCTCTGGATCACCCGCATCACGGCAGCCTGCCGCATGCGTGGCGTTCGCTACTCACTCTTCATCAACGGCATCCAGCGCGCTGGCTGCCTCTTGAATCGCAAGATGCTCAGCGAAGTCGCGATCCATGACCCAATCACCTTCGATGCACTCGTGAACCTTGCGAAAGCAAAGACCACCGCTTCCGCAGCAGCCGCGTAAGTCAACGCATCGAACCAAGCATTCACAACGGCGTCGCGCTCAAGCGCGACGCCGTTGTCGTTTGTTCCACAGTGACATCGGCGTCATTCGCCGGACCGACCCATCATGCGCTTTACGACTTCCGCAGCCTGCTCTGCTTGCGTCCACTCTGGGTACTGGTGTCGGACGCCTGCGCGCACGAACTCTTGCGCGCTGAGCCAGATGTTGTCGAGCGCTTCCATTTTTTGCGCGGGGGTCATGCGGCGCAGCACTTCGATCATGCACGGATCGCATCGGTCGATCGCATGAGGATGTGGCGCGTTTGGATCTATGCGTGAAAGGATAGCGAACGCGCATCGTTCGATTTCAGGCGTCGGCGATTCACTCGCCGCGACTGAGTCGAAAGCGAATGCAATGATTTGCCTGCTTGGAGGCAGAATCTTGCATGAGCGCTCAAAAACAGAACCGGCGCCCTTGCAGGCGCCGGTTCATCACTCTCCGATTTCATTGGTGTTGAGTGAGCCTCCGGCTCACCCAACACTTCACGAGGATTCTTACTTAGCCGATGAGCGAAAGGACCTGCTGCGGAGCAGTGTTCGCCAAGGACAGTGACTGGGTTGCAGCCTGCGAGAGGATCTGCGCACGAGTCATGTTGGCGGTTTCCGCTGCGAAGTCCGTGTCGCGGATCGCACTCTCTGCTGCTGTGGTGTTCTCGAGGGCAATGCCGAGGCTTGAGATCGTCGAGCCAACGACGTTCTTCTGGAATGCACCGAGACGACCGCGCAAGCTTGAGACCTGCTTGATGGCCGAGTCAATGACTTCCTGTGCCTGCGAGAGGTTTCCGTTCTGGACATTTCCTGAACCGCCCGACTTGAGCGAGGAAAGGAAGCCAGCTGCGGAAGCACCGAGGTTACCTGTGGTCACGGTTTCGATACCGAGCGAAACCTTACCTGCGAGATTCACGGATGGAGCGAGATTGAAGTTCGCACCGCCACCAGTGATGAAGAAGGTAGAAGTTCCACCAGCGGTGTTGATCGCGTTCGTGCCGTTGATTTGCACGCTCACGTCAAAGCCGTCGGTCGAGACGCGGGCAGTCAGGCCGTCCGTAGTGGCCTGAGTACCGTTGATGAGGACAGTGGCATCGCGGCCGAAGTCCTTGAGATCATCCACGCCTGCGCCTGCAGCGGCTGCGCTGAAGACAAAGTTCGTGGAATTCTCGTTGGAGAGTTCCTTCATGCGCACGAAACTATCCGCTCCGTATTCGCTGGAGTAGAGCACAACGCGGTTCGCGTTCGCTGCGGAAGCCGTCACGCCGAGTGCATCGCTGAAGCTATTGACTGCTGCAACGATTGCTGACTGCGCGGTACCCGAAGCGAAGGTGAACTGTTGAACGCCCTTCGAACCGGTGACTTCAAACGTCACCTGACCCGAACCACCGTTTGCGAACGATGCGCCAGTCGAGAGGTAGACCTTGGCGGTCTGCGCTGACTGAAGCACCGAGATCGTGACGGAGCGAGCCGCGTCATCATCAGAAAGCTTCGCAGCATTCACGGTGATGTCGGTGAGACCAACGCCCTGACCCGAAACGGTGTAATCGAAGTTGCCGTTGAGCAACTTCGTACCCTGGAAGCTCGTCGCGTTTGCGATGCGATCAATCGTCTGCAGAATCGAGTCGACCTGCAGCTGATTTGCATCGCGCTCTTCTTGCGAAACACCGGCTTCGTTGGCAGTTGCGCCCACGATGCCCTGGAGTTCAACAAGCATGTTGGAGATCTCTTGGAGACCACCTTCTGCGACGTTCACAACCTGATCAGCACGCTGGCTGTTCGAGATTGCTGAGTTGATTGCGGTCTTCTCTGCACGGAGGTTCTCCGATGCAATGAGACCTGCCGGATCATCAGCACCACGATTGATGCGAAGACCGGTCGACAAGCGCTGCAAGCTTCCTGCGAGCGACTTGTTCTGCCCGTTCAGCACGCGCTGAGCAACGAGCGATGGAATATTTTGATTGATACGACTCACTGTAGATCCTCCGTGAACATGCCTGGGTTATCCAGGCGCCTACTCCCAACCGCCCCGGTATTGGGGATGGTCTTACGAATCGCAACGCGCGACTCACACCGTGCCACCGTTCGGAATCCACCGAAGGTTGCTGTCCTAATGCTTGGTTCACTCCGTAAACCTGTTTGTCGCTGTCCATCCAACGCGACAACAACCGAATCGGGCAGAAACCGCGAGCACTTCATGCTTGGACTGCAATTCGCGCGTCTTTTCGTAAGTCGACATAAGAAAACCGCTCGGCGCGGGGCCGAGCGGTCTGGTTTGTGGAGTGAATTCCTACTGGCTTGGGTCGCGAGTCCCGTTACCGGAGTAGTGCGAGCACATTCTGCGCGGTGGAGTTCGCAGTCGCGAGAACCGAGGTGCCTGCCTGCTGGAGGATCTGCGCACGACTGAGCATCGCGCTCTCTTCAGCAAAGTCCGTATCGCGAATCTTTGACTCGCTTGCGGTGATGTTCTCGAAACCAATCTGCAAACTGCGTGAGTTCGTCTGCAATGTGTTGCGTTCGAATGCGCCGAGTCGACCGCGCATAACGGAGATCTCGGTCACTGCAGCATCAAGAATGCTGTTGGACTCTGCAGCTCGACCCTTTGTAAGCGCGTTCGTTTGACCGCTCTTGAGGCTGTCGAGGAAGTAGCGCGCATTCGAGATTGTCGTACCACCGATGCGGCTGGCTGCGACAGAGGTGATGCCAACACCAACTTGCTGCGTCGTCGTGATCGATGGCCCGAGCTGGAATGTTGCACCACCACCGACGAGATCGAAGGTGCTTGGATTGCCACTCACGGTCGTCGCGAACGCTTGCGTGAGATCGAGGTCGAGGCTCAGAGCAGGCGTATTGAGACTGATACTCGTGCCGTTGCCGGTTGCGAGTGCACCGTTGATGATTGCCGTGACATCGCGACCTGCGTCGCGTTGCGTGGCGTTTCCACCAGGAGTGGCATAGGTCTGCCAGAACGCGCCGCCCTGGCCGATACGACGCACCGAGACAAACTCGTCGCTACCGAAACTTGTGGAATTGAAGAAGAAGCCTGACGCTTGGTTGGCGCCGTTGGCGAGTTCCGCAGAAACGCCGGTCGTGTCCTTCACAGTGTTCACCGCAGCAACAACCGCGCTGAGTGCAGTGCCAGAAACGAACGAGAGGGTCTGCACGCCGAGGCTGCCTGCGATTTCAAGCGTGATGCTCGAAGCAAGTGTGCCGACGCCGCCGCTGAAGAAGAGCGCGCCAGTCTGTGCAGACTGCGTCACTTCCACGGCAACGCCGATGCTCGAATTGCCGCCGAACTGCACGCCGTGAATATTCGCGCCAGCGATTGCCGAAGGCGCAACACCGCTGGTGAGATATTCAAGCGAGCCGTTGAGCAATTGAAGTCCCGCGAAACTCGCGGTGTTCGAAATGCGTGTGATAGATTCGATCGCGCTATCAACCTGAAGTTGATTGGCGTCGATTTCCTCTTGCGAGATACCACCTGTGTTGGCAGTGGCGACGACGAGACTCTTGATGGAATTCAAGAGGTCTGCGACTTCGGCCAAGTAGCCTTCAGTGGTTGCGATCACTGAGCTTGCGCGTTCGGAGTTGTTGATGGCCTGCTGGATCCCCTTCATCTCGGAGCGCAAACGCTCAGAGACAATGAGACCTGCAGGATCATCAGCACCACGATTGATGCGAAGCCCAGTCGAGAGGCGCTGCAAACGAAGACCGAGGTCTCCAGCGCTCTTGTTCAGGTTGCTGCGTGCGATGAGTGAGGGAACGTTGGTATTAATGCGAGCCATGGCAATCCTCCTTGACTGAGAGGCCCAGTGGAGTTACGCGATTTCGCGACGCTCCGGAGTTTTCGCCGCGAGCTTCGCGGCTGCAGGGAGGACCGTCCCACCTGCATTTTGATGCAAACCCTTACCTGCAAGACGCGGCCGAAGTGCGCCCAACTCACCGCGAAATGCTGCGGCTTGCTGATTCTCATTTCGAATCGCGTCGTAAACTTCTTTGCGATGCACCGCCACATGCGCTGGTGCTTTGATTCCAATTCTGACCTTGTCACCACGAATGTCGACGATGGTCAGTTCGACGTCGTCTCCAATCATGATCGTCTCGTCACGCTGCCGTGAAAGTACTAACATCGGCTGCGCTCCTTCCTAGTTCCGCACCGGTCAAGCCGTGCGGCGGGCGTCCGTGCCCAAGATCCATCCAAACCAACCTCCGGCGTCCGTGCCAAGAGGTAATGCATTCCAGTCCTTACGCGGTCTGTGCCTGCACGCTCTCGTTGATCTTCACCAACTCGTAGCGGGTCGTCCAGCGCTTCTCCGCGAGCACGAGCTGCATCGAATTTCGATTGCGCGTGTTCACGATGATTGGCCCTTGAAGATTCGCAGTGAGCGAACCATCACGCTTGTTCACGATGACGAGCACCTGCGCGTCATCGACTTCGTTCATAGAGAGTTCTGCCATCTGCTCTTTGCGGATCTGTGCCTGGTAGTCAGGGACCCACAGTGCAGGGTCGGTCACGACGAATGCGAGATCGGGTGATTCCGTCGACTGCAGCCAGAAGAACACGCCGTGCTCGTCAGGTTGCAAGAGTGCGAAGACGTGGTAGCTGCTAAAGCCTAAGAGGCCGGACTCAAAGTTCAAGAGTCGAGTCTCATCAACGTCTACTGTTCCGAATCGAGTCGTGTTGATCTGCATGTCAGTCGCTCCGGTCGGCCTAACCATTCCTTGGAGTCCGGCATCCTGCCGGCGGACCTCCGTCCGAAAGATGCGCGTCGGGCCGTGCACCGCGCATCGCTAACACTTGTGGACACCCCACAAGGAAAATCTGTATTCAGGTCTATCTCAGAAAGTCCAACAAACTCATACTCACTGCGCGGGAGGCACCAGCAAGACCGGCTTGCAACTGCTGCTGGAGCGACGCGAGTTGTGTCGCGGCGTCTGCGTAGTCAAGGTCTTGGATGCTCGAGCGAAGGCTCATGTCTTGAATCGAAAGTTCGGACTCTCTGCTCGCTGCGTCTACAACGCGTCGAGCTCGAACTCCGACGGACGCGCGCGCTTCTGCAGAACGCGTGAGGTCGGCTTCGAGCCGTTGAGTTGCAAAGGAGATGCCAGCCTCGTCATTGGCCAAAAGTGCATCTCGAAGGGTCATCAAGTGTGCAAATGCGCCGTCAACGGCAACGGTTGCGCGGTCGGTTCCCGCAAGAATCGCCGTACTTGTGTCGCCCGCAATCCCCAACGCCTCGGCGGTGCCGGAGTTGTTGATCGAGGCCACGAAGGTCTTCGCACCTGGCGTGTTGTCGGTGAAGGAGATGCCGTTGCCATCGGCATTGAGGCTCGCGGAGAAGTCTGCGATGGAGACTCCAGCAGCGCTGGCGGCAGCCATCGTTAGAGAGAGGACATCCTCGACGGTGCTTGAAGTCCCGATGTCGACTTCAATTGTGCGACCATCTTTCAACGTGATGCGGAAGTCGCGATCTGCCGCGGGATCAGGCAGACCCGTGATGGCATCGACTGAACCACTCGACTGCTTCACGCCGCGACCATCCGCGAAGTCCGCGAGTTTCGTCGAGAGCGCGAAGGATCGAATACCAAGCTCGGTCGCAATCGTTCCACCGCCGACCTCTTCGATCGACATGTGGCCGCCAGACAGTTCGTTCTTCACATTGAGACGGCGACCATCTGGATCGATCTCGACACGCGCGCCAATATTCAGCGCTGCGACCGCGTTCTGAAATTCTTGCACGGTGTCGTACTGCGAGAGATTGAGTTCGCGTACCTGTCCGCCGTTGCGAATGCGAAGCGTGCCGCGCGGACTCGTGAGACCGCTGAGCGAATCGAGGCTCGTGAGCGTCGTAAGGCGTGGGTCAAGATCTGCGCCAGTCGTGGTTGCGCCACCGACATATGTGCCGACGAGACCGAGGTCCCCCGCTGCGCTCGCTTGGTTCGAGTCGCGGATTATCACGGTGTTTCCAGCACTTGGCGTGATAGCGAAGCGATCGCCAGTGGCTGGATCAATCGTGGCGGTGGCGAGCGGATCGACGGTCTGCATCGCAGTCTGAATCGCGGCGCGAACATCTTCGACGCTGTCTGCATCGCCGAGATTGACAAGTACAGGCGTGCCGTTCACTTCAACTTCGATGGAACCCACGCGAATGCCAACGCCTGTTGCGCCACGCAAATCCGATAGACGCGTCGTCGCGGTCATCGATGGATCAAGATCGCGATCGCCGCGCACACGAGCGCTCAACGCGCCAAAGGCTTGTTCACCGGAGATCGTGAGACGAACATCCGACGCCAGCCCGAGGTCCGCGCGCATGCCGAGACCTTCAGCGCGATATTGCAGTCCATTGAGGAGTGATCCGAAAGGTTCAGCACCGTGCGAATCGCCGCCGAAATAGTGGATGCCGCGCTGCTCACGATTCGCAATCTGCGAGAGCGACTGGATGAGCGAGTCGATCACCGCGGATTGATTCCGTCGCGTTGCCGCATCGCTACCGATGCCGATTTGTGAAAGCCCGATCCCTCGCGCTTCTTGAAGGATGTCGGTGACGTCACCGAGCGATGCATCAAGCGAGTTGAGGACGGCGTCGGCTTGCGCGAGATTGACTCCGCGCTGCGAACGGCGTTCGATCAAGTCATCGAGGACCGTGACACTGGATGCGCCAATGGCATTATCTGAAGGGCGCGTGAACTGCATGCCCGACGCGAGTTGCACTTGCACCGCGAGGAGCCCGCGGTTGGAGCGTTGAATACCCCCAAGCGCAATTTGCGACGCCAAGAGGTTCGGTACACGCGCAAGATTTGCCGGATTTGGTCCCATGGCAGTTGATCCAAAGAGGTCAACTGCACTTCATGCGATTCGCGTGCCAAACGATTACCAATCTCAGCCTTGCTCAGACTTCAGTCGTCGGAGCGCTTCGCAGAGTGCGGCAATGTCTGCGGCTGTATGCGCCGCGCTGATCTGGATGCGAAGCCGCGCATGACCCTCAGCCACAACTGGGAAGCCGAAGCCGATGACGAACACGCCGAAGTCGAGCAGACGCTTCGACATCGCGATGGCCTTGGCGGTGTCGTGCACGATCACCGGGCAGATCGCGGTGGAACTGTCGAGCACTGTGAAGCCTGTGCCGAGAATGCCTTCGCGCGCTGCGGCGACATTTGTGCGCAATCGTTGCACGCGCTCTGGTTCACGCATGAGCACTTCAATAGCTTTCTCGGCGCTGCATGCGATGGTGCAAGGCAGTGCGTTAGAGAAGAGCGTCGGTCGACCGCGCTGAATCAGCAGATCGATCGCCTTTCGACTACCAACGATGTACCCACCTGCACCGCCACCGAGTGCTTTGCCGAGTGTTCCTGTGAAGTAATCAATCGCGGTGCCTGGCATGCCCCAATGCTCGTGCGTGCCGCGTCCGGTCTTGCCCATCACACCGGTGCCGTGTGAATCATCGACCACCAGCATCGCGCCGAATTCGTCGCAGAGTGCGCGCATCGCAGGCAGATCCGCGATGTCGCCTTCCATCGAGAACACGCCGTCGGTCACGACCCAGGTTGTGCCTGTGACAAGCGGATTCGCGCGCGCTTCTTCGAGTTTCACGCGAAGTGCAGCAACATCGTTGTGCTTGTAAACGGTGCGCAGCAGACCCTTCTTGATCACGCCCGCGAGTCGGATGCCGTCGATGATCGACGCGTGATTGAATTCATCGGAGATGATGATGTCGCCGACTTCACACAGCGTTGGGAAGATCGCTTCATTCGCGTTCCAGCAACTCGTGAAGGTGTACGCGGCTTCGCAGCCGTAAAACTCGGCGATGCGTGCTTCGAGCGCAGTGTGACAATCGAAAGTACCGCAGATGAATCGCACACTCGCGGTGCCCGCGCCGTACTTGCGAAGACCCGCAACGCCCGCTTCGACGACTTCGGGATGATTCGCGAGACCGAGATAGTTGTTCGAGCAGAAACACAGCACTTCGCCGCGATCCGCAAGGCGCACCGTACGATCCATCGGACCTTCGATCGTCTGCAATCGCTTCATCTGACCGTTGTCGCGCAACGTGTCAAGGATGGTCTGCGTGCGCGAGGGAAACGTGCTGGTGTGAAGCGTCGTCATTGCAGTGAGCATTCGAAAGAGTGATGGCTGAAGTCAAGCGCCATAGCGTGCGCGGATACTTGGAATGAGATACGTCGCAAACGCTGCGGAAAAATCATGCGCAGGCTTCCAACCCCAATCACGACGCGCAGCCGAATCATCGAGATCTTCCGGCCAACTATCGACGATCTGCTGACGCTCAGGCGTCGGCACGTACGTGATCGCGGCGTTGGGGAAATGCTCACGCACTTTCGCGGCAATCTCTTCTGCACTCGGCGCAAACGCAGTCACGTTGTAGACAAGTTGCGTCAGTGATTCACGCGGTGCCGCAGCGAGTTCTATCAAGGATCGCACCGCGTCAGGCATCGTCATGAATGGAATGCGCGCATCGGAACGCACGAAGCACTCATACGCTTTGCCTTGCGCAGCAGCGTGCAACATCTCCGGTCCGTAGTCACTCGTGCCACCAGTGGGAACTGTGTCAGCCGAGATAATGCCTGGGAAACGAATCGCGCGGAAGTCGACGGTGCAATCCATGCGATCAGCTGCGAGCAATCGATAGTGGCGCGAGTAGTAGCGACCGAGTTCTTCGACAGCGCGCTTGTTCACGCCATACATCGTGATGGGCTGCAGGCACTCGTCTTCGGTCACGACTCCCGCAGCGCGCTTCGCCTCAAGCGATGGAACACCGTAGATTGCAACTGTCGAGGGGAAGAGAAACTTCACCGGCGATTGACGACGGGTGGCGCTGTCGGCTGCAAGGCGCAGCATGTTCGCGCTGCCCATCACATTTACTTGCATGGCAAGTTCAGGCGATCGCTCGCCGCGCGTCGAAAGTAGCGCCGCGAGGTGCCAGATTTCTGAGATGTCGTGATTGGCTGCAATCGCTTCCACTAACCGCGGATCGCTGATGTCACCGATGTAACTCGTCTGCAAATGCGCCTTGCGATCGGCCGAGAGTTCTTTGAGATCCATCGCGACGATCTCGCGCTTGCCACCGTGCAGGGCTGCGAGTTGCGCAAGGAGCGCGTGACCCATTTCGCCACCCGCGCCAGTCACGAGAATCGAGCCAAGACCAATGCCCGAAGGCGTACGCGACTTTGGTTCAATCATGATGTTGGTGTCAACGAGTTCGGCGAGAGGTTGCATGGAAAATCACTCCAGGAGAAGCCGCAAGGAGGGCATCAGGAACGCTCAGTATAGACGCCGCACGAAGCCATTTTACGCCATGCAACCAAGGCGCAACAGCAACTTCTTGGTCGCGAGAATGCCCTCAGATTCAGAGAGCCGCTTCCCTTCGTACTCGATGCCAACTGGACCCGTGTACGCACTCGTGCGAACGATCTCAAGGAGCTTGGGATAATTGAGAAGCGTCTCGTTGCCCTCCGCATCGAAGTCGTAACTCTTCGCGGAACATCCCTTCGCGTACGGCATCACGAGGCGCGTGTTCACCACGGGATCGTGCAACACGCCCTGCTCATCACGCCAATTGCCAAAGTCTGGAAGCGTGCCGCAGTTTGGATCGCGCACAGTCTCCATGAGTTTTACAACCCACGCGCCATCGGAACTCAAGCCGCCATGATTCTCGACAATCACCTTCAATCCAAAGGGCTTCGCGATCGCGAGCAATTGCGTGAGTCCATCCGCGCAGCGATCAATCTGTTCTTCCGCGCTGCCTTCGCCTCGCGCGTTCACACGAATCGCCGTGCATCCGAGTGCTGCAGCAAGCGCACACCACTTCGAGTGATTCGCGGCAAACTCTTTGCGCGCGCTCGCTTCAGCCGCGCCAGAGAGTCCTTCTCCGTCGCACATGATCAGCACGCTTGCAACGCCCACATCATCCGCACGCTTGCGAAGTTCGCTCGCGAGCGTCGCATCATCCGCACGCGCTCGATAAAACTGATTCACATATTCAATGCGCGAAATCCCGTACTGCTCTTTCGAAATCTTCGCGAAGTCCATCGCATCAAGCACAACGCTCGGCTTCTCTTCAGGCTTGCACAATCCAAATGTGCGGTGGAGCGACCACTGCGCAAGAGAGATCGGATTCGCGGGCTTTGCTGACGGCACGGCTTGCATCGCATGCACTTCTGTCGAAGGCAGCAGCACCGAAGCACCCACAACACTCAACGCCGCAAGCATCTCGCGACGCGAATGCATCATGGCTTTCCGCCCGTCATGCGCTCAGCCATGTCATCCGTCGAATCCCATTTCCCATCCTTCGCATGACGCGCAGTCACAAACGCAGCAACAACAGCGCAGCTCGCAAGCAAGACCCCAACGAACACAAAATGATCGCCCTCAAGCGAAACTTGCGTCACCAACATCGCGAACGCAGCAAGGGTGACGAAGAGCACCGCATACAGCGCAAAGAGTTTGACGAGATGAAGAGGCGAACGCGGATTGTGTCGTTTCGTGTAGGACATGCGGAAACCGTATCCCGAAAGACAGCAGCACGCATTCTGCAAAGATGGACCCCCGCGACCACCGCGTCGATGGCGACTACTCAGTCTGGAGCCTCCATTCGTTCCTCGACGGAGACACCACGAAGGAGCGCCGAAAGGCTGCGATTCCCGAGCGAACAGAGCCACGGCGCCCAAGTGCTTCCCCTAGACCAGCCAAGACCCGAGTCTGAGGACTGCTCCTCACAGGCGCACTGTGCGTGTCAGCGCGAAATCTCTCCGCTTTCCACTCTTCTCTGCGCGGTCGCGTCCATACACGATTGGTCTGCGACGCATCAGCCTCTTCTTGCGTCGTAGGAGGAACATATCGTTCGCCACGCGGAAACTTTTCCCGACTCGCTCGAATGTCCTCTGCAATCATCGCTTCACTCGGATCGCGAGCCCAGAGATCCATCATTTCCTTAATTGCCTGGGGTTGGCTGCATTCCGCTCGAAGCGACGAGCAGTATCGAACATGCGATTACGTTTACGATCATGTGCTCTCCCGTATTGACTGCACTGCTTTACCGAATCTCTACAATGAGGGGCGAACTCAAAATATACCATGGCATACACCTTCAACAACATCCGCGTCGTCGTTGCGAGCTTTGCGCTTCTCCTCTGCTCGCAGGGTCACGCGGGGCAGGAAGTGAAGGAGCATCACAAACACCAGAAGGACAAAGACGCCGCCGCGACTCCAGCGACTCCAGCAACTGCCGCCGCGCCGACTACAACAGGCGCTTGCGCGTGTTGGTACATGACGCTGCACGGCGGCGACACGGACACGATCTTGCAGTTTGATGCGAGTGGAAAGCCGCTCGGCACGGTGCTCGGTCCGACACCTGATTCCATCGGCAAGGTGCATGGATTGCGCGGCATGCTGCGACTCGCTGATGGAACGCTCTTGGTGATTGCTGCGTGGAATCAGAACACGCAGGTGCTTCACTTTGGCGCACGAGCGAGTGATGGGTCGCGACCGTTTCTTTCTGTCTTCGCGAAGCAGGATGCGACCAACCCACTCATGATTCATCCGTACTGCCTCGCGCAAGCGGCGGATGGATCGATCTATGCGTCCAATCAAGACTCGAACACCATCACGCGTTACGCAGCGCCTGGCAGTGCGAACGCTGGCGCACCGATCGATTGCGCGGGTAATCCAAGTAGTG
The DNA here is from genome assembly GCA_003671055.1 of Planctomycetota bacterium. Classification (GTDB taxonomy): domain Bacteria; phylum Planctomycetota; class Phycisphaerae; order Phycisphaerales; family SM1A02; genus F1-140-MAGs142. The sequence goes on from QWPV01000021.1 coordinate 36,780, forward strand.
GTGAACACGCGGGCATGATTGTCCCGAGTAACAAGATCGATGCGAATGGGCTCAATCAAGTGCGTGGCATCGCGTTCGGTCCTGATGGTTTGCTCTATGTTGCGGATCGCGGCAACGGGCAAGTCTCGCGTTGGAACATGCAGACCTGCGCAAAGGTCGACACGCTGCTTCGCAAGAAGGATGCGGACAAGACGCCGATTCAATTGCTCTTCACGCCTGATGGAAAGTCGCTGCTTGTGAGCGACAACAAACTCAATTGCGTGGTGCGCGTGACGCTTGCAGATCGCTCGTGGAAGATTCTCATCCCTGAAAGCGCTGGGATCGACGCGGCAAGTGCGCTCGCGATCAGCGGCGATCAACTCTACGTTGGAAGCCGTAAGGGCAAAGAGATTCTGCGCTTCAACCTCACCGACGGCAGCGCGGCTGACGCGCCGTTCTTACAGAATCTGCCAGACAATCCAGAGTTCTTCATCCCAGGACACATCGACTGATGCGCATGCTCGCGCAACTTTGCATCGCGTTGCTTGTGGGTGCTTCGGTTGCGGCGCACGCGCAAGATGCAGCACCTGCGCCGCCGCGGACCATCAAGCCGTCGATCCGCGGCCTCCACGCGCCAACCACCGCGACTTTCGATGCATTCGGCGTTCCTCGCATCGAAGCGGAATCCCTGCGCGATGCGGCGTGCCTTCAGGGATGGGTTCATGCGCGCGATCGATTCTTGCAGATGGATGCATTGCGACGCACATCTGGTGGCGACCTTGCGGCGCTAGCGGGCGAGATGGCGATTTCAAGCGACATCATTCACCGCACGAAGCGACTTCGTGAGTGTGCTGATGCAGTGCTTCTCACGCTTCCTGCCGCGCATCGCGAACTGCTTGATGCGTACACCGCCGGCGTAAACGCGCGCATTGCTGCAGTGCCGCCCGCGGAGTATCAATTGCTTGGCGTAAAGCCGAGAGCTTGGCGCGCGGTCGATTGCATGCTCGTGACGCTCGTCATGGTGGACATGCTCGTCGCGAGTGAAGGAACGGAACGCATGCAGTCGGTGTTTCGGCAGTGCTACTCCGATCGACTCGCGACGTTCCTGTTCGATGTGCGAGGTCCGTTCGAAGCGCTGCTGCTGCCCGATGCACCAATCACGACTGATTGCACTCCCGCTGCGCTCCCGAGTGCTGACGAGATTGATCTTCGGCTCGCGAAAGAGCCTGTGAAACCAGACGTTTCACAAGGCGCAACGCCAGACAAGGCTCCAACGCCCGGCTCGAATGCATTCGCTGTTGCAGCCACGCGCACGAAAGATGGTCGCGCGATTCTTGGCAACGACATGCACTTGATGCTGACCGCTCCGGGCATCTGGTACCGCATCGAAATGCGCTGTCCGGAATGCATGCTTGTTGGCGTCTCGCTTCCTGGTGTTCCTGGAATTGTCGCAGGCACAAACGGAAAGATTGCGTGGGGGTTTACAAATCTCACCGCTGACCTTGCGGATCTCACGCGGCTTGAGCCCGTCGCGGGTGATGCGAACGCGTTTGCGACGCCAATGGGAATTGAAACGATCATTGAAGAAGAAACAACGATCGAAGTCGGTCGAGGTGGAAAACCGTTCACGTTCACTGCGCGGCATACAAGCCTCGGACCAATCGTCGGCGACGACTCCGACGCGCGCACGCAATTCATCGGGAAAGATGCGGACGGCGTGCGCCTCGCACTGCAATCGATTGCGACTGATCCTCGCTGCATCGACATGCGACTCTTCGATCTCTACACCGCGTCAACTGTGCAAGAAGCGATTCCGATTGCCGCTGACTGGGGCGGCGCACCACAAAACTTTCTCGTCGCGGATGCTGATGGCTCCATCGGTTGGACTGTCACGGGACGCATTCCACTCCGCGAAGGTGGAGCGCGCTCGAAGTCGTCGCTAGACGCGAATGCGCGTTGGCAGCACTTCATGCCGAGTGCGACGAAGCCCTTCATCATCAATCCGCCATCAGGCATTCTGACAAGCGCGAACAATCTCCCCTGCTCCCACGAGTTGCTCCCGCTCGGCTGCGAATTTGACCAAGGCGATCGCGCGTATCGAATCCGCGAGCTCTTGCGCGCGCGATCTGATTGGACGGAACCCGAACTTCTCCGTGTGCAGTTTGACGCGCGCTCTCGTCGCCTTGAACGCTGGCGCGACGCTATTCTCGCAACGCTCGCGACAGGCGACTTCGATGCGAAGACGATCGGGTTACTCAAAGCGTGGGACGGCACCGCGTCGAAAGACTCCGAAGCGATCTCTATTCTCGACGAGTTTCGTCGAGCATTCGCGCGTCGACTTGATCGACCGATCCGCCAAGTTGTTGCTGCGAAACTGCGGCAAAATGGCGACAGCGCGCTCGCGCAACGACTGCAGCAAGCCCCCGGCATCGCCATCGACGATGAGGCCGCACTTCGCGTGTGTGAAGCGCGCGAGCCGCATTGGATGATTCCAGAGTTTGATTCATGGCAATCGTTCGTCGTAGCAATGCTTCAAGAAGCAATCGTGCACTCCACCAAAGGGGATGGCACACTCTGGCGTCACGGCGAATTGAATCAAGCGGAGATCTCGCATCCACTCGCAGCAGGTCTCGGACCCGCAGCAGCACTTGCATCGATGCCCAAAGACGAGTTCGCAGGCCACCCCACTGCGCCATTGGTGCTCACGCCAAGTTTCGGCGCGAGCGAGCGCATGATCGTGAGCCCAAAGCATCTCCACGATGCAATCCTCCAAACCCCAGCAGGACAAACTGGATTGCCAGGCTCGCCGCACTTCCGTGATCTCCATCACGCATGGCTCACAGGCGAAGCATTCCCACTCTTGCCCCAACTCGACGGCAAGCCAGCAGAAGAGATCGTGCAAGCAAAGCCAAAGTAAACAGGCGCTTAATCAGGCGTCGGCGATTCATTCGCCGCGCCGTACCAAAGCGAGCGAAACCGCGCGGCTACATCGCAATCAGCAAGTTGGAGGTAACGCGCGGTCAGTCGCGAGCGCTCAAACACGCCGCTCAAACACGCCGCTCAACCAGTCCAGCCGTTGAGGATGATTGTGAGATCACCGGAGTCGACGCGGCCGCTGTTGTTGAGGTCGAAGGTTGCGTTGACTTCGCCCCAGTGACTGAGAAGGATCGTGAGATCGCCTGCGTTGATTTGGCCGTCGTTGTTGAAGTCTGCGGGATCGTCTTCGCCGCCGCGCACGAATGCACTTGCGGGGATCGGTGCTGCGAGTCCTGACGGTGGCGCCCACGAGAGCACACAGCCGCCGATGCCTGTGTTGTCGAAGTACTCGAGCCGGAACGCGTGCGTGCCTGCTTGCAATCCGATCACTGCGTTTTGCGTGGTCATCGTATGCACGCCGTCATTGTTGATGACGACAGTTGCGCCGAGATACATCTTGGAACCATCGTCGCTCTCGAGTGAGAACGTCCATGCGCCTGACACGGGGA
>QWPV01000022.1 GCA_003671055.1 Planctomycetota bacterium
TGCCCGTGCGAGGAAGACTCGACACAATCTTGACGCTCGTGGGGAGCGCTGCGGGCACAACTTGTTCACCAGCGGAGCTCGGCTGAACGGCAAGCGTGCTTCCAAGAACAGTTGCGAACAAGACGGCATTGATTCGGTTCATCATGTGTAGGTTCTCTGCATCAATCGGCGTACGTTAATGGTGTAAGGTGAGTCTATCGAAAGCGCTCAACTGTGCGTGACCGTCAGTTCACTCTGATCACCCGGCAACCCCTTTGACGCGACGATGGAATCGAGCGCGGCATTTGTAATCGAACCTGTTCGAGCGAGATGCTCAACAGCGAGCGACGCGAGGAGGCCAGGATCGCGATCTCCGAATGAGTTCGCGACGCGACGAAGGTCGTCGGATGCTTGTGCGCGCTTCCGTCCATCACCCAAAATTTCGAGTGCTGCAGCCGCAACTTTTTCTGGACCACCCGAATACGGCACGAACTCGGGAACAATCTCACGACCTGCCACAATGTTGGGCAGTAATCGGTACGGCGCTTTCAACACGAATTTCCCGAGGATCACCGAGAACAGGCTGGTGCGATAGACACCGACCATTGGCTTCGCTTGTCGCGCAAGATCAAGACTCACGGTGCCACTGACTGCGAGCGCGAGTTCTGACCAATCGATCGCGCCCTCAAGTCCGCCGACTTTCACATGCACTGCGCTCGGAAGCCGTTCGAACTGTTCGCGGAAGAGTCGTGCGTTCGACTCAGTGGTTGCAACAACGGTCGCAACCGCGCTGCGATGCCGACTTTGAATGAGTTCGAACGCGCGCACGATCAACTTTGCGTTCGCTCTGATTTCGTTTGTTCGAGATCCAGGGAGCAGCAGAATCCTCGGACCACCGGGCGGAAGACCTTCGCGGTCTTGCTTCACGACATCGAGATCAAGCGGTTGCGAAAGCACAGGATGCCCAACGTACTTCGCGACGAACTGACGCTCGCGAAACCACCGTTCCTCGAAAGGAAGCAGGCACAGCAACCCATCCGAAATTCTGCGCACACGATTCGCACGCCACTCGCCCCATGCCCACAATTGCGGCGCGACCAAGTTGAGTACACGCGTGCCACGCAGTTTGAGTTTCGCGGAGAGCGGCAAATTCGCCGATGGTGAATCCACCGCGAGATGCACGATCACTTTGCGGTGCTCGCCCCAACGCAGAATCTCTTGATGTATCTTGCGAATTTCATTCGCGCGCGTAATGCCAGCCAATCCCATCACGCCATCGCTGGCGGTGTTTTGCATCAATGTCGCGCCCGCGGCTTCCATATGTGCTCCGCCCCACGCAACAATCTCCCAATCTGGGCAGCGTGCTTTGAGCGCAGCAATAACCGGCGCGGCGTGAAGATCACCCGAGGGCTCAAACGCGGTCACGAGGATGAGGCGGCGATCAGTCTGTTCTGCCATTGATGCGCGAAGGATACGGGATTCTTCGCTCTCGGATCGTCTCGGTCGCGCGCTTTCATGCCGTGCCTCAAATCCATCTCTGCGCTACCCTTCCCCTCTTCATTCTTCCTTAAGTTTCGTCCCCTTTCGAATTGCCTCTCCCATGCTTAAGCGCACACACATGTGCGGCTCGCTTCGTACGAGCCACGTTGGTCAAGAAGTCGTCGTGTCTGGATGGGTCAACACCTATCGCGATCAAGGCAAGGGGCTGATCTTCTGCGATCTTCGGGACCGTGAAGGCTTGGTGCAAATCGTTTTCAATCTCGAAGAAGTTTCAGCCGAACTCGTGGCGCAATCGCGCGAACTTCGGCGTGAGTATGTTGTGAGCATCCGCGGACTTGTGCGTCCTCGCTCGGGCGGCGCGAATCCCAAACTTGCCACCGGCGACATTGAAATCGTCGCGAGCGAAGTGGAAGTCCACAATGCCGCGGAAGCGCCGCCGATTCTGCCCGATGAGTATGAGGCAGCGAAGATCAACGAAGAGACGCGGCTTCGCTACCGCTACATCGATCTTCGTCGTCCACGCATGCAAGAGATTCTTCGCACGCGTTCACGCGTGACGAAACTCGCGCGTGACTACTTCCAAGCGAACGGCTTCCTCGAAATCGAGACCCCACTGCTCATCAAGACTACGCCAGAAGGCGCGCGCGACTTCATCGTGCCGAGCCGTTTGCACGAAGGAAGTTGGTACGCGCTGCCGCAAAGTCCGCAGCTTTTCAAGCAGATTCTCATGGTGGCTGGTTGCGATCGATACCTGCAAATCTGCAAGTGCCTGCGCGATGAAGATCCGCGCGCAGATCGTCAAGCGGAATTCACGCAGATCGATCTCGAGATGAGTTTCATCGAGCGCGAAGATGTGATGACGATGATGAGTGGCTTCGTGAGTCTGCTGTGGACGGAACTTTTCCAGTACGACATCGGCACACTCCCCCGCATCACCTACGCCGACTCCATGGAGCGCTACGGCATCGATCGCCCCGACACGCGCTACGACCTCGAGATTCGCGACGTCTCTGCGATTGTCGCGAAGACTGAATTCGCCGTCTTCAAAGATGCACTGCAACTCGACCGACGCGGCAAGAAGGGCGTCGTGAAAGCGATTCGAGTCCCTCAGCCCAATGAGAAACTCACGCGCAAAGTGCTCGATGGCTACAGCGATTTTGCGAAGGGCTTCAAGGCTGGCGGCATCCCATTCACCAAGCTCGGCGCGAATGGTTTCGAAACCGGCGTCGCGAAGTTTATGGAGCCTGTGAAGGCTGAACTCATTGCGGCACTCGGTCTCGTGCCGGGCGACATCGTGCTGTTTGCCGCAGATCACTGGGATATCGCAACAAAAGTCCTCGGCGAGCTTCGACAGAAAGTCGCGCTTGATCTCGGCATCATCCCCGAGGGCAAGTGGAACTTTGTGTGGGTCGTCGACTTCCCGATGTTCGAGTACGACGAAGAGGGCAAGCGTTGGGTTGCGCTGCATCACCCATTCACCAGCCCAAATCCTGGACAGTTCGATATTCTCAACACCGATCCAGGCTCATGTCTTTCTGCGGGCTATGACCTCGTGCTCAACGGCAGCGAGATTGCGGGTGGTTCGATCCGCATTCACAACACGAATGTGCAAGATCGCGTGTTCGATCTCATCGGTCTCTCGAAAGAAGAAGCCGCGATGAAGTTCGGCTTCCTTCTTGATGCATTGAAGTACGGCGCACCACCGCACGGCGGCATTGCGTTCGGACTCGATCGACTCGTCATGCACATCGTGGGCACCGACAACATTCGCGATGTCATTGCGTTCCCCAAGACGCAGAGTGGCATGGATCTCATGATCGGCGCGCCCGGCCCTGCGGATCAATCGCAACTCGATGAAGTGCACGTGAAGAGCACGTTCAAGGCCCCCGCGCATGCATAATCACGGACGCACGCAGACGATCCTCATCCTCTGCGCGCTCGTGATTGGCGTGTTCGTTGGTGAATGGAGTTTCCGCAGCAACGGCGCACTTCCCGCAGATTCAGGTTGGATGCTCGCAGGCAATCTGTTGCTCTTGCGTCCATTGCAGATGATTCTGATTCCACTTGTTGTCGTTGCAGTGATGCACGGCATCAGTTCGATTGGAAATCCGAAGCAACTCGGCAAGCTCGGACTGCTTGTTGCGGGCTTCTACTTAGGTTGCATGTTGTGCGCAGCAACGCTCGGCACGCTGCTTGTTGAAACGATTCGTCCTGGTGATGGACTCACCCTCGTTGAAAGCCAAACGCTTCTCGACATGGGTGACTCAGCGTTCAAAGCTGACACACGCGTGGGAGCGCTCACCGCCAATCAAGCAACAGGCATCGGCGGCGCATTCAAAAACATCGCAGAACAACTGCTTCCGAAATCACCGCTCGGTGAAATGGCCGCAGGCAACACGATCGGCGTGATCGTCTTCTCCATCGTGCTCGGACTCGGGCTCGCTGCAGGCGGCGACAAAACCCAACGCGCGCGCGAAGTCGTCGAAGGATTGTTTCACGCGATGCTCACCGTGATTCAGTGGATCCTCTGGCTCATGCCGATCGGACTCTTCTGCTTCCTCGTCGGCATCGTCGGACGCGTGGGTTTAGGAAGCATCGCGGGACCAGTGGGCGGCTACATGCTCACCGTGTTGCTCGGTCTCGCAATTCACGGCTTCTTGATTCTCCCACTGCTCACCTGCGTGTTTGCAAGATCAAATGGTTGGACATTCATGTGGAGCGTCCGACGCGCGCTCTTCACAGGATTTGCAACAAGTAGTTCGAATGCGACGCTTCCCGTAACGGTGCGTGAATGCACCACCAACGGCGGCTGTTCACCGAAGGCAACCAACTTCGTCATCCCACTCGGCGCAACGCTCAACCTCGACGGCACTGCACTCTACGAAGCGGTCGCCGCACTCTTCCTCTTCCAACTCTGCGGCGTCGATCTCACCACCACCGACCTCGTCATCGCAGTCCTCACCGCAACGCTCGCAGCAATCGGCGCCGCAGGAATCCCAAGCGCTGGACTCGTCACGCTCGTCATCGTTGTCGCCGCAGTCAACACCAGCCTCGAAGGCAGAGGCGTAGAAAAGATTCCGCTCAGCGCCATCGGCATCATCATCGGCGTCGACCGCCTCCTCGACATGGCCCGCACCACCATCAACGTCTGGGGCGACTGCGTGGGCGCAAAGATCGTGACGCGTGTGCTTGAGCGATCGAGCGCTCAAACACGCGACGCCTGAGTCGAAAGCGAGCGAAACCGCGCGCCTGCAACGCACTTGACGAGTTTGAGGCAACGCGCGGTCAGTCGCGAGCGCTCAAACACGCGACGCTCGCAGCGGCACCTGAAGAAAAATGCGCTGCGACGCCATTGTCTCGCGGTCGGCACGCGTGAACGCACCGCGGGCGGCATGTTCAACGAACTCTTCACACGAATGCAGAAAGTCGAGCAAGAACTCCACGCCATCCACGGCGATCAACTTTCGGGCTTTGGATGCATGCCTGAGCGAGTAGATCACACCCTTCTGGACCTCACACGACGGCGTGATTCGGCCAAGATCTCGACCGAGGAGCGCGTCGACAAAGATCGCAGCGAATCCATGGGTTCCCTGAAGCAACCCGCGGTGGCAGGCCGTCGGCAAGCGGCTTGCAGCACCACGCCCTTCGCGATCGAAGTATGTAGCGCGCAATGACTCTGCGACAGCCTTGACCACGCGGCTGCTCGCGCACTCCGGCGCGATTGCGATCGTCGACGGCTTGACGAGCTGATGCACATGATGACAGCACAAGTCGCTGCGATGCGCATCCACACGATTCACCGATCGCCGCGCGTTCTTCACCATCGTCGACAGGTACGCACGCAGTCCGCATGCGCCGCTATATCCTCGAAGCACTTCTGGGCACTTGGTAATAACAAGCGCGACAGCCTGCCGCGCATCGTCATCAGCGCTCGGTAAAACCCCGTGCGGAGATGCCAGCAACTCGACGATCGCGGCACGCGCTCTCTGATCCCCTTGCACAGCGCGCTGGACGAGGTGCCAATCTTCCTCGTGTTTGATTTCATTTCCCTGGTTGATTTCATTTCTACGTGGTCGCAGACATCCGTAATCCTCTCGGCTCGCCATATTTCTATTGTTCTCCTTGATCCACATCGCAGCACATCCACATCGAATCCGAATCGATGCGCTGACTGCCTGCACAAACAGTACGCGTGCCACATGCCGACTTCAAGTCGGTGAGAAAATTCAAAAAATTTGAAGGCTCATGCAGCGTAATTCCCTTCTCGGTACGTCTAGTGGAGCGAAGCAAGACGACTCGGCACTATGACCAATCGTTGGTCGTGGACGGGAATTGTCGCTTCTCAACTGCCAAAGGAGTCAACAGAATGTCTGAAGGAAAAAAACGACCGAGACCAGGCCGTTCGCGCGGCGCAATTGCCCCTCGCGGCACACTCTTGTCCAATGATGCGTCCACGGTTCCAGCGTTGCTCCCTGCATTCGTGGATGCCGGCTTTGAGGCGATGAACCTCTCGCGTGCGGACGACGGAATAGCGACGTTCCGCCACACGACAACGGGACTTGCCCTCCACTTCAGCGATCAAGGGGGTTCCCGTCTGATGTTGACTTGCTACTTGGGAATCGGAGAGGAGCAACCCGTTGACGTGCGCGAGACCTTCGCGAAGAACCTCAACGCCAACCTTTGGGGGAAGTTCATGATCGATCCCGATGGTGACCTCCAGATCACGCACGTCATCGTTCGCTGCTCTGCGCTGTATCAGCCGCAGTTGATGCAGACCATTCATGCATTCGCGGGTCTGTGCACCTATGTTCGTGACACGTGCGATGTCGACAAACTGCTGACCAGCTCGAAGCGTCGAAAACCTCGCCCCTCTGACGGAAAGAGCATCGAGGGCTTCGATCCCCGTGATTGGATGAACGGTTTGGAGAGTTGACACGCTGACGCTGACGTCGCCGGCAGGGATGCTCCGCGCGTGCTCATCGCGCGGAGCATCTCACGGCAAATTCGGTTCCAACCATTTGAAACCTTAGAGCAAAGGACACTCATGTCAGAACTTGATGATCTCATTCGGGATGATGCATTAAAGGGACAACGCATTCGTGAAATGAACGAAATGCGTGATCAGCGATGGGTCGATTGGCAACGACAGGGCGGGCAGCATCTCGCCGACGCGCGCCAGAAGTGGTACGACGACCAAAACTCTCGTGATGACGAAGGGCTTGGCTACGTGCACGAAAGTTTGAGGTTGCAATCTGGCAATACCCAGATGCCACGCGCCGAACCAAGCCCCATTTTGGAGGGATTCATTCGCATCATCTTTGTCGGCATTTTCGTTTTTGTCGGCATCTTTGTGATCAAGAGTTGCATCAACAACTCAGCTTGATCAGTGAGCCGTGATCGCGAAATGCTCTACGCGCAGCCATCGTGCGGCGCATCTCTTGGCATGCACATCAACACTTCGTGCATTGGTAGACGATCTCGCTTCCGATGACGCTTCCGAACAGGTTCGTGTACAGCTCGTCGTACATCGTTGCCCACGAGTCATAGGGACGTTCGTCTTGCATGCGTCAATTCCCCGCCCCCTCTTCACTTGTGTTCCGACCTTCACGCTCAATGCACGCCGTGCGTTGCGAGATACCGCTCGCAGTCGATCGCGGCTTGGCAGCCCATGCCCGCTGCGCTGACGGCTTGGCGGTACGTGGAGTCTGCGACGTCGCCTGCTGCGAAGACGCCCTTGAGGTTGGTTTCGCTTGAGCGGCTACTGAGATGGACGTAGCCCTTCTCGTCGAAGGTGATGCCGCTGTCTTTGATGAACTTCGTTGCTGGGGAGTGTCCGATGGCGACGAAGAGGCCTGCGACTTCTAGCAGCGACGTTTGCTTCGTCTGGACGTTCTCGAGTTCGAGCCCTGTGATGCGATTCTCGCCTTGCACGTTCGTCACAACAGTGTTCCAGAGCACTTCGACCCTTGGATGCTCGAGCACGCGCGTTTGCATCGCGCGAGAGGCTCGGAAGCTGTCGCGTCGGTGGATGATGTAGACCTTCGCTGCGAACTTCGTGAGGTAACTCGCTTCTTCCATTGCGGTGTCGCCACCACCAACGACCGCAAGCACTTTGTTGCGGAACACTGGCAGTGCGCCATCGCACACTGCGCATGCGCTCACGCCGCCACCGTTTTGCGCGAGTCGAAGTTCATTCGGGCAACCGATCCAGTTTGCTGTTGCGCCTGTTGCGATGATCACGCTGTGCGCTTGAATGACTTTGCCATCGCAGAGTGTGAGACGCATCGGCGTGGATGCGAAGTCGCATGAAACAACATCGTTGTCGAGCACTCGCGTGTCGAAGCGCACTGCTTGATCGCGAAACTTATCCATCAACTCAGGACCAGTCACGCCGTGCGGAAAGCCGGGATAGTTTTCGACTTCGGTCGTGAGCATCAATTGCCCACCTGGAAGCACAGGTGCGGGCACTGTTGCGGGAACACCAACGATCGCAAGCGGGCTCAGACTCGCACGCGCTGCGTAAATCGCCGCGGTCCAACCTGCGGGACCAGATCCGATGATGACGACCTTTTCAACAGCCAATGTACTCTCGCTCATTGCCCTGCCCCACCCTCACGGCTCAACGCGCGAAGCGCTGGCCAAAGCACGAAATCGTCCGTTGCACCGCCTGCCGCGTGCTTCGAGTAACCGCTCGGTTCATGATCATCGTTGCGCGCGAAGAGAATGCAGCCCTTGACTTCCTCGCGGCCAAACTCGCTATCCACTGCTTTCGCATTCGGCAACGCGCGATAGATCAAGTGACCGTACTTCACGTCATAGGGATCAAAGTCGAAGCGCTTCGGAATGTAGACCGCGTAGGCCTTCTCGATGTCGTTGGGCCAATCGCCGAACTGGCTGCGATACGCGCACAATCCAGCAGCGAGCACCGTGCCGTTCTGCTCCGTGACGAGACGACGGCGCAGTGCGAAGAGTGACTCGATGTCCTTCACCGCAAGCACAACTGCTGCGTATCGCACGGTGTTCAATCGCGACATCTCGGTGGGCACGCCCATGATTGGGTCGTACTGTCGAAGGCGCCAGCGTCGCCACCAGTTGTCGTAGATGCCCTTCAACTTTGCTTCGGATGCGTCGAGCGATCCGTGCACGCCTGCGATGGATTGCCAACGCTTCGTCGAACCGAACTGCGTCAGTGGCTCTTCTGCAGATTGAATTTGACTGAACACTGCAGCGAACTTTTCTTGATCGGGTTGACCAGATGCGTCGAACACTTCTGCGATCAACGATTCTGCAACGATTCGATCACCCTCGGGCATCTCGAGTCGTTTCAGGCGCTCGTTGTCGGAAGGCTTGAGATAGGAATACTCCTTCGTCGCAAGCTTTCGCGTGAGTTCGCCAGGAAGTTTCGCGTAGTACGTCCACAGCACATCGCGATGCACGCTGAGGCTGTCGGCGAGCAAAGTCATCGCCACAACCTTCTCCTTGTACATCGCACAATCGCACGCTTGGCGAAGCACGCGCAAGTGTGCAACTCCGACTGCGAACGCCGCGTCGAAATCGCCTGCTTCACACTGGCGATACATGTCGGCAACCACAAGCGCGCTCATCGTGCGCAGTGCGTCGAGGTACGGAAACGAAATTTTTCGGAGATCGCCGTCGGTTCCAATGAGTGCGGTCAGTCCGTGTTCGATGAAGCGCGGATCCACGCCTTCCGTTCCATACGGAACGCCGAGCACCTGCGCGGACTGCACATCTTGCAGCACCTTTAAGAATGCTTGATTCGCAACAGCCCACTTCGCGGTCTCATCCCAACCATCCATGCCCGGATAGATCGTCGTGAGATTGAAGTCCGCGCCCACGGGCTGAGGGGATGGCGTGACATCGAGGAATGCCACCAGCAACTTCGGCGCACTCTTTCCCGCGTCAGCAACGCGTGCGTAGGGCTCATTGAGCTTGGCGAGAACGGCAGCCACATCGGTTTCCATCGCCGGTGCGGTTGCAGCGACGACGAGAGTCACGAGCGCAGTCACGGACGCGGCGGAGCGGAGATTCAGGAGCATGGAGCAGAACACCTCGAAATCGGAATAGAAACTCTGCGCAGATTCACGCAGACACAAGCAGCAGCAATGTATCGCGATCCTCGCTCCCGTACACTTGCCGCCCGTTTAGCCTCCGCACTCCAAAGGATCCCACTGCCCGTGAGTAAGTCTCTCCGCCTCCCCGAAAAAATCAATGTCCTTCTCCTTGGCACAGGTGGTCGAGAGCACGCGCTCGCGTGGAAGATGAAGCAGAGCCCGCGATTGGGACAGTTGTGGGTTGAAGCAGGCGCGAACGCGGGGATTCTCGAAATCGGAAAGGTCTGCCCAGAGCCAACGAGCGGCGATGTGTTTCGCCTTGGACAATGGTGCGATCGAGAAAGCGTGAATCTTGTTGTGATTGGTCCAGAGGGACCGCTCTCTGAGGGACTTGCCACCAAGCTCGCCGCGCCACATCGACAAGTGTTCGGGCCATCGAAAGAGGCCGCGCGCCTTGAGTGGGACAAAGCATTCGCGAAGCAAGTCATGCGCCATGGAAGCGTGCCCACTGCGGACAGCAAGGTGTTTACTGATCTTGAACAAGCGAGAACATTCGCGCTCACGCGTACCGACGGTTGCGTCGTCAAGGCGACGGGACTTTGCGCGGGCAAGGGCGTCATCATTTGCAACAACGCAACCGAAGCGCTCGCTGCGATTGATCTGTTCCTCGTGCAAAAAGCCTTCGGCGATGCAGGTTCGACAATTCTCATCGAAGAAAAGCTCGGCGGCGCGGAGATGAGTGTGATCGCACTGACGGATGGTCGATCGTTCACGATTCTCGATCCCGCGCAAGATCACAAACGCGTTGGCGATGGCGACACCGGTCCAAACACTGGCGGAATGGGCGCGTTCAGCCCAACGCCTAACGCATCAAAGGAACTCCTCCATCTCATCTATCGCGATGTCTTCATCCCAACGATTGATGCGATGAAGCGGCTCGAGATCCCGTTTCGCGGCGTGCTCTATGCCGGAATCATGCTCACACCTGCGGGACCAAAAGTGCTTGAGTTCAATACGCGCTTCGGTGATCCTGAAACGCAGCCAACGATGGCGCGATTGAAGAGCGATATCTTGTCGCTGTTGTGGGCAACAACCACAGGAAATCTCGCCGAAGTCGATGCCGAATTCGATTCGCGCGCCGCATGCTGCACGATGGTGTGTTCGAAGGGATACCCCGGTGCTTTCGTGAAGGGGCTTCCGATCACTGGCATGGGAGAAGCGCGCGCAATTGAGCGTGGCCCACGCGAAGACATTGTCCTTTTCCATTCGGGTACATGCCGCGGCAAGGGTGGCGAAGTGCTGACGAACGGCGGTCGGGTGATTGGGGTCACGGCGCTGGCAGGAACCGTCGCGCGCGCAGCCGAACTTTCGAGAGCCGCCGCTGCGAAGATCAAGTTTGAAGGCGCGTTCTATCGCACGGACATTGGTGTCGGCTGAGGTCGTTAAAACCTCGGACCCCGTCAGTGTGAAGCGACCGCAATGACCGGAAACCTTTGCGATTTTTCCAAACTCTCACTCCCGTTTGAGGTTTGTTCTCGTATATTCCATCAAGAACCAATGATCCGGCGCACCTCCCGTGTCGCCTGACGTCTGTGATTGCGTAGCCCCTTTAGGAGTTCAGCTGCATGCATTTTCACCGCCTGCCTCTCTGCAAGTCGCTTTTGTCTCGCCCCTCGTCGCTCGTCAACACCGGTCTCGCGCTCGTTGCGGCGTTCGGTATTGGATTTGAAGCGGCGAAGGCTGCTCCAGTTTCCGCGCCCCCACCAATCGTGAATGGAGATGGCGGCGTCGATGAGACGGGTCTCGCGCCACGCATCCGTGGACGCAAGAAGTTGCCAGGGGAAATCGTGCTCCCTCGTCACCGCCTCACGCAAGAACTCTTACCACTCACCGGCAAAATCATCGTGAAGTTCAACGATGAAGTCGGCGCACGCGCACCGATGGCAGACAGTGCCAACGTCGTATCGATGTCGGGCATCGACATGCAAGAAGTCACGGCGATTCTTGCGGAGAACAAGGGCACGCTTCGTCAGTGGATCAACAAGAGTCCCGCTCGACTTCGCGCGATCGAAGTGCGTGCAGAAAATCAGAGCGGTCGCCATCAGCCAGATCTCGCGGGAATTGTCGAAATCGACAACGTTCCTTCCGAACGCATGCAAGCAACCGCGCAAGCGTTGCAAGCACTTCCGTTTGTTGAGTGGACCAGCATCGATCCGCTTCCTGCGATTCATCAGCAAGGCTGCGATGCGATGAATCCAGTGACATGCAACGAACCAAACATTGCATGCCCCGATCCACGATTGCTGAATTGCAATCCTGATCCAGGTGGGCAAAACCCGATTTACGGTTGCGCGGATGTCGCCTGCTGCACCTTTGTCGGCACGATCGATCCAACCTGTGTCGCTGACGATTCTCCGCGCGGTTGGGACTTCCTCTGCGCCGCCATCGCGAACCTCGGTTGCAGTGGACAGATTTACGATCCTGCACAGAGCCCACAATTGACTGGATACAAGCGCTACGACGCGTGCTTCACGTCGTACTTGCTTCGCGCGGAAACGCCAGGCGGCGCCTGCGATGGTGGTGGTGGATGGAGTTGCCCTGAACCAAATGTTCCCACTAATCCACCTGGATATTGGCTGGGTTCAGCAACATTCGTCGGACCTGAGTGGTCCGCTCCCGGCGCTCCAGTTGATCCAGTCGCTTGGCCATCCTTTATCGTGAACAACGTGCAGCAAGGCCTTTGCTTTGAACCCCATGGTGGTGCTGGCTGCAGTGAACCCGCTTGCTGCGCATCCGTCTGCGTGATCGATCCGACATGCTGCAACGGAAACTTGGGATGGGATGCCGCGTGCGTCGACATCGCCGTGATATCGCCTGCGTGCGTCGGTGTAGCAGTCCCTGGTCCAACACCCGATGTCTTCGTTCCATTCCCTGCCGCTGGTCCGCTTCAAGGCGGCGCACAGTTCTACCTCACCGATCGGATTGTTCCTGAAGATGGCTTCACTGACCCCCTCAATAACATCTGGAACGGCCTCGGAAACTACAACGGCCGCGGGTTCGATCTCACTGGAATGGCGACTTGGCAAACGCAGTTTGCGAATTGGTATCAGGGCGGAATCGCTCCGATCCTTTATGGCGAAAGCATCAACGTTGCTGTCATTGAGTTTGCCGCGTTCACTAATCACGAAGAGTTCATCCGCAGTGCACCACCAACGGATCCTGCTGATCCTGCGCTCTGGGCCAACGTCTTCTCTGGTCCAAGTTACGCGACTCCTCGCGTGACTCCTGAGTCCGGTCAAACGATCGTGCTCATGCCACAGAATTCACCAGAGCACGGAACCGCCTGTCTCGGTGAAATCGTCGCTGGTGAAAATCAGTTCGGCGTCACAGGCATCGCCAAGAATGCACAGGGATACTTCTTCCCGATCGTCAGCGCTGAAGAAGGCGGACGATCGCAGAATGCACTCACATCGTGCTGGGAAGTCTTCACCTTTGGCGACGTTGTGAACAACTCTTGGGGCTACCCAGGCATCGGTCCGATGGATCGTCTCGAGCCACTCGCGACGTTGGTTCGCGTCGGATCAGACCTCGGTATCACGCAGTGCTGCTCAGCTGGTAACGACGGCATAGCGATCGCGGATGCGCCATTCGACACGGGCGCAATCATCGTTGGCGCGTTTGGTCCCGGTGGCGAGTACAACCCACCAGGCGCATGCTGCACAAACGGTCTTGTTCGCCAATCCTTTAGCAACTACACCAACCCGGAAGCAGAAAACGGCACAGTGCACTGCTCAGGTTGGGGAAGCGCAGTTTGCACTACTGGTTACGGCGCACTCTTTACAGGCGCGAACGGCGCGACTGGCATCGACGACAACGAGGCCAACCATCTTCGCACTTACACGTCGGGCTTCAACGGCACGAGTTCTGCAGCACCAACGATTTCAGGCTTGGTAGCAATTCTTCAAGGTTGGTCTAAGCAACTCTACGGCGCGCCGCTGATGCCAGAGCAGATTCGTGGTTCCCTCACAGGGCGCCCTCAGTGCGACGTCAGCCGCTCGATGGAAGCTGAAGGATCAAACGTCGCAGACTCCTGCTGCCAGACACCAGATGGTTGCATCCCTGACGATTGCGATTGCTTCTTCAAAGTCATCAATATGTTCCCAACACCCATCGCGAGCGCTTACTCGATTCTTTCGAGTGGCTTCTACGATGGCGACCAGATGGGCTTTGAAATCTTGACCGGCACCGGAACGCCGCCGATCACGAACTTCAAGATCCGTGCACAAGATCTCAACTTCAACAAGGTGCTGTCGACACGCATGCACTACGGCACGCGCGTCGAAGGCTTCACTTACCTCGCAACAGGTTGGACAACCGATGTTCGTTGTCGCACGCCAAATCTCGAGCAGAACACTGCGAACATCTTTAATATGCGGCTGGACATTGTTGCTCGCGCAACACGCACTCCCGTCATCTTGCTCGCGTACATGTACGACCGAGTAAACCGTCGCTACCTGTACATCGGGAACCAGGTTCTTGGTCCTGCGGACTCGACGATGAACTTCACCGTTCCTGGATACCTCGGCTATGACAACTACGTCGGAGTAGATGACGAGTTTGAGATCCGCATCTATACCGCTGGCCTTGGCAACGTGAAGCAGTACTCAGTCTGGTACGACTTCATCGACCTCGCGGTCAATGATCCGCTGATTCCAGTCCCGTAATCTGCCTCACATTCTTTCGCACTTTCGCCGCCCTGCAGTTCACTGCGGGGCGGCTTTCTCTTTGTGGGCAACCGTGTACCAAAGTTTCAGTAGATTCTGAAACTATAGTTCTCCGCGCTACTTCGGGTGCTATCGTGCCTGACCATGGCTTCTGCCCTCACTCCAACCGCACCGCCAAGCGCGCCTGTGCGTGACGCGGATCTTCTTGAAGCGCAAGATCGATTCATCGCGCTCTGGGGCGAGATGGGAACACGTTGGGGGGTGCAACGAGCGATGGCAGAAGTGCACGCACTGCTCTTCATCGCTGGCGAACCAATGGCTGCTGAAGAAATCATGACGCGGCTTGGGATCTCGCGTGGAAGCGCCTCCACCTGCGTGCGACAACTTGCGGATTGGGCACTTGTGCAGTGCGTAAAAGTCCGCGGCGACCGACGCGAGTTTCATCAGGCTGAACAAGATGTGTGGAAACTCTTCATCACGATTCTTCGGGCGCGCAAACGTCGTGAGTTTGATCCGTTAGTGGAGCAACTCGCGTCGTGCAAACCATCGAAGGGTGCAGGTCGCCGCAGTGATGCCTACGCACAGCACAATACGCGCATCGATGAACTGCTTGAACTCCTGAAAGTGTTCGAATCACTTTCGAATGCGGTTTCAAAATCGGAGAAGGGCTTTGAGCGCGCAGTGAAGACGCTCGGCAAAGTGCTAGGAGCGGTAGGCCGATGAGTGCACTCCTCAGTGGACACGCAGCGTTGCGCGCGGATGACGATGCGGTCACGGGTGTTGTCCACTCGGTCTTGTGGCACCTTGTCGGCGGGACGCTCGACGTTCGCGCGGAGGTCGAAGGCGCAAACGCACGGCTCTTCATCACCGGTTCAAGCGCCACAATCGCGCCAATCTCGATGCGGGTTGAAGGTCTCGCTTGGACGCTCCTTAGCGGCGAGGGCTGGAGCGAATGGCGGCTCAGTGGCTGCACGATTGGAGGTGTCGCGGTGCAGTTTGATCTTGTGTCGATCACCACCGCGGGGCGAGAGAACACCGTGCTTTTCACGAACCTCCCCGCTGCACTCGGGCTCATGGGCGCGACATATCTGCAACCCGCACTGTCGTAACGCGCAATGCGCGATGCGCGCTTACAGAAAATACTTCGCGGGCGTCTTGCGCATCTTTTCCATCACCACGATGGTGTTGGTCGGCGTCTTGATTTGATTGATGACTTGGGCGTGCAATGAGTGCAATCGCGCCTTGGAATCCTCAACCTCTTCCGCAGCCTTCTCGCCTTTGATCGCAAGCATCACGCCACCGATGCGCAGATACGGGACAGCAAGTTGCGCGAGCGGACCGAACGCGCCCACTGCGCGTGCGACGATCACATCTAGCGTCTCGACGATGCCGTTCTTCTTGTTGTCTTCGGCCCGCGCGTTTAGCACGGTGACATTCTTCAATCCAAGATGCGTGACGACCGCTTTCAAGAATCGCGCCTTCTTGCCAGTTGCTTCGAGCAACGTCCACTGCACATCCGCGCGGCAAATCGCGAGCGGAATACCTGGAAGCCCGCCGCCTGAACCAAGGTCCATTGCAGTGGTGACTTCAAGTGCGTCGAGTGGTGCAAGCAAACTCAATGAATCAAGCACATGTCGCTGCCACGCGCTCTCCTTCGTGATCGCAGTGAGATTGAATTTCTCATTCGTCGTGAAGAGCAACCCGAGGTAGCGCTCGAGCAACAACAGTTCTGACTCTTCAAGCTCAACGCCCTGTTCCTTCAACGCAGCAACGACATTCGCATCACGCGCAATCGGCTCTGGTGCTGGCACGAATTCAAGCCAGGCATCGAGTTCAACCTCGCGCGCGCGAAGACGCTCAGCCTCCGAGGGATCGGGTTGCTTCTTTGCTGCAGGCTCGACTTGCTTCACGGCCGCGGCTGCGACCTTGTGCGTGTGTCCGTTGGGAAAATGAAACTCACTCATCGAATCGGTCCTTCTCGCCGCTACCCACGCGGTGCATTCCAATGGCTAGCAGAATACCAGTCATGATCCACGAGGCGACGAGACTTGAACCACCATAGCTCACGAACGGAAGTGTCACACCGGTAATCGGGAGAACTCCGATGGTCATGCCTGTGTTCACGAAGGTTTGCGCGAAAAGAATCGAACCGATTCCCACCGCAACAAGCTTGGAAAATCCATCGCGCGCGCTTGCCGCAACCAGAAGTGCCCCCGCGGCATAGATCGCCATGAGGAGCCACACTAGCCCGCCACCGAGCATTCCATAACGGCAGCACACCACCGCGAACACCATGTCATTGTGCTCTTCAGGAAGCGCGTTCAGTTTCACGAGCGCTCTCGCGTGAGATTCTTCGTTGCCGAACACGCCGCCACTTCCCACGAGTCGCATTGCGCGCCATCCTTGAAAGCCGATGTCGTTCTCGAAGCGCGTGTCGCCGCGAACTTGCGCAACGATCGCGTCAATCCGCGCCTGTTGATACGGTTTGAGTGCTGCGAAGTATCCGAGAGGAATGAGACATACGGCGAGCGCGATGATCGTCGAGAGATGCACGAGTCGCGCGCCGGCAACCACCAAGATTGCAAAGAGCGTTGGTCCGAAGAGCAGCGCGCTACCGAGATCTGGTTCAAGCACAATGAGCGCGACGGGCACAATGAAGAGCAGCGCTGGCACGATGAGACTTCGCAAGGATCGTGGACTTGCGCGAATACTGAGCCACTGCGAAAGGCACAAGATAAACACGATCTTCGCGAGTTCACTCGGTTGAAGATCAAACGCACCGAGTGCAATCCATGCACGCGCACCGTTGCGTGGCGTGACGAGTGAGGCTGGCGCAAACGGTACGAGCACGAACACCAACAACCCGAGAACGAGCGCGCACAGCACCCAGCACGCAACGCGCAGCATGCGCGGATGTGGAATTGTTGCGAGTACTGCTGCGAGAATTCCAACGAAGAGAAAGATGCCTTGACGCGCAGCGAGTTCCGGACGCGTCAATGAAATCGCGCTGATCCCCAGCAGACTCATTCCGAGCGCCGCGCCCACAGGCAGCCACGCGAACGTTGCGAAGCGCACGCGCCGCCGTGTCACATCATTCGTGCCACTAAAGAGCGACGCTGGCCCCATGCTGTCGCGCATGACGCGACTCACTTGCGCTGCTCCGCTGCGTGCGCGCGTGCGGCTTCACTTCCGAGATATCCCTCAGCTGCGAGTGCGCGAAAGACCTGCGCCGCAACCGGACCCGCAACTTTTCCGCCCGAACCACCGTGTTCGAGGAGCACCGCAACTGCGTACTGTGGCGCTTCACCTTTGGGCGCGACCAGTCCAACAAACCATGCATGATCTGTTCGCACTCGCGCATCCGTTTCGCCATCTGCATCGTTGTCGAGTGCAAGCAGTGATGCGGTTGCCGTGCCAGTCTTGCCCCAGATCGTGAGCGCATCAATATCGAAGAGCGGTTCCTTCACGCCATTCTCAAGCGTCACATGATGACCAGTGCCATGCGAGGCTGACACCGACTGCCGCAATCCAGCGAGCGCGTCTTCCACAGCCCACGCAGGAAGTCCAAGCACTTCACCGCGCGGAATTTCTGTGCGACGAATCACAGTCGGTGGAATAAAAACACCGCCGCGAGCAAGCGTGGCAAACGCATTGGCTGCTTGCAGTGGCGTCCAACTCAATGCGCCTTGTCCGATGCCCAACAACACTGGGCTGGTGCGATCTCGTTTCAACTTCCAGTCTGCGATTTGCGCCGCATCAGGCATCGATGCTGCAGCAGTTCCACTCCACGTCGTCTTTCCATCTGCTTGCACGCGCTCGACGGCGCAGTCCGCATCAAGTGCACGACCGAGTCCAAACGCGCCGAGCCAACGCACCAATCGTTCCGTGCCCAAACGATCTGCGAGTGTGTAGAAGAAAATATTGCAACTCCGCGCAAGTGCTTCACTCGCAGCGAGCGGACCATGCACTGTGCTGCGTCCTTCCGTCGGTCGATAGATCCAGCAGCGCACGCTGTCGACAGCATCAGGAAAGAAGTGCCCCTTGCACTCAATCGTCTCGCCCTGTTGCACGACGCCTTCAGCAGCCGCTGCAACAAACACCAACGGTTTGAGAATCGAGCCAGGTGGATACACGCCTTCAAACGCACGAAAAATCTGCGGCTGCTCAACGGTTCGTTGCACTGCATCCATCGCACGACCTTCGCTCAGCGTCGGCGTGCTTCCCGCAGCCAGTACTTCACCGCTGGCAATGTCGAGCACGACGAACGCGCCGTTGAGTTTCCATCCCACAGGAAGCGGCCCTGCGCGAGGCGAACCCTCGGGATCCCATCCGCGTTGCCACTGCTGAATCTCCGCGAGGCCTGATTCCTCGCTGAATAACGCTTGCACGCGTGCCTGCAATCGAATGTCAATGGAGAGCGTGAGGTCTTGTCCGGGGACAGGAGCAAATCTATTCTCAACGCTGTGCTCAAGGTCGCGCTCCACAACACCGCGCAATCCTCTGAGGTGATCTTCAGCGCGTCGCTCGATGCCGCTTGAGCCGACGATGTCGCGGTCGGCGCGATAGCCGCCGAGGTCGATGATGTCACTCGAGCCTTCAGCGAACAGCCGCCGACGCGCGAGGTCTTCTGGATACACCTGCGTTCGCGTGCTGCCGAGAAGATGATCGAGCACGCCGTGCAATTCAACTTTCACCGGCTTGTTCGAACGCACGGGAGAGACAAAGTCTCGCCGCGGCAAATCAAACGCAACATGCTCCCACGCACGAATCCGTTCACTCGCAGCCTGCACCGTCACCGTCTTGGGATACGCATCACTGATGCGCTGGAACGCAAACGCGACTTCATCACTCACATCAGTCAGCAGCACATGCGCCTCGCGTTGCGCTGCGACGATCTCTTGCTCAATGCCTTCAATCCTCGCGTCCGCGCCGTAGCGACGCAGTGCCGCATCACGAAGCGCCTCTCGACGCGTCAACGCTTGACGCTCTGCGCGCGCGACGATTTCATCGAATCGCCGTTCGAGTTCGCTTCGATCAAACCCACCCGCTTGCGCGATGAGACCGAACACCTGCGTTTCAAGCGTATTCTCCCACGCATCAAGGCGCTGCAGCACTTCCAATGTGCGCCGCTGCGGGCTCAGCGTCGCCCACGCAGCCTTGCCAATCTCTTGCAGCGCTTGCGCACGCGCGCGATTGGCCGCCCATCGACCTGTAATCGCGTCGTAGTCGACAAGCACATTCCAACTCGCACGATCCGAGGCGAGCACTTCGCCCCGACGATCAAAAATCGTGCCGCGCGACGCAGGAAGCAACCGTCTCGTGGTGAGATACCGCGCGGTCTCCTTCGCGTGCGCCGCGTGTTCGAAAAACGCAAGCCGAAAAAGTTGCGCGCCGAGCAGCATAAGCATCACACAACCCACTGCTCCGAGGAGAAGCAGTCGTCGCTGAAAGCGATCGAGAAGTGGCGCGGCTCGGTTCAACATTGAATCAAATAGAATCACCGCATCTTTACAGATGCGAGCGCGAGCATACCGAGGATGATTCCGATGACCCAGAAGCGGATGACAACTTGCGTTTCTGCCCAACCACGTTTTTGGAACGTGTGGTGAATGGGCGCCATAGGGAAGATGCGTACCCCTCCGCTGAGTTTGAAGAAGCTCACTTGCAGAATCACGCTGGCGCCTTCGACGACGAACACGCCGCCCAACACGACGAGCAATGCTTCCTGACGAATCGCCACAGCGATGACGGCGAGGAGCGCGCCGAGTGGCAATGATCCTGTATCACCCATGAACACGCGCGCAGGATTGCAGTTGAACCACAGGAATCCAAGACACGCGCCAGCCATCGCGCCAGCGACCACCATGAGCTCGCCTGCGCCTGGAACATGCGGAACCATCAAGAAGAACGCCGCGTCTCGTGATGCGGCGACGAAACAGAGCACCATCATCACGAAACTTGCGATGACCATTGTGCCTGCTGCAAGTCCGTCGAGCCCATCGGTGAGGTTGACGCAATTCGAAAAACCCGTAATCCAAAACGCGCCGATGGCTGTGAAGGCCACGATCCCTAGGATCCAGACACTCGGATTCAGTGCAGCGCCCTCAAGCGCGGTGCGCGTCGAAGGCTCATAGGTTCGTTGAAAGGGAAAGTTGAAGGACACCGCAGCTGGGTTCGTGTCGCTCGATGCTGCGAAGTACAACGCGACTGCGATGAGGAGCGCGCCGCCTGTTTGCAGGAGCAACTTCTCTTTGGTGCGCAGACCGTGACGAGTCGTCGAAGCTCGGCGCGCTGCTTCCAACTTCAGCCAGTCATCGAAGAAACCTATGCCGCCAAACCACACCAGCGTGACGACGGTGAGCAGCACATACTTGCTGTGCACGATGTCCGCGAACAATGCCACCGAGAGGAAGATCGCGCCGCAGATGAGAAGGCCACCCATCGTGGGTGTGCCGCGCTTGTCTTGAGAGAGTTTGTTGATCGTGTCGTCGAAGAACTCTGGGTTGTCTCCGATTTTTCGTCGACGCAGCCAAACGATGGTTCGGGGTCCAGCGATCAGCACGATGGCGAACGCGAAGAGCACCGCAGCGAACGCGCGGAACTCAAGTTGCGTCAGCACTTGAATGACTCGGTAGAGCCCGATCGAGTCAAGCCAAGTTTGGTACTCCTGCGTCAGGAAGTAAAGCACGTAGAGCGAGTCCTTAAACAGAGGTCAGTCGTGGACTCACTTCATCGGAGTTCTGCGAGGAATCGCTCCATTCTCGCACCGCGAGATCCCTTGATCAAGACATGAGTTCCCGGCGTCGCATGCGAGCGCGCAGCATCAACCGCATCGCTGCCGAACTCCGCGAACTCCATGGTTGCGCCGAGGCCGCCTTCGACGCGATATCCATCGGCAACTTCTCGCGCGAACGGACCGACCGCGATGAGTGCGTCAAGCGATGTCCGCGCCGCCGCCCTTCCAATCTCACGGTGAAGTTCGGCCGCTTCCACGCCGAGCTCTCGCATTTCGCCTAAAAACACCACGCGTCGAGGTGCGGATGCTGCCAGTTCAGCAAACGTACGAAGCGCTGCGAGCATGGCGTCTGGATTCGCGTTGTAGGTGTCGTTGAAAAACGTCACGCCCGAGCGCTCTTCCCGCACGAACCGCATCTCTGAAGGAACCACGGATCCGATGCCTTGGAGCACGGACGCAAGGTCGACTCCAAGCGCGAGCGCGGTAGCGATAGCCGCTGTCGCGTTGCGCGCGTTGTGCTCACCGGGAAGCGAACACACGCACTGCACTTTCACGCTCTGCGGGATCGACGCAAACACACCGCCTCGCACGGCGATCTCGATCGTTTGCGATCCATCCGGCAATACTTCGCGGCTGACCAGTTGAACCTCAGCATCCTCCGACGCGCCGAAGCGCACCTCGCGGATGCCCCGACGCGCGAGTTCGAGCGCGCGCACCTCGTTCGTGAGCGGTCCTTGACCAGCTGGAAACACCGCCGTGGCGCCTCGCGCGAGCGATTCGAAGATCGACGCCTTCTCCTTCGCGACCGCCTCAATCGAACCCATACCTTCGAGATGCGCACGGCCCGCGAGCGTGATCAGCGCAACATGTGGCGCAACGATCTTCGCGAGCGGCAAGATCTCGCCGGGATGATTCATCCCAACTTCAGCGACGAGATATCGATGTTGCGCGCGAACGGACAACATCGTGAGTGGCACGCCGATGTCGTTGTTGAAACTCTTCACGCTCGCGCTGGTCTCACCGACTTGCGCGCACGCGGCCTCAATCAATCGCCTCGTCGTGGTCTTTCCCGCGCTACCCGTCACCGCAGCAACAGCGAGTGCTGCGAGCGTCCCTCGCCAAGCGCTTGCAACATCCGCGAGTGCCGCGCGAGTGTTGTTCACGCACAGCAATGGAAACTTCGCCGCCTCTATCCCATCGGGCACGCGCTCGACAATTGCGCCCATCGCACCTTGCTCGAATGCCTGCGAAAGATAGTCATGCGCATCAAATCGATCGCCGCGCAGCGCGACGAAGAGTTTGCCCTGCATCGACTCGCGTGTATCTGTCGCGATGCCGAATGCTTCGCACCGCGGCGCACTCGTCCACGTACCTCGCACCGCTGCGGCAATCGCAGGAGCAGTCAGAAAATCCGTGTGCGCCGCATTCACCGCGCTGCTCCATCGATGCGTCGCTTGAGTGCTTCCTCTGCCTTCTTCCGATCATCGAAGGAAAATTTCTGCTCGCCAATGATTTGGTAATCCTCGTGTCCCTTGCCTGCGATCAAGACGACGTCGCCTTCACCAGCGCTCGACACTGCGAATGCAATCGCCTTCGCTCGATCGATTTCTACGACAACATTCGCCTTCGTCTGCGCAGGCACCCCACTCTTGATTTCAGCGATGATCGCTTGAGGATCTTCGGTGCGCGGGTTGTCGCTCGTGATCACAACATCATCAGCGCCTTCGCACGCGACCTGCGCCATGCGCGGCCGCTTCGTGCGATCTCGATCTCCGCCACAACCGAACACCACGCGCAATCGTCCACCTGGCGCGAGTGTTGGGCGAAGTGCGCGAAGCACATTCGCCAGCGCGTCATCAGAGTGCGCGTAATCGACCAGTACGCTGAATCCAGCGCCGCCCGTTGCGACTGGTTGCAGTCGACCGGGGGGCGCCTCGCAACGCGCAAGAACCGCGAGCGCTTCTTCAAGCGGCACTCCCACACTGCGTGCAGCCGCGAGTGCTTGCAGCGCATTCATCGCGTTGTGACGACCTACAAGCGGCAACATCAATCGGTGCTCGCATCCAAGCGCAGATCCGCTGAGCAACAACTCCATGCCCGTTGCACTCATCGATTCAATGGCTGCGAAAAACTCTGCTTCCGCATCGATCAGACTTGTGCGCCACACACGAGCACCGCGCGCGCGAGCCGCGTCGATCATCACAGTTGACCATGCATCATCCACATTCACAATCGCCGTTCCCTCTGCGGTGAGCATGGAGAAGAGTTTGGCTTTCGCCGCCGCGTAATGCTCCATCGATCCGTGGTAATCAAGATGATCACCGGTGAGATTCGTGAAGAGCGCGGTCTTGAATGCAAGCGCGGCGACGCGCTTCTGATCGAGCGAATGACTCGACACTTCCATCGCGACTGCAACGCATCCATTGTCGAGCATGCGGGCGAACATCGACGAGAGTTCAAACGCTGGCGGGGTCGTCAAACTCGACACGGTGCGCTTGACACCATCATCAATCTCCACCGTGCCGATCAACCCGCAGCGACGCGAACCCTTCGTCAAGAGTTGCTGCAACAGATAGCTCGTCGTCGTCTTTCCATTCGTGCCCGTGATGCCCACCACATGAAGCGCGCTCGCGGGGTTCCCGTGAAATCGTTCTGCGAGCACGCCCGCTGCTGCTGCTGGATCGTCGACGATCGCGAGCGCGACAGATGCATCGGTTCCCTCGGGCAACACCGTTCCCGTAGGACCAACAATTGCTGCGGCTCCCGCTTCAAGTGCCTGCGCGATGTATGCGCGGCCATCGGCTTTCACGCCAACGCGCGCAAGGAACAAGCAACCCCGCTTCGCACGTCGCGAGTCTTCGCACAGACTCCAGATCTCAGGGTCAGTACTGAGTGGTGCGTCGGCAAGCGAAAGTCCGGCAATCAATTTCGAAAAACGCATCGCGAGTGTGCTCAGTCGTGCTGAATGGGAAGTGGATCGGCTACGCGGCCAGCGGCCCATTCCTTGAGTCGAGGCAAGACTTGTCGTTGGATCGCAATCTTTCCGCAAGCCGCCGCAGGAATTGCGAGCAACATGCCGTACACGCCAGCGATGGAACCACCAGCGAGAATCGCAA
Organism: Planctomycetota bacterium; assembly: GCA_003671055.1. Lineage (GTDB taxonomy): Bacteria > Planctomycetota > Phycisphaerae > Phycisphaerales > SM1A02 > F1-140-MAGs142. Next base: position 24,128 of record QWPV01000022.1, read on the forward strand.
CGACGATCGTGACAGGATCAAGATTCGTTGCCTTGCCCGCAATGATCGGCGTGAGTATGTATCCCTCGATCGATTGCACAATCGTGAACACGACGCTCGGCCACAACACGATCGCGATCAAGCCCATGCGTTGCTCGACAGGAAGTTCGAACTGCGCGATGAAGAGCATGCCGATCGCAACTGGAAGTCCAACGCCGCCGAGATACGGAACGATCGACAACGCACCCGTGAGCACTCCGAGCGCGATTGCATACGGCACTCCGCAGATCTGCCAACCGACCGCAAAGCCCACCGCCATACACACACAGATGACGATGCGACCGCGCACGAATCCTGCGACAGCGCGATCCATATCCGCGACAACACTGAAGATGACTTCCTTCTTTTCGTCGGGCACAAGCTCTTTAACGAATGCGACCACGCGCGGAAATGACACGCTGAAGAACCAGAAGTAGAACGGGATCAAAAACGTCACGAGGCTGATGCGAAGCACTGCCAACGCGAAGGCGAGCATCTGGCTCGCGCTACTGCCGAGCAACGAAACCCACGGGATTTCAAGCGTGGAAATGCCAGCAGCAACTTCACCGACGATTGCAGATGTTGCGCTCCTCGGCTCCGCTGTCACAACGGGAGTTGCAGCTTCAACCACGACGCTGCCGTCCACACCTGTTGCTACATCAAGCCCCATCGGATGGCCGAATTGTTCGAGAAGATCCGATGCGGTCTTCTGATACTCGTCAGGAAGGGATTCAACGGCACTCGTGATCGCGCTGTCGTAACGACCATTGCGCACGCCATCGAGAAGTTCAACTCCCTGACCAACAACAAGTGGAAGTCCGATGGCAATCGTGATGCCGAAGACAAGCCCACTCGTCAACAGAATCACACTCACCGCAACCGGGCGCGACACGAAGCGAAACGTGCACAGGTAGCAGACAACGGGTTCGAACAAATACGCAAGCGCAAGCGCGACGAGCAGCGGCACTGTGACTGTGCGCATCTGATAGCCCATGTACAGAATCCACAAGACAAGACCTACGACGAGAATGTCGCGGATGCCTTGAATCTGCCAGAGATGCAATTTGCGGAGATCAGGAGTCGCGGTTGCCTTTGCCTTCGAGGAAGCACCACAACTGCAAGTGGAACCGCAGCAGCCAGAGGTTTCAGGTTCTAAAGGTTTCTCGGGAGTCGCCATCCGTGGAGCTCCAGTCAAGGGTAGAGCGCCAGAATTGACGCCCGTGAAGTGGCACGCATCCTACTTCACACCAGCGGGAAAATGCGGAGCTCTCCCTCAGGCGAAGCGGATTCACTCCGCGAGCCGTACGAAAGCGCGTGATGAATTTGCCGCTTGGGGCAGAATTCATCAGAAGCGCTCAAACAAGGCGAAGCGGATTCACTCCGCGAGCCGTACGAAAGCGCGTGATGAATTTGCCGCCCGGGGCAGAATTCATCAGAAGCGCTCAACTAGCACGCAACTACGACTCAGGCGAATGCCGGCTTCGCCGGCGAGCCGTACGAAAGCGCGTGATGAATTTGCCGCTTGGGGCAGAATTCATCAGAAGCGCTCAACTCTCGCTCAACTCTCGCTCAACTCTCGCCGCCGCTCAGCCGCGACCGATGGAGGTTGCGAGCTCGCGTGGCGAGAAGGCTTCGTCAAAATCGTAGACGTTGCCGAAATCCTCGAGCCGATCCTGTTCGTTTCGGCTCATGAGTCCCGCCTCAATGAGGGTGTAGACCATCGTGCCGAAATCCCCGGTTCGCTGCACCCGCCAGTGGGCGAGCACGGCAGGCGCGAGGAACCCGTACTGGCTGATCGCGAGGTCGCGCAGTCCGAAACACAGTTGCTGCCCCGTGATGTGTCCACCTCGGAACGGCTCGTTCGCGTGCACAGACTGCGTCGCATGCATGCGCTGCACCGTGTGCTGGAGACCCTGCTGCAGAAACTCATACGCCTCAAGCGGATAGGGTCCACGGGCGAGAAGAAATTCATGGAGTTGAGCGCGGTCGAGTGGCATGGGGAGTTCGCTGATCCTATCGGCGCGCGCAGCGAGTTTCCCGCAAGAGAGCAAGTTCTCTTTCTCAACACGCGCAATTGTTGCGCACTTTTCACCCGAAGCAGAGTGCGGACGCTACACTCGCTGCCGTTCAAGGACTAGCTGCCGTTTTACCTTTGAACAGCGCATCTGCAGTCGGTTTTTAAACCGAAAAGGAGCCTCGATCACGGAACGATCGAAGCACGCGCTTCCTACTTTCAGCGGCAGCACAAGGCATTCGTATGCGCTTCAACTTACTCGCTCTCGGCACCACAACACTCGCCTTCGCCACACTCACCGGCTGCATCCCTCAGACGCAGTACGACGATTTGATGACGAACAATCGCAGCCTCAAGCAACAGGTCGCACAGTTGCAAGGCGAACTCGATACATCATCAGCGAACGAAGAAATGCTTCGTAAGCAGCTTGCAGAAGCCGCTGCCGATCTTCTCAAGGCAAAGACTCTTGCAGGTGCGAGCGATGAAGATATTCAAGCGCTCACCGATCGTTACAACAAGTTGCTCAGCCAAGTGAACGCACTTGATGTGCTTCCTACTGATGTGTCTGCAGCACTCGAAGATATCGCTGCAGCGAGCGGTGGCTTGCTCACCTTCGACAAGGCCAAGGGCATGCTTCGCTTCTCGAGCGATGTCACCTTCGACTCTGGTTCTGCGCAGTTGACGGAGAAGGCGAAGAATGTGCTCGCGCAAGTCGCTGCTGTGCTGAACGGAAATTCTGCGAGTGGCCTCGAAGTGCAAGTTGTCGGGCACACCGATTCGGTGGCCATCCGCAAAGCAAACACTGTTGCGCAACACCCCACCAACATGCACCTCTCTGCGCACCGTGCAATTTCAGTGCGTGAGACTCTTGTGAGTGACGGCGTTGGCGCGAACCGATTCATGGTTGCTGGCTACGGCGAGTTCCGTCCTGTGACGGAGAATTCAACCAAGGGCGCGCAAGCCAACCGCCGCGTCGAGCTCTACCTCAAGCCAAGTACCGAGACCACGCCAACCGTGACCGCAACGGAAACTACCGTGACTGCACCAACGCCAGTCGCAGCCACGACCGACGACGACAACGTGAAGTGATCGAACTCGCACCCAGTCGATTCGACAATCTGTGCACATCCCGAGAACCGCGCCCCGTACCTCCGCGGCGCGGTTCTCGCTTTTCCGCGGTTCTGCGAAGAGATGCGCGAACTTTTCGGACGCTGCCTGCGTACCGAAACACCAAATGCTCACCCATCCTTCACCTTTTCTCATTTGGAAAACCTAATTCCTGATCTAGACTCAAGGCACTTCACCCGCGAATGCATTCAGATGCATCGGCGGTTGTTGTGATTCCATGAATTGTCCTGCTGACTGTTACCTCATCCTGGAGACTGACGAACGATGCGACACGCATTCCCTGCCTTTATATGTTTGGCGACGAGTCTTGTTTTCGCCAACGCCACCCTCGCGCAAGTCGTCACCTTGCATGAAGTTCGCGTGGATCAACCGGGTGCCGACACCGAAGAGTATGTCGAGGTCAAGGGCGCACCGTTGTCCTCGCTCAAGGGATACAGCCTCATCGTCATCGGTGATGACGACAATCAATTGCCTCCTGCGCAGAACGGGGTGATTGAACAAGTCATCTCGCTCAGCGGATCCATTCCTGCGAGTGGATACTTTGTCGTGGGCACGAGCTCGCTCTCGCTTGCAACTCCAAATCTCATCAGCGCACTCGGGTTTGAGAACATCGACAACCTGACCATCTTGCTCGTGCAAGGATCAACCGCCGTCGTTGGCGACGATCTTGACATCAACGACGATGGCATTCTCGACACAACTCCGTGGGCATCGCTCGCAGATAGCGTCGCATTCTGGAACGGATTCTCTGACGGCACCGTCGATGACTTCGTCTACTCACTCAATCGCGTTGGACCGGATGCGGGAGTTGTGCCTTACGCCGCATGGAAGTGCGAACTCGCTTCGCAGTGGAATGTCGGCACACAAGATCCGTACGCGGGCATTGATTCGCCCGGTGCTGCAAACGGCAGTTGCGCGCCAGAACCTGTGAAGATCAACGAGATTCGAATCGATCATCCTGGTACGGACACCGATGAATACTTCGAGTTGAAGGGAGCGCCTGGCGCATCGCTCGCTGGTCTCACATATATCGTGATCGGCGACGGATCCAATGCTGCAACGAAGAACGGCGTCATTGAATGTGTCGTTCCGCTCGGCGCGTACAGCCTCGGCGGCGACGGACTGCTCTCTGTTTCGAAACTTGCAACGCTCGTCTTCGCGGGCAGCGTCGATGTTGGTCCGGTTGCGGCGATCAACTTCGAGAACTCTGACAACGTCACCCACATGCTCGTCTCAGGATTCACCGGCGCTCTCGCCGCAGATCTCGACACCAACGAAGACGGCGTACTTGATGTCCTTCCATGGACCGCAATCATTGACTCCGTCGCTCTCGTCAAGCCAAACACAGGCGTGCCTGCGGCTGGCGATGAGTGGTGGTACTCCCCAACAACCGTGGGACCTGACACGAGTTTCGTTCCAGGACATGCGTATCGATGCACACCAACGGGTGGATGGAAGATCGGACCATTCGACGGCGCGGCAGCCGGACGCGATTCCGCTGGCGATGTCAACGACATCTGCTCGAACTGTGGTCCAGGAACGGGCAGCTGCTATGTTGCGGTGCTCACTGCAGGTTGCTCCGACACAGACTGCTGCAACGCAGTCTGCATCACCGATCCAACCTGCTGCGACACAACATGGGACGCAGGCTGCGTCACGATTGCAACCGGCACTTGCCTCAACGGCGCATCGCCTCCAGCACTTCTCATCAGCGAACTCCGCGTCTCGGATCCATCGGGCACCGACATCAACGAGTATGTCGAACTCAGCGGCGCGCCTGGAACTTCGCTCAACGGCGTCACGCTTGTGGTGGTGTCTTCAGCGAATGCAGGCGTGAACCAAGGCAAAATCGAAGCGACCGTGAGTTTCAACGGACTCTCCATCGCGAAGGACGGCTTGCTCCTCGCGACCGAAGCATCCTTCACGATGAACGCGTTCCCTGATGCACTTCGCTTCCTTTCGTTCAACGATTCAGGCACGAAGAACTACTTCCTCGTTTACAACTTCACCGGCATCGTCGGTGATGACCTTGATGCCAACGATGACTGCACACTCGATGCAAGCCCATGGGGTAGCGTGATTGATGTGGTTGCGCTTCTCGACAATGAAGTGAACTGCAACTACGCGGCCATCAGCGTTGGTCCTAACGGCACGCAACTCGCGCCGCACTTCTTCCGATGCGCAGACGGTTCGCCTCGCATGGGTCGCTTCGATCCATTTGATCTCACCGGTTATGACACACCAGGACTTCCACCGAGCGCGATCTGCCCTGCGATCAACTCGTGTGGCGTGAAGGGTGGAACGGACTGCCGCGTGGCCGTCGCAACTCCTGGATGCTCCGATGCAGTCTGCTGCGACAGCGTCTGCAGTCGCGATCCAACCTGCTGCGAAGTCGTGTGGGATCAGGCGTGTGCAGATCTTGCGAATTGCTCGTGCTATCCACCAGTCATTGTGGCTGATGTCCGCATCAACGAGATTCGTATGGACGACACCGCACTGTTGACCGATCAACAAGAGTTCTTCGAACTTGCTGGTGCTGCCGGAACGGATCTCGTCGGATTCACCTACGTGGTGATCGGCGACGGCACTGCTATCCAAGGCTCAGGCGTTATCGAGTGCTTTGTCAATCTCGATTGCACCACGATTCCAGCGAGTGGCTACTTCGTGGTTGGAACAGCGACCTTCACTGGATCGATTGCGAATCTCGTGAGTCCATACATCGTCTTTGAGAACAGTGACAACGTTACGCACATGCTCGTGTACAACTTTACGGGCACGATTGGTATGGATCTCGATGTCGATAATGATGGCGGACTCGACTTCACCCCTTGGAGTCAGATTGTGGACTCCGTCTCAATCATTGAGTCAGCCACACTTCCTCCAGTAGGTACCGAGTACGCATACAGCGCAAATCGCGTTGGACCAGATATCTCAGGAACAACACCAAGCGTGCCGTTCCAAGTGAGCTTCTGCTCAACGACAGGTGCGTGGGCAATTGGTACGCAAGATCCTGCAGCTGCGACAAGTCTTGACACTCCTGGCGCTGTGAGCGTCGGCTGCGACAAGACCACCACTCCATGCGTGAGCGACTTGAATGGCGACGCCGTCACCGACGCCGCTGACCTTGCGTCGCTTCTCAACGGTTGGGGCGCATCTGGCGCGACCGATCTCGATGGCAACGGCGTCACGGATGCCGCTGACATCGCAGCCCTTCTCAACGGCTGGGGCCCCTGCCCGTGATTGAGCGCTTCTGATGATTTCTGCCCCAAGCGGCAAAATCATCGTGATTGAATGAAATCCATCACCGCCCTCGGACACTCGTCCGAGGGCGGTTTTCTTTTTGCGTCGGACAGCGATGCGCGGCGATGAGTTACGCTTGCGCCGCTGCATGGAACTCGTTCTTGATCGTTTCGCTTCTCTCGGTCTCAGCGTTCGACTCTTCCTCGATCGCATCGGTCGCTTCTCGCGATTTGCAAGTCGCACGCTGACGCTTGTTTTCACGCAGCCTTCGACGTGGATGCGCTGGCGACAGATTGGACCGCTGCTGTACTCCGTTGGCGCGTCAAGCGTCATTGTGGTGAGCATCACTGGCGCATTCATCGGAATGATCCTCGCGCTTGAAGGCTTCGATCAATTTGCTGCGCTCGGACAAGAAGCGCAGATGGGCGGCGTGATCGCAGCAGCCGTCGTGAAACAAATCGGTCCCGTGCTTGCCGCGGTGATGCTCGCAGGCCGCGTGGGCGGCGCACTCGCGGCTGAACTCGGCACGATGAAAGTCACCGAGCAACTTGATGCGATGCGCGCGATGAGTGCAGATCCGATCAAGACGCTCGTCGTGCCACGCGTGGTTGCGTGCGTCATCATGACGCCGATTCTCACGATCTATTCAGATCTCCTCGGCATTCTCGGAAGCTTCGGCATCATCTGTGGCATGTACGGCGTCACGCGCGCCGACTACTGGTACTCCACCACGCAATTCCTCAGTGGATGGGATCCGCTCAACGGCGTGATCAAGAGCCTCGCGTTCGGGCTCGCGATCGGTCTCATAAGTTGCTACCGCGGATTCCGTTGCGAAGGCGGCGCTGCAGGCGTCGGTCGCGCGTCGACGCAGAGCTTCGTCGCCAGCTTCCTCACCATCATTGTGGTGAATCTCTTGTTAGCGCAGTTCCTCCAGTCATTGCAGCGTTGGATTGATCCCGAAACACTCCGCACTCTCGCGAGTTGATCGCAGAGGAGATTTTCGCATGCACGGCTTGAAGCACACACTTGGGCTTTCCGCACTCCTGCTCTTCACCTCACACGCCTTCGCGCAGGTGAAGGATCCATTGCTCACAAGCCCGGCAACGCAACCCACATCGACGAGCGATGAGAACGCGCCCGTTGTGATGATGCGGAGTTCCCCGAAGATTTACGAAGTCGAGTTCGAGGTGATGGTGGGTTCGCAAGGCGCGGTTGGTCAAAACGGATCCGTGCTGTGGCAACTCGGACCGACGACCTTCACGATTCCCCTGATTCACAAGGGCACGAATGCAGATCTCGATCCGTCGTTTGGTGGCGCGCGAGTGTGGATCGAGGGCAAGGAAGTTCCGTCAGCCCAACTCAAGATCGTTATGCACCCTACGCATGCGGGCGCAACCAAAGTTGATGTGGGAATGCCGAGCGCGAATTGCACGAGTATCCGCGTGAATGTCCTTGCGCGAATGCAACTGTGGGACATCGAGATCGATGAAGCCGCCGCGCGAAAGATCACGTGGCCGCGCGAATGGCCTGAGGATACGCGCGCCTTTCTCGCTGAAGATGATTTCATTCATCCGAGCGATCCGCTCATCGCCGCATTCGTGCAGCAAACCACCAAGGGAAATCTCCGCGGCGTTGCCCCCTACGATGCAGCGAAAGAACTCGTCCTCGCGACGCTCAAGAATTTTCGGCAGTACTCCACGCAATACACCTTGCGCGGCTGGAACAGTTCGATTCGCGGCCTGAACTTCGGTGGAAACTTTTCCAACGCCGCGATGCTCGGCAATGGCACCTCAGTCGATGCTGCACTCAGTTGCGTTGCCGTGCTGCGCAATGCAGGCATTCCTGCGCGAGTCGTCTATGGAGGCACACGAGAAAACGGCGCCGTCCGAGGCGGCGAGCGCTCAAGTGCAACAACCTACATGACATGGTGCGAGTTCTATCTGCCGACCGCGGGCTGGATTCCCTTCGATCCCGGCTACCTCAAATCGCGCGTGAATGGCACGATGGATCTTTCGAAGTCATGGAAGGGTTTCGGCAACATGGATTGGCTCGATGAGTGGGTCCCCTATTCCTACGCACCGATCCCACGCGGCAGCAACTGCGCCGATTGGCCAGCGCTCTGGGGATGGAGCGGACCCTCAGTCGGTTGGACACCACAAAACATGGTGAATAACAATGCGCAGAGCGCGATCACGAATGTGACGCTGCGATTCACGAGCCGCGGCAAAGGAAAAGTAGATCGCGAAATCGTGCCTCGCACGCCGTGATGCACTCAGCGTCGCTGCGGCATTCGCTTGGGCGCTTTCCGCACAACGCGCGTCGCACCGATAATGATCCGTTCACCGTCGCGCGCGCCGATTGTTGTTTGCGACTTCGTTTCGTGCACGCCCACACTTGTTCCTGCGACGGTTCCTTCGGCGAGGATTCCTGAGAGCGTCATAGACGCAGTCAGGGTTGCCGCGTCGCGCATGCCAACCGAGAATCGTTGCCGAATTCCAAGTGACTCGCCGAAGGACGGCAACATCTGTTGCGCAATTTCCTTGCGCTTTGACATCGCATCAAACGCAGCGATACAAACTGTCGCGCGCAACTCCGCAGCACGGCGCGGCACGGTGCGAAGATCTGCGGGTCCCGGAAGCGCGTTCGCGAATGCGACGCCATCCGATGCGATCGATACTGCGGTGACGCCTGCTGCAACCCCGAGCATGCCGCCGTCGTCATCCGCGTCAAGCACAAGTTGCAATCGCGCGTCGAACGCGGAGCCTGGTGGCACTGCGCCTGGCAGCGGGAACTCAAACGTTGCGTCGATTGGAACAATGTGCGCGGAGCTGTTCCGTGCCGTGCAGGCGCCCGTGACTTCCATGCGTCGCGTGCTATCAGGGAGCAAGAGAATCGCGGGGATCGCGTATTCCCATTCCAATCGAACGCCCTCATCGCTCGCCACTGATCCACGCCAACTCCATCCGCCATCCTCTGCGAGTTCACCGTCGCAGGCTGATTCGATAACTTCACCACTCGTGGTGCGCACGACGATTTTCATCGGCGGCACAGTCGCGACGTGGAAGACTCCAATCAATGCGGGTGCGAGAAGTATGAACATATGCAATCGGTTGTCTTCTCAATATCCCATTGAGAACGCTGTGCGGGAACTATTCATGATCCGCTACGCGTATCAACAGCGCTGATCTCGTCCAGTCGTATCGATTACGCAGGCAAACGCGTGCTACAACCGGGCGATAAGTGCGTCTGCGAAACCAAGCGTGCTCAGCGAACCACCCAAGTCGCCGGTCTTCGCTCCTTCGGCGAGCGCCTTGTCATAGGCGTTCTTGATGCGCGCGCCAGCGGCTGCAAACTTCGGATCGCCACGCGACTGCGTCATCCAATTCAGCATCATCACGCCACTCATAACCAGCGCGAGCGGATTTGCGATCCCCTTGCCCGCGATGTCAGGCGCGGAACCGTGCACTGCTTCGAACACGGCGCCCTTCTCGCCAATGTTCGAACCCGGCGTCACGCCGAGCCCGCCCACCAGACCTGCACAGAGATCGCTCATGATGTCGCCGTAGAGATTCTCCGCGAGGATCACATCAAAGCGCGTCGGGTCTTGCACCATGCGCATGCAGGCCGCATCGATGATCATCTCTTCGTAGCCGATGTCGGAAAATCCTGCGTTATGGACCTCTTGCGCGCAGCGGATGAACATGCCATCGGTGAGCTTCATGATGTTCGCTTTATGGAACACCGTCACCTTCTTACGGCCTCGCTCGCGCGCATAGCGGAACGCAAACTCGGCAATGCGTCGGCATGCAGGCTCCGTTGTGAGTTTGATACTCGTCGCCACTTGCGGCGTGAGCTGATTCTCGAGACCTGCGTAAAGACCTTCTGTGTTCTCGCGAATGATGACGAGATCCACGTGCTCATAACGCGTCTTCACGCCGTGCATGTTGCGCACTGGTCGCACCGCCGCATAAAGATCGAGTGTCTTGCGAAGCAGCACATTCACGGAACGGAATCCACTTCCGATCGGCGTCGTGCATGGACCCTTCAACGCAACGCCGCATTCCGCGATCATGTCGAGCGTTGATGCTGGCAGCAGTTCCTTCTCCCCCGCGCGCAAGGCTGCTTCGCCTGCATGCCGTTCGATCCAGTCAATGCCAACACCTGTGGCGTCAATAACCTTGCGAGCAGCGACTGCGACTTCGGGACCGATCCCGTCACCGGGAATGAGAACGACTTTCGTGGACATAGCGTGAACTCGGAGAATGGACAGTTGTGAATCAGAAAGTCTCGCACAATAGCGCACCCCCGCGACCCTGCGGGGAGCCGTATGATCGACTTCGCGTGGCGATCCACTCTCAAGATTCTTCATCCACGATTTCCGATGCCGAAGTCGTGCTGATTGGCGGTGGCATCGCGGCGCTGTGGAGCCTTGCACGGCTGCGCGCGCGTGGATTTCGCGCTGTTCTCATTGAGCCCGCGCAGCTAGGGCAAGGGCAATCGCTCGCGAGTCAAGGCATCATTCACGGTGGGCTGAAGTACACGCTCAGCGGACTCTTTAATGCGCGCGCAGCAGCGATTGCGGGGATGCCCGAACGGTGGCGCCAGGCACTTGCTGGCGAGCCTTTATCAGGCGACCCCAATCTGAGCACCGCAAAAGTCTTATCGCCCTACTGCTATCTCTGGCGCACCGGAGGCATCGCGGGAACGCTCGGCATGATCGGCGCGCGCGTGGGACTGCAGACGACGCCGATTGCGATTGAAGGCCAAGATGTGCCTGCCCTTCTTGCGAACACCAAGGGCGGCGTCTATCGCGTTGATGAACCAGTAGTCGACTCGAAGACCGTACTCGGAACGCTGCGCGACGGGCTCGCTGATTCGATGCTCGCCGCGGATGGTGTCGCAGGAATTGGATGGGATGGAATGGTGCTGCATGTGCGCTCGCCGAGCGGTGCCTCCACCACATTCGCGTCTGTTCGTCAGATCATCGTCGCTGCGGGAGCGTGGAGCGATCAAGTCCTCACACAACTCGGCGCACCGAACAATGCGCTTTTTCTTCGCCGACCATTGCACATGGGTGTGGTTCGCGCACGCGAGTCAAGCGCATCGCTAACTGCGTTTTTCGGCCATTGCGTTGACGGCAAAGAAACACGCGTGACGATTACGAGTGCGCCAGATGCGAATGGCCGCATGATCTGGCAAGTCGGCGGTCGACTCGCGGAAGAAGGCGTTGCGATGACTGACGCGCAACTGCATGCGCGACTCAAAGCTGAGTTGCGCCAGGTGCTGCCAAATCTTGCGGTGGACGCGCTTGAGTTCGCGAGCTACCGCATTGATCGCATGGAGTTCAAACATACGACGCGTCAAGAAGATGCCGAACTGCATCGTGTAACGAACACGCTGAGCGTCGCACTTCCGCTCAAACTCGCACTCGCGCCACTGCTTGCCGAACGTATTGAGGCTGATCTCCGCGCGCAAGGCATCGCCACGCATGAACGCGCAACGCCACCGATAGCCACGCTCGCGCAACCTGCACTCGGCGTGTTTCCGTGGGAGCAACTCCCTTGGACGCGTTAAAACTGCCTCGTCGAACCCTCGGACGCACCGCACTCGAACTCGGTGTCATCTCATTCGGCGCATTCAAGATCGGCCGCAACACGCAGACGAAGTACGCGCAGCCGTACGCGCTTCCCGACGACGCAACCGTCCGCGCGCTCCTCGATCAAGTGCAACGCTCGGGCGCGAATCTCATCGACACCGCCCCAGCCTACGGATCAAGTGAAGAGCGCCTCGGTGCGCTGCTCACGCCACACGATGCGATGTTCGTCTCCACCAAGGTCGGCGAGAGTTTTGAAGACGGCATCTCCACCTACAACTTCTCGCCCGAAGCCGTTCGCACAAGCATTCACGCAAGTCTTACGCGACTCCGACGCCCGCAACTCGATCTCGTCTTCATCCACTCCGACGGCAACGACACGCACATCCTCAAGCACGATCGCGCACTTGAAACGCTTGCCGAACTCAAAGCCCAAGGCGTGATTCGACACCTCGGTTTCAGCGGAAAAACGGTTGATGGCAACCGCCAAGCACTTCGAAGCGGACTCGTCGATGCACTCATGATCGAGTTCCACCCCCTCGAAGACTCGCATCAACGCGTCATTCAAGAAGCACACGACGCCGGCGTCGGCGTCCTCGTCAAGAAACCACTCGCCTCCGGCCGCATCGCCCCCGAAGTCGCGATCCCCTTCTGCCTCGCACAACGTGGCGTAACAAGCCTCATTATCGGCACAAACTCACGCGAGAACTTCGCAACGAATTGCCGCATCGCGGCTTCGCTATTCGATTGACGGCGCATGCAGCACCCTCGCCGCGAAACTCGATCGCCACGCTGACGGTCATTTTCGAATCGTCAAGCTGCACTCCGTGAAGGCCCAAAGGGAATTGATCTCCAAGAATTTCTTGTAGATTTCTTTTTCTTGCATCGACGCAAATTAGTCGCAGCTGGGTGAACAATTCGCGTTGATTACCGCGCCCAGAACTAGCCTCGATCGAACCGAATTTGGCACCTTTTTGACTCGCGATGGGTCCACATGGGCTAATAACCTACTAAGCTGGCCAGATTCACCCACACGAAATCCTGAAGACCGATAAATTTTTTCGGCAACGCATACGTTTTGAGACCACGTTTTGGGATGCGGCACAGCTCTTTTGATAAACCCCATTCATCAATAAAGCGTCGCCGATAAGGGAGATAGGTACGCGAAAAACCACACGCGAGTCCGACAATATCTTTAAAAAATGCGGCGATTGTTTGCAATCCACCCCGAACCTGCCATTCTCTCCCCGCGTAAAGAGGGTTTTCACCCCAAGGCAAAAAATGTCCCGACCTGAGTTAAGACTGTTCATTTTCAAGTCGAGAGAAGAACTTACCATGTCCCACTGCAACGAATCAGCCCCTCGTCAAGCCGCCACTTTCACCACATGCCGTCTGGCATTGCTCATCGCGACTCTCGCGATCATGGTGACTCCAACTTTTGCCACCCCAGCTCCGCAGCTGGCACCGACTAGCACGTCGGTTGTTGGCGTTGGTGCAGGAACATCTGCAGCAGCAACTCCACCGGTCTCGCCACAGTTTGGGCAGAGTGTGGAGCAAACCGGCTCCAACTTTGTTTCCATAGCTGCTGGAACAAGCCACAGTCTTGCCCTCAATGGCTCCGGCGTCGTGACCGCTTGGGGACGAAGCAGTGAAGGACAATGCACAGTTCCTGCAGGAGTTTACAAAGCAATTTCAGCCGGCGGACTTTTCTCCTTGGCGATCAAGAGCGACAACACGCTTGCCGGTTGGGGAGCCAATGGAGCTGGCCAGACAACTGTTCCTACTGGAACATTCACCTCAGTCTCCGCTGGCTCTAGCCATGGAGCTGCCATCAGAACTGACGCAACTCTTGCGCTTTGGGGCTCCAACGCCAACGGCCAAACGACTGCACAAACTGGAACATACTTGGCAGTAGCGGCTGGTGGATCTCACACCATCGCCATCAAAGCAGACGGAACATTGAAGGGTTGG
>QWPV01000023.1 GCA_003671055.1 Planctomycetota bacterium
GACGATGAGGGTGACCGTGAAGCTGGCGCGCAAGGCATAGCGACCGCCCGGAACGCCTAGAAGGTGACTGCACCCCCTAACAATCCGCGCAAACTACGATTTGTGGAATATTCCTCGCGCCCAAGTCGAAGATCTGCTTGACTCTCGACTCATGTTGGGCGATTGTTCCTTCTATGCGCACGCATGACGACCACTCGGCTCGGAAGTGTGCCAGCTCTCGGAGCCGGCTGCGCTCTGCATTCACGCTTGTAGAGATGCTCGTGGTGGTTGCGGTTGTGGCGATGCTGCTCACGCTTGTGCTCGTCGGCGCGGCAAAGTTGAAGCAGCAGGTTCGCCTCGCTGAGTCGATGCAAAATCAGCGAACGATCACGACTGCGTTCCTCGCATACTTCGTGGACAACAACGGCAAGTTCGCAGGCGTTGATACTGGAACGCATCCGACCTACGACTGGGTTGTGAGTGCGCTCCCTGGCAATACCTCCGTCGAGGGCTACGAACTTGAGTCCGCGATCACGCGAGGCTCGCTGTGGGAATACGTCGGCGACCTTCGCGCGTACAAGAGTCCGTTCGACCCGCATCCAACCACTGAACGATTGCGCAGCTACTCCCTCAATGGATTTCTCGCGTCAAGTGAGACTGCTGCATTCTGGGGCGGCCCACCGAGTGCGCAGGTCGATCGGATTTCGAAAGTTGTCCATCCCGCAGAGACGCTCTGCTGCGTCACTGAGTTTGACCATCGCGGCTACAACCGCAATGGTTGGAGCATCATGGGAAATTTCAGTTACGTGTGGATCGACAAGTTGCAGAATTGGAGTCCGGGATTCTGGGAGTTCTCCTACATGGATGGACACACCGAACCCTTCCGTCATGCGTCGAAACAAGCTGATGTCGACTACTACATGAATCTCGAAACGCCAAGTTTCTTCTTCGAAACAACGGATTACAAGTGGCTCGTGCTGCACCTCTATCCGGGGCAAGAGTGGTGAGCCATCGCACTCCGTTGCTGTGCTTGACGCTCGGTTTCATTGCGCTTTGCTACGCTGGTTGCGATCGAGAAACCGCAGGAATTGCTGGCTCGAGCGAACCTCCCTCCATGAAGACTGCATCGATGGCTCTGAGAGCGAGTGACGTCTCCGTCGATGGACCAATCGCTGCTGCGCCTGGATGTTCAGACACTGCACGCATTGCGTTTGCGCGATCTCAGGAACTCGTCACCGAGCTTCGGTTCGACGACTTCCGCGCATCAGCGAAGCCCTACATCGCCACATTGCGCAGCATGTTGCCGCTCGACCGCAAGTTCGCGGACAGCAGCATCAGTGCAGAAGAGCGCGCGCAATACTTGGAATTGGACACGACAAAGAATGCGCAGTGGCGCGCAGTGTGGAAATGCATCTACGAGGAGCGATGGTCTATCGAAGACCGAGGCGCGATGATGCAGTGGCTCTTGTTTGAGAGCAACGGCTAGCGCGACTGCTCAGTCCTCATCGTCTTCAACGCCAAACTCTTCGTGACCATGTTCACGCGCTGCGTCGAGTTTCACGAGCATTGCTTGTGCGTCAGCTGTCTTTCCGTTCATCACGGCAAGTTCAAGTTCAAGCAGCGACTGCGTAAGCTTGATCATGTCCTTGCGATAGTGCGTGGCGACCTTGGCCTTCGCTGCATCGTCTGCTGCGTCCTTCAACAAGTCTGCGGGAAACGGCGCGTTCTTCGCGAGAATGCAGCCGCGTTCCATTTCGCCGATGAGTTTCAGATTTTCCGCGAGCTTCATCGGATCCCCGATAGAACCCTTCAACGACTCGAGTGCGCGATTCATGGACTTCATCGAGCTGCCAACACTTGGGTTCTCACCACGAGCACCACGAGCGCCGCCGCCTTCTTGACCAGGTCGTCGGGCGCCGCCGCGTGCAGGAGCAGCGTCACTCTCTTGCGCCTCCTGCGTTGGCGCCTTGGCTGGAGCAGCGGACGGTGCATCCTGCGCGAATACTGCAATTCCCCCTGTGAGGAGAACCGTTGCTGCGACGGCGGAAGCCGCGAGCGCGATTGCGGAGAGTCGGCGTGTGAATTGCATTGTGATTCCTGTGTGTCTCATGATCAAATCACGAGCGGTTGAAAAGTCGTCCCATGATCCCAGCGCGTGCCTTCGAGTGGCTCAAGAGCAACTCGAGTTCGCCGCTATCGAAGAACACACCTTTGCACGACGTGCACTGATCGATTGTGACATTCTCAAACGATTGCTCGCCCATTTCACTTCCACACTTCGGGCAACGCAGCCAGTGTGCCGCCTTCGCTGCTGCAGCCTCGGTTGCTTTGCGTTCTGCGTCGAGGCGAGCGCGCATGTCTGTCAGCGCCTTCGAATCGAGTTCGTGGAATCGTGCGTCTTCGTGGCTGTAGCCGGATGGTTCAATAGATTTTGTCATAGAGGTGTTCCGAATGGGCGGCGGAGTATACGCGCCCATTCGGATTGCTTGTCCTGCGAAGCAACTCTCACTTGATTACGGACACGCGCCCCACGCACCGAGCAAGATTGCCATATCTGCGGCATCCGTGATGCCGTCGTCGTTGAGGTCAGCGAATCCGACCGACCCCCACTGCGAAAGCATCGCCGCCAAATCCTGCGCGTCGACGACACCATCATGTTGCGTGGGCGCAATGTCAGCGAGGCATGCGCCCGGAATACTCTTTGCATCTGCTGGATCACTTCCCGCGAGCAATTCATCAGCGTCGAGATACGCATCACCATCGCGATCGATGCCGAGTCGGCGTTGTGAGCCGATGGGAATCAGCGTGTAGGTGAGTTCACTGC
Organism: Planctomycetota bacterium; assembly: GCA_003671055.1. Classification (GTDB taxonomy): domain Bacteria; phylum Planctomycetota; class Phycisphaerae; order Phycisphaerales; family SM1A02; genus F1-140-MAGs142. The sequence goes on from QWPV01000023.1 coordinate 2,804, forward strand.
CGAGCGACGCAAGTGCGAGTAATTGCGCTGGCGAACGAAGCGCGTCCGCGGCTTGATCACTGCGGAAAGATCCGGATTCGTACATCCATCCGCGAGGCACGCCACTCAATGAACCCTTCACGATCAAGCCAACTTGGTTCGTCGCTGCGATAGAGAGGAACGACGCAATGCGCGCAGTGTCGTTGCCAACGCCGGTCGCTGTTGTCTGCGCACCAACACCCGCACGAGTCTCGGTACCAAAGCTCAAACAGAACGCTTCAACATCGCGGCGCTGTTGTTGACCGGTCGCTCCGGCTGGAAACGCGAATCCGATCGAGAGCAAATCTTGCAACGTCGCTTCTTCGCCGTTGTGATCGAATCCGAATCCACGGAGCGCAGTTGTCGACGCGCGGTTCGCGCCGACCTTTCGCCACACATCACGCAACGGCGCGTTCTTCCGGTTCTGCGCTTCACCGCCTGGCGCGGGAATGTCGACGATGTTGTTCGTCCCTGCGATGCCTGCGTGACAATTCAAACACGTGAGTCCGGGAGGCGCTCCGAAAATTCGCGCGGTGTTGAAGATGGTTTGTCCTGCGACTGGATTGCCCGTGCCACCGAGTCCCGTGACCACACCACCGAAGATCGGCAGCGATGTCTTGAGTGAGTTGTCGAGATTGCGATTTGGATTCGGCGGAAAAGTGAGCGATGAGATGTAGTTCGTCAGCGATGTCATCTCGCTCGGTGTGATTTCCGTACTGCGCCCTTGAAGGTGCGTGAACGCCACATTGAACTCAGTCATGTCGTTCTTCTCGCCGCGCCAGTGAAATGGCTCATTGCCGATGATTCCGAACAATGTCTGCGTCGTCATCACGCCCTTCATCGGGTGCCACGCGATGCAACCAGGAACCTGACACGTCTCGTCAAACGCTTGCACTGCGCCGGTGGGATCGCCGAGATCCCAGCCAAGTCGATCGCTGCGTCCGTCGATATGACAGGTTGCGCATGAAGTATGGCCGAGGCCTGAAGTCAGATTCGTGTCGTACAAAAACTTGCGCCCGTTTTTCACGAGTACTGGCGTTGCATCGTGAAACGAAATGCGCGCAGTTTCGTTGAGCGCGGTGGTGCTGATCACGCTCACGGATCCATCGAAGCGATTCAATGCGTAAACGAATGCGCCACTCGGCGACGCGACCACGCCACTCGGCCCCTCGCCGACGCTGATCTTCGCGATACGTGATCCGGAGGGCGAAATCGCAATCACGCAGTTCGAACCGAGTGATGCGACGAACGCCGCGCTGCTATCGGGAAGCCATGCAACGCCGCGAGGATCGCCGATGGATTGAAAGCGTTCGAGTTCAGGAATCGAAGACGATGTGTACGTGAGATGTGGATTGAGATCTGCAATCGACGGCGTACCGATTCCGCCCGCAGGAACAAACGCGCCGAACATCTTCGCGAATTTCCCGTCCATCACAGGTTCAAAACGAATCTCGTTGGATGCTTCAATCCCAACCGCGAGAACCATGCCGTTGGGTGCAACGCCGATGCTCGCGACGCACGACATAAGTCCGGTCACATAGGTTGTCGCGAGTGTGCTCGCGTTGACGACCGCGATGTCGTTGTCGACAACGCCCCAAGTAATCTGCGTCGTCCAGTTGCGGTTGTTGTCATCCATCCACTGATTCGCCGCGTTCTTACGCGCGATGTGCGCGACGCGGGGCGGATTGGCTTGCCCGACTGTGCGCGGCGGATTGAATGCCGTACCTGAGTTCGGCGGCGGATTCACACCTGCGTATGGACCTGCTGCGCTGTTCACCGTCGTGCGCGGAATGACAGTTGTCTTGTTACCTGATTCAAAGATCGCGAGATAGACCTTGGTGCCATCTGGACTCACTGCGAGCGCGCGTGGTTGCGCGCCAAGGATTGCGGTAGAGGTCAGCGTTGGTGTCGCGAGCGTTGGGTCGAAGCTCACCAATCGATTGGATGCGACGAGCGAAACAAAGGCGCGAGCGGGCTTCGCGGTGAACACGATGTCCGCAGGTTCGTCGCCCACTTGCACCGTTCGCGTGACGCGCATCGACGCAAGGTCAACCACACTCACGGAATCCGAGATCTGATTCACAACCCATACTTCGCCGTTGCTTCGCGCACGCACTGAAACTGGATCCACGCCCACAGCAACAGCGCCGCGACGCACAGGCAGACCGCCGATCAAATCGAAGACTTCAAGTTGACCATCAGCCGTGTTCACCACGAGCAACGCGCTTCCATCGGGCGTGATGTCAATCGGGTGCGACTGCGGAGACTCGAAGTTTACGAATCCATTTTGCGCGTGCGCAGACTGCGGCGACAACCATGCAACACTCGCAACGAGCGCAAGTGAAAAGAAGGACAGTCGGAAGGTACGAACGAGATCTTGTGGCATGAGGGACTCCTGCAACTCATTCCCTCGCGGATGCCCCGAGGGACAACCGCAAACGAGAACTCAATGCATTCAATGGAGTCTGCTCAGCATGCGTTGAAGTCAACTCGGCTTGACAGGTGCACTCGCTGGCGCGTCCTTCGCCGCATCCGCAGGTTCATTATCGTCTGCTGCGTCAGCATCCTTGCCATCGCCCTTCGCGGGCTTCTTTTCCGGCAACTTACTCGTCTTCGACTGCTTCGTAATCGCAGCGCCGAACTCGTCTGAAGTTGGATGACCGATGAACGCAATCTTCCCTTGCGTATCGACGACGAACGCGCAGGGAATGCCGCCCTGTTTCGCTGCCTGCATCCACGCCTTGCTCATCGAGCTGTCCGAGTCAAGCGCGACGCGGTACTCCATCTTCTCACCTTGAGCGGCAACAAACTTCTTCACGCCTGCTGCTGCACCGCTGCCGCGCTCAGATCCAGCGACGCCGATGAAAATCACGTTTGGATTTGCCTTCTGCAATTCGGTGAGGTGCGGAATGCTCGACACGCATGGCGGACACCATGTCGCCCAAAACTCCACAACATACGCAGTGCCGGTTTCGAGTTTGCGCACGCGCTCACCCTTCACCCATGCGTCGACGGAAATCTTTGGTGCTGCTGACCCGACCTTGAGGTCCGCTGCATGCGCGGCGGTTGTCAAGAAAATCGATGTCACTGCCAGAGCCGCGTGGAGGATTGAAGTTCGAAGCATGAACGCAGAGTAACGCGAACGAAGCGAATTGGTAGAGTTTTGCTGTGTTTCACTCCCACACACCACGGCGCGACGCCTGCCGCGCGCTTCTCGGCGCTGCAATCGGCTCCTCATTCCTCGATCTCGGCGCGTGTGCGACAGCTTCAAAGGGATCTCTATCTATGCCAACGCCCCCCACGCCCTCGGCCACGATTTTGAGCACCTGGAAACACGGACTGCCCGCCAACGACGCTGCGCTCGCGATTCTCGCGCGCGGCGGAAGCGCGCTCGACGCTGTCGAAGCTGGCGCGCGCGTTGTTGAACTGGATTGCCCTGATCGAAGCGTTGGACTCGGTGGTATGCCTGATCGCGATGGCATCGTCACGCTTGACGCATCGATCATGACCGACGACGGCCGTTGCGGTTCTGTCGCAGCAGTCGAAGGCGTTGTGCATCCCATCTCGCTTGCGCGACGAGTTATGGAAGACACGCCGCACTGTTTACTCGTCGGTGAAGGCGCGCGGCAATTCGCGCAGTTCTGCAAACTCGAAGTGCGCGCGAACACACTTTCGCCAGAGGCCGAACAAGCATGGCGCAAGTGGCTCGTGGAGAAAAACTACGCGCCAGTGGTGAACATAGAGAACCACGACACGATTTCATTGCTCGCACTTGATCAACATGGTCGCCTCGCCGCCGCCTCCACCACAAGCGGGCTGAGTTTCAAGATGCACGGTCGCGTCGGCGATTCTCCTATCGTGGGCGCAGGCATCTATGTCGAACCGAAAGTCGGCGGTGCTGTTTGCACTGGACTCGGCGAAATGGTGCTGCGCACGCTCGGCGCGTTTGTCGCGGCTGATTGCATGCGGCGCGGCGCAAAGCCGCAAGAAGCGTGTGAAGAAGCACTCCGCATCGTGATGGCGAAAAACGCAGCGGATCCAAAGACCTATCAAGTTGGCATGCTTGCACTCGACTTCGATGGCAATATCGGCGCCGCAGCAGTGCAAACGGGATTCAACTACGCGCTCGGACGAATTGAAAATGGCGCCACATCAAACACACTGTTTGATGCGCGCCATCTTGTTTGACAATTGCGTTCTACGCTTACTTCACGAGCAGCGCAGCATCGATTGCTTTGCGTAATCCATCCGCGCCAGCGAATCCGACTTCGACAAACCCGATGTTTCCCTTGCCATCGATCACGAGAAGCGTAGGAATTCCAGTCACGCCGTAGGCTGTTGCGAGTGCATCGCCCGCAAGTAGACATCCGTAGGTGAACTTTTTCTTCGCCATGTACTTCACGCCCGCATCAGGCTTCTGCTCGCCCATGTTGACACCAAAGATGACGACATTCTTGTCCTTGTACTCATCGCTCAGCTTCTGAAGCTCAGGCATCGCTGCCTTACATGGACCACACCACGTCGCCCAGAAATCAAGCACCACAACTTTTCCGAGAAGCGATGCTTGCGTCACTTCGATGCCTGCAGCATCCTTGAGTGTGAATGCGAGGGCAGCATCGCCGACTTTTGCGTTGAGCTCAGGCGCAGACATTCCTGCTCCCTCTTCAATCACCGTTTCCTTCCACGCTTCTGGCGTCGCAATCACGAAGATCGAATCCTCGAAAGTTGGATCCACAGCGATTGCACTCATCAGACTTGGGGGAAAAAGTTGCTGCTCCCCTTCGCCGTTGTTCATCGCGACGCCAACTCTTCGCGGAAGCCCATCCACTCGAGCAATCGCGAGTGTCTCCATGACAAGGATCTGAGGTTCATCGTCCGCTGCTTCAGCATTTGCTGCATCCGCATCCGCTGCTTCAGCATCTTCTTCTTCGTCTTCGCCACCTGCGGCGAATGCCTTCGTGATTTCGATGAGATCGCATGGAGTTCCATCCACGATCTCTTCGCCAACCCAACGAGACGCAACTACTTCCGCGCCGCCCCCGAATCGGATTTCGAGAAGCCACTGCGGAAGCGCCATCATGCATGGTCCAATTGCCGCGAATGGATTCTCCTTCGACGCCTTCGTAAACGTGGAAGTTGCGTAATCGAGATACAGCGCGCCGTCAGCGTTCAGTACCGCTGCGGCGCTTGGCTTCGCGAAATCCCCGCTCTCACTGGCAATATCCACGCGCAATTTCGAAATCGGAAATCCGCCGCTCGCATTGAACTCGGCGCGCACGCGTGCTGGAAGCAACGCCGAAGGCGGAAGCCCTGGCGGCAGTTCCTTCGCTTCTATCTTCGTCACGAGATCCATGGTGCGCATTGCCTTCGCCACCGCGATGGCGCGGTCGTAGATTGCCTTCGACTTCGCGTCGACTGCAGTCGCTGGCGCGGCTTGCGTTGAGAGAGCAACTCCAACTGGCGCCTTCTCTTCTTGAGCGCTCAGCGGCGACGCGAATGAGGCGAATGAGGAGATGAGTACGGCCGAACAAAGTATGTGTGTGTGTTTCATAGGACGTGGACTCAATACAGCACGCGAAATCGAATGGTTGCAACGACTGCTTTTAATTCATCGATGACGGCTTCATCGTAACTCCGATTCACATCGGTGATCACATACCCGCTCGTCTCATCTGTGCGGAGGGACTGCCCGAGGATATTGATCTTGTGCCGCGCGAGAATGCCGTTCACCTGTGCGAGCACCCCTGGCTGGTTGCGATGCAGGTGAAGGAATCGATGCGCTCTCGGGGTCGCAGCAAGGGCGATCTCGGGAAGATTCACAGCCCCCGCGGTGGTGCCCGCATTCACGTACTCGACCAACCTTGAGGCAACGAACATGCCAATGCCCTGCTGCGCTTCAGCCGTTGATCCACCGATATGCGGCGTGAGAATCGTGTTAGGAATCCCGCGCAACGGAGTGTCGAACGGTTCCTTGTTCGAATTCGGCTCGTGCGGAAACACATCCACCGCCGCGCCTCCGAGGTGCCCGCTTCGAAGGCTGCGCGCGAGTGCGTCAAGATCAATGATGTGACCGCGCGAAAGATTCAGCAGCACCGCGCCGTGCTTCATGCGACGCAACTCTCGCTCGCCGATGAGATGCGTGTTGTCGCGGCGACCATCGACATGCACGCTCACGATGTCGCTGCGCGAAAGCAGATCCGCCATCGACTTCGCCTTGCGTGCGTTGCCGAGTGGCATGACCTCCGCAAGGTCGTGATAGAGCACTTGCATGCCCATTGCTTCTGCGAGCACGCTCAACTGCGAACCGATGTGACCATAGCCAAGGATGCCAAGCGTCTTGCCGCGCACTTCGGTGCAACCCTGCGCACTCTTGCGCCAACCACCCGCGTGCAATACCCGATCACTTTCGATCGCGCGGCGAAGCAGCATGACGATCTCACCAATCGCGAGTTCCACGACGCTGCGCGTATTCGAATACGGCGCGTTGAACACACCCACGCCGCGTTCTTGCGCTGCAGCGAGATCAACTTGCTCGGTGCCGATGCAGAAGCAACCCACGGCAAGCAAGCGATCCGCATGCGCGAGTGCTGTGCGAGTCAATCGAGTCTTCGAACGAATGCCGAGAATCGAAACACCCTTCAATGCGCGACAGAGTTCCTCTTCCGGAAGCGCGTCGGAAATCGCCTCCACGCGATAGCCTTCTTCTTCGAGTCGCTGCGCTGCATCAGGATGAATGTTCTCGAGCAGTAACGCGACCATCCGCGACTTCGGGTAACTCGGTGCGCCAGGAAGACTGTAAATCCAGAGCAATTCGTCGACGCCGCGCACCACGCGATCCGCGCGCGCGACCACGCCTTCGCGTTCGATGTTCTCGCAATAGGCGACGAATTCCGCTGCAGCACCCGCGTCGCGAATCTCGCAATCGGTTGCGCCATCGCCCACCGCAACGACGCGACCCTTGAGTTTCAAACTTCGGACTGCTTCCGACTTTCCATTGACGCGCGCAAGCGGCGACTTGCGGTCGAAGCCGCTGACCACGCCATCCTTCGTCCAGGTGAACGCATTCGCGAGCACATGGTCTTCAGGAATGCCGAGCTCCGCGCACACAGGCACGACATACTCACGGAACCCCGAGCTCACCACATAGATGCGTGATGCGTTGCGCTTCACAAGCGCCTTGTGCCGACGGAAACTCGGCGCGATGCGACGCTTGAGTTCCTTCACACACGCAGCGACATGCGCTTTCGTGATCGTGAGCATTGCAAGTCGTCGCTCGAGCGAGACATCGATGCCGATGCGCCCCTCCATGCCATCACGCGTAATACCTTCAATCGCGAGCACCTTCGCTTGTGCCTCTGGATCTTTCGCAAGCGCGAGTTTGGCGATTTCATCGAGGCCTTCGGCGGCGACGATGGTGGAGTCGAAATCAAGAATGAGAGTGACGGCGTCCATGCACATGTTCCAATCTGCGTAATGCTCCCCTTGAAGATACCGCAGATTTATACCGGCAAACAGAGGAGATCGAAGCGGCGGGCGTGCGCCATATCGGAAGCGGCAAGTTGCCGCCCAAGCATCGATTCGTCGCCGCCGTAAAGATGCACGCGATAGCCGAGGTCAGAAAAGTATGCATAGAGCGCGCGCCGTCCCTCGTCAGACAGATGCGTGAAGACTTCGCTCTTCACAACGGGTCGATGAAGTTCAATCAACGGCTGCAGCGTCTTGAGCACCGCGAGGTCATGCCCTTCGACGTCGGTCTTGATGAACGTGAGTTTCGAGAGCCGATCGCCGTGGAGTTGCGTCAGTAGCTCGCCGATGTTCTCACCTTGCACGCGCTGCTTGAACTTCGGTCGGAAGCGCGATGCGGCGACAGACTCGCCGCCGTTCATGAAGTCCGGATCGCCATATTCAAACTCGACTTCGCGCCGCTTGTCGAGCGCAGCCAATGCGTAAGGCGTGATGTTCGTGTGCGTTCGATTGAGTGATGCGTTCTGCGCGAGCACTGGAAAGATGAAGCGATTGGGCTCCAACGCAATGACCTCACCGCTTGAGCTCGCAGCGAATGCAATGGGCAGCGTGGAGTCGCCGCAGTGCGCGCCGATATCGATTGCGAAATCACCCGCACGAACGAACTGCTGCATCTCGGTGATCATGCGCTCAGTCAGTCGCAGTGATTCTGCGCGCGGATGCGTCCATTGCGCGACGGTCGCCACTCCAAATGCACCAACATCACGCGATTCCATGCGCCCTGCAAAAATACGCGGGGCTGGCTTACGAATGAAGTACCAGAGTTCTTTGAGCTTCATGCGCGCTCCGAAAGCATGTGGAAGTGTTTGATCGAAAAATCCATGTGAAGCGCGCGTTCGAACCAGTCCTTCACGCGCAAGCGACGATCGCGTGAAGTGAGTGTGTACTGGGGATCAGGCGCGAAATCTTGATTCGCCATCGTTTTCAGCCAATGCTGTGCGACCGCTGGGTGCGTGCCGGTGAACGTCGCGAGCGCGGTGCGATCCACTTGCGCGTAGGGCTTTGCTGGAACGACTTTGCCGCCCCACATCGGCGAAACATCAATCGCTTTCGCAAGGTGCGCTTCCGTCGGACGCAACCAACCATAGTGAAACATGCGCGCGCCAGAAGGTCGCGCGTTGGGATACCGCATGCGTCGATTGCGATCAATGATGGTGTAGCACTGCGCATCACTCGGCACCACAAAGCGCTTCGAGTTTCGCAGGAGGCGCACTTCGCGCCGATACCAGCGCGAGCCTGTGCCGAGGATGTCCGGTCGTCCGTAGAAATGGAGGTAATCAAATGTCAATGCTTCCACGCGATCATCGCGATCCGCGCGTTCAATCGACGCCTGCATGCTCGGGAGATCGTCTTCATGCACGACCTCGTCCCCTTGAATCGAAAGCACCCAGCGCGCGCGTGTTTGAAATAGCGCAAGCATCGTCTGCTGCGCGTAGACGAAACCATTCGGCACCGACGTATTCCATTCGGTTGGCACGACACGAATCTTCGGATCGTCTATCGCTCGGACTGCGTCGAGCGTCCCGTCATCACTCGTGCCTACCGCGACAACAAACTCATCGACCACGGGAAGAATGGAGCGAATACTTTCAACGAACGGGTAGCCCAAGCGCACCGCGTTCCGCAAGAATGTGATTCCAGCCAACCGTGGCTCCATCCGCGCATCGTATCGCCACGGAAGACGCTGAAGTTTCCCACTCAAGCGAGGTTCACGATAGAGTGACGATGTGAAAATTGTGCGCATTCATGACGACTCTCTTGCGCAGGTGAGCTACCTCCTCGGTTGCCCGACCTGCAATGAGTGCGTCGTCCTCGATCCTCCTCGCGATATCGATCGCGTCTTTACTGCAGTGCAGGCAGCAGGATGGAAACTTGTGGGCGCTGTGGAAACTCATGTGCATGCAGACTTCATCAGCGGGTTGCGCTCGCTTGTAGAAGAGCACGGCATCCATGGCCATATCAGTGGCGAAAGTGGCGCGTTGCCAGCATGGACAAATGCGTGCACTGCACGAATCACCGCTATGCATGATGGGGACGAGTTAGCCGTTGGCGCGTCACCAAGCATTCGACTGCGCGCGATTCACACGCCTGGTCACACGCAAGAGTCAATGTCTTTCGCAGCAGTTGGTGAGGACGGCAAGGTTGTCGCACTCTTCACTGGTGATTTCATCTTCGCGGGCGAAGTAGGACGCCCCGACGTCGGCGCACGATTGATGGGCGGAACCGATATGCGTGTTGCGGCGCGTGCGTTGCGAGAGGCACTGCTCAAGCTCGATGGATTCGCAGGCGAAGTCGCGCTCTATCCCGGGCACACTGCGGGAAGTATGTGCGGGCGAAAAATCTGCAGGCTGCCGCTTTCGACGATGGCGATCGAGCGGCGCATCAACAAGTCGCTTCGCTGCGCGAATGATGAAGAAACGTTTATCGATCAAGTCACGCGTGGCTTCCCTGATCCTCCAAGCTATTTCTCGCGCGTGAAGCAAATGAATGCGATCGGCGCGGACGCGCACGCGATTCCAACGCCGGACCGATTGCATGCTGCGGACTTCCTCGCACTCTCGCGCACACCAGGCTGCGTCGTGCTCGACACGCGCTGCTTCACTCGATTCAGCGAAGCAGCACTTCCCAACTCCATCTCCGTCTCCGTCGATGCATGGTTTGCATCCGTTGCTGGCAGTTACCTCGAACGCGACGATCGGGTGCTTCTCGTCGTCGAACCTGCGATGATGGAGAAAGCCGTTCGCGTGCTCTTCCGCGTGGGCGTCGATCACCTGCTTGCGTGGACAACGCCTGATGAGCTTGAGACTCTTCCCGACGACGCGTTCCACGAAATCGATATTGCGGAAGTCTCTCCACGCGAAGCGAAACAACGGCTCGAAGCCGGAACCGCAACATTTCTCGATGCACGCCTCTGCGCGGAGTACGAGATGGGACATCTCCCTGGCGCAGTGTTCGCGCCATTCACGCAGATGCCGCAACGCGTCGCTGGACTCCCGCGAGATCGCGAAATCATCTGCTATTGCCGCAGTGGAAAACGATCGTCGCTCGCGTGCGCCTACCTACGAAGCCAAGGATTCAAAGTCGCGAATCTTCGCGGTGGCTACTGGCCATGGGCAGGACGCGGCTTCCCAATCGAAGTCGGTGCGCCTGAAGGTCTCGTCTACTGCTGATGCGTTTTAAGGAAGTTTCGCGAGTTCTGCGCGAATGCCGTCAGCCCAGATTGCATAGCCCTTCGGCGTGAGATGCAGGGCGTCGGGCATGAGTTCATGTGGAATTGAACCATCGGGATTCAAAAACTTTGGACCGAGGTCGAGACACACAACTTTGCTGTCTCCCGCAAACGCGCGCACAACTGCTTGATTGACCTGCAAGGCTTCGCCGCGCATCACGTTCATCTGTTCGCCTCGCGGAAACACCGCGCACGCGATGATGGTCGCGTCTGGCGCTTGAGCACGAAGCAGTGCAATCACCTTCACTGTGCCGGCGAGGGTCTCGTACACCGTCGCGGTGCCGTGTCCGAAGTTGTTGGTGCCGATGAGCAGCACGACCGCTTTGGGCTTGATACGTGTGATCGGTGCTTCTTGTAATCGCCAGAGCACATGCTCAGTGCGATCGCCGGAAACACCGAGATTTACCGCACCGATCGGCGCGAAGTGTTTGTCCCACATCGCAACCCCACCATCGTTCCAGCCTTGCGTGATTGAATCGCCGACGAACACAAGCGACGCGGGCGCGCATTCCTTGGCCAACTGCACGCAGTCCGACTGACGCGCGAGAATGCCTGCGTCGGTGCGAGGCGCGGCAACGGTTGAGGAACTCGTTCGTTCTTGTGGCGGCGGTGGTGGTGACTGTGCGAGGCTCATACGAAGGATTCCGGCGAAGACGACGAGGAACATTCCACAACACGCGATTCTCGAAGATCTCATGGAAACGAGCATACCGCCCCGACAGACAGCACGATCGTGCGGTATTGTCGAGTCACCAATCTCTTCAGGCTTCAAGGCAGAAACCATCTTTCGACAAGGAACGCAGATGCTCGAGCACAACGACGCAACTACCGGAAACTCTCGCCGCAACTTCCTCGCAAGTAGTGTCGCTCTCGGCGCTGCAGGCATTGTGGCGCCCTACGCGTTCGGTGCACTCGGACGCGCCGCTATCCAATCGAAGAATGGATTCATCAACATCGCCCTCATCGGATGCGGTGGACGCGGCAGCGGCGCAGCGAATGACACGCTCACCGGAAACCCTGGCGTGCGACTGGTCGCGATGGCTGACATCAACACCGAAGCTGCGAAAAGCGCGCGCGATGAGCTCAAGAAGAAGTTCGAGGATCGTGTCAGCATCGCAGACACAGATATCTACGGCGGACTCGATGGCTATCTGAAGGTGCTCGCGCGCGCCGACGTTGATCTCGTCATCCTCGCGACTTCACCAGGCTTCCGACCGCATCACATCGCTGCAGCAGTCGCTGCGAAGAAGCATGTGTTTGCAGAGAAGCCAGTGTGCGTCGACACGGCTGGCTACCACATGTGCTGCGCGGCGCACGATGCAGCGCTCGCGCAAGGCACTGCGATCGCGACAGGCACGCAGTACCGACGACAAGAGAGTTTCGTCGATGCGATTGCGAAGATTCGCGAAGGGATGATTGGCGACGTTGTTGGCATGACGGCGCGCTACTGCTCGAACGGCATTTGGTACCGCGATCGCAAGCCAGGCATGAGCGATCTCGAATATCAAATCTACAACTGGATGCATTTCATCTGGCTCTCGGGCGATCAAATCAGCGAGCAAGCCGTGCACAATGTCGACTGCATTCACTGGGTCATGGGCGGACCACCGATTCGCGCGTTTGCCTCGGGCAGTCGTTGGAAGCGACCTGCAGATAGTGAAATGTGGGACAGCTTCTCGGTGGATTACGAATGGGCGGATGGTCGCATCTGCTCACTGCAATGTCGTCACTGGGAAGGCGCATCGACTGACTTCGCAAACGTGGTGTATGGATCCAAAGGCACGGCGACAATTCGCGCGTTCTCCGAAGGCTCCGTCATCCGCGATCGTGCGGGCAAAGAACTTTGGCGTACGAAGGGCGACATCGGTGCTGCGTATGTTGCCGAGCACAAGGCGCTCGTTGCATCCATCGCAGAAAACAAGCCCGTTGTTGAACTTCGACAAACTGCCGAAGCATCACTCATGGCAGTGATGGGGCGTGAAGCTGCGTACTCAGGCACAGTTGCAACTTGGGAGTTCATGACGACGGAATCGAAACTCGATCTCTTCCCCAAGAACATGGATCTCCAAGGCAGCGCGCCGACACCATTCATCCGTCGACCTGGCGAGTATCAACTCTCCTAAGCAGACTCAGAGGCACAAACTTATCGCCGCAAGCAACGCGAGCATCCACGAGACGACGCCCGTCTCGCGTTGTCGACCAGCTGCGAATTTCATCAGCGGCCAGAGGATGAATCCAAATGCGATGCCATGCGCGATGGAGAACGTGAGTGGAACACCCGCGATGACCGCAAGCGCTGGCACGCTTTCGGTTGCGTCATCCCACTGCACACGACGAAGTGATGCGAACAGCAATGCGCCGACAAACATCAGCGCAGGCGCTGTCGCTGGCGCGAATGTTCCGAAACTTTGCAATACGGGGGCAAACGGCAGTGCGAGCAAGAAGCACACGCCGACGACGATCGCGCACAAGCCAGTTCGCGCGCCGATTGGTGCACCGATCGCACTCTCCATATATGCGCCAACTGAACTCGTGCCAATGAGCGGCGCTGCGGCAGATCCGATTGCGTCTGCGACGAAGCCTCGTTGAAATCTCGGATCGAGTGCTGCGGCACCTGTGGTCGCGGTCTCGGTCTTCGAATGTGTGCCGATCGCGTCGGTCACAGCAAGCAGCGTGCCGGTTGCATCAAAGAGAATCATGAAGAACAACACGATTGCGCCGACGAACAGGCGCGGATCAAACATCGCGCCCCACTCAAGACCTAAGAACAACGGTGATGGCGAAGGCGGTAGCGCGACGATCGCGTTCGGCATCGAGAGAAGCGTCATGGTGGCGCTTGTCGTCACCGCGCTCGAATGCGAGATCACCTCCGGAAGAAACGGCATCAACTCTCGTGCAAGCAGTCCTAGTGAAAACGTGAGAATGATGCCGACAACCACCGCGCTTCGAGACCCGCGTGCATGAAGTGCAACTGTCGCAACCAGACCGATCGCGGCAACGATGACGTCAGGTGAAAGTGGATGCGGCGTGAATGCAACGAGCGTGCTTGGGCTTGCGACGACGATCCCTGCTGCTTTCAATCCGAGGAACGCGATGAAGAGACCGATGCCGCCGCCGATCGCTGCGACAAGCGTCGCGGGAATCGCTTTCGCAAGCAGGCTCCGCAACCCTGTGATGCTCACCGCAAAGAGGAGCAGCGCGGCGAGCAGTGTTGTCGCGAGTGCAGCGCGCCATGGCTCCGCATAACCCGCTGCGGCCGCGGCAGGGATCAGTGCTGTGACGAAGAAAAAATTCTCGCCCATGTACGGAGCTGCCGCGATCGGGAGTCGACCAATCACGCCCATCAAGATGCACGCAACCGATGCAGCAATACATGTCGCGGAAAACGCCGCGCCTTCTGGAATACCCGTATCCACACCGAGCGCGCGACCAGACAATACCGCGGGCTCAATCACGACAATGTAACCAACAGCAAGAAAGATGGCGATGCCGCCCTGCACTTCCATCCATCTTTGCGCGCTAGACGCTGAAGTAGATTCGTTCACGGTGTTCATCGCCATACCGAACATCTTCCCCGAAAATTGGTGCACCGCGCAACATGTCGAAGGACGCGATGAAATTCATGCGAGAGATTCTCCAAGTAAATGCTCGAGCACCGCAGCAATACCGCGCGCGGACTCTTCCGCGTCCATCGACGGACCACCGCGCGACTCTGCTTGCTCAGGAAGTTGGGGCACGTGAATGAATCCGCTGCGTTGCACACTCGACACGCCGCACGCTGATGCATGCAGCGTTGCGTACATCACTTCGTTACAGAGAAACGTGCCAGCACTGAGTGAGAGTTCATTCGCGACCGACGCACGGTCGCACGCAGCCAAGAGTGCGCGAAATGGCAGCGTGGAGAAGTACGCATCAGGCGCGCCGTCCACCACGGAAACATCAGCGACCTTCGATCCGCCATTGTCTGGAATCCGACTATCCCGAAGATTGATCGCCACGCGCTCAACCGAAACGCGACTCCTCCCCTGCGCCTCGCCGAGATGTACAACCACGATGGGGCGAAGTGACTTGATCAGTTCGGCGCAGACTGCTCGCGCGCTCCCGATACCTTCACCGCCTACAACGGGCAGTTGGGCGAACGCCACGCCTCGCGGCTCGTACTCGTCGCGAAGCAACTCCGCGATCGCAATGGTGGGGTTGGTCGCGCTTCCGCCAAAGGGGTCGAAACTTGTGAGGAGCAACTTCGCGCGAGTCATGCGCAAAGCGTAACGCAGTAGTGCTATCGTCGTGTCTTCAGATGCAACCGCTTCTCCACACCGACACACGACCTCGCTTTGCACGACGAGACCAAGACTGGCGCGCAGGTGCTGTCGTCTATCAAGTCTTCGTCGATCGTTTCGCGCCAAGTGCAAATCTCAACGCGAAACTTGAGCATTACGCAGCACCACGCACGCTGAAGTCGTGGAGCGATGTTCCCGCACACGGACACTTTCTTGCCGAGCACGATGTGTGGACACAAGAGCTCGAGTTCTGGGGCGGTGATCTCGCAAGCGTTCGCGCGCATCTTGATCATGTGACAAGCATGCATGCGGACGTGCTCTACCTCAACCCGATCCAGAGTGCGTTCACAAATCACAAGTACGACGCGATCGATTACATGACGCTCTCGCCGGAGTATGGCACGCGTGAAGAACTCGCCTCGCTTGCGACTGAAGTGCACGCGCGCGGCATGCGCATCATGCTCGACGGCGTCTTCAATCATGTCGGTCGACGCCACACGTACTTTATCGATGCGCTTGCGAATGCAGCGAGCGCGTATCGCGACTGGTTCTTCATCGGGAGCGAGTATTCGCATGGCTATCGCGGTTGGGCGGATGTCGCGAACCTTCCTGATCTTCGGCTTGAGAACGAGAATGTCCGCGCGCACTTGTGGGGCGATGCGAACAGCGTCGTGCGCTCGTACCTCAACGATGGCATCGACGGTTGGCGACTCGATGTCGCAAGCGACCTCGGGCCCGTATTCCTTCGCGCTCTCACCACGGCGTCGCATGAAACAAAAGCGCAGTCCGCGATCGTCGGTGAGATCTGGAATACGCCGGCTGGTTGGGAAGGAACACTTGACGGCATTCTCAACATGCATGCGCGGATGATCATTCTCGATTACTGCTGCGGCAGTGCGGATGCGACGAAAACTGCCGCGCGATTGTCAGACATGATTGCCGACGCGGGCATCGAGTTCGTGCTGCGCTGCTGGACCACGCTCGAAAATCACGACACCGAGCGAATCGCGCATCGCATTCCAAACGCTGAACTCCGACGCATCGCGCATGTGCTGCAAGCAACGCTGCCGGGCTGTCCGAATCTTTACTACGGGCAAGAACTCGGGATGGAGGGCGGCAGAGATCCAGCCAATCGCGCGCCGATGCGCTGGGATCTTTGCAACGAACACAACACCGAACTGCAATTCGTGCGCGCGCTTTACGCAGCGCGCAGCGACTTGCGTGCACTGTCAAAGGGCGACATCATTTTTCTCCGCGGTGATCGACTGCTCGCGTTTCTTCGTACGACAGACGCGACGCTTGAAACGTGTCTCGTCGTTGCGAACATGCAGGATGTCGATGTCGAGGAGTCCATCTCCGTCCGCGATGGTCGGTTGATGGCTGGCACGGTGTTCCGTGATGCAACCGCGCATGCAGACGATCGACACGCAAACACCTCGCGCGTCGAAATGGGATTCGCAACCCTTCGCATCAAGGCAAAATCTGCGTGCGTATTCCGCATCGTGCCTCCGCCAGCTGGACAGCACTCGCCGTTCAAGCGAATGCACTGATGTCACAGTTCGATCGTGTCGCCATACATTGGCTCATGCGCGTCAACACCAAAGCGCGCCTTCACCGCGAGCGCGAGTTCATGCCGTGGTTCGATTTCACCGTGCGTGAGAACAAGCATGGGCTTCGATCCACCGCCGCATCCACCGCCAATCCAATTCAGCAATCCGCTCTGCCCCGCATGCGCGCTGAGTCCGCCGATCGTGTTGATCTTCGCGCGAACGAGCACATCTTGTCCCATGACACGAACATGCGAGCGCTGACCACGCGACACTTCCACGAGCGCCCGACCAAGCGTTCCATGCGCCATGAATCCAGGCAACACGACCTGCACGCCATGACGCCAAAGATTGTGACGAAGGTGATGCACGATGCGTCCACCGTTGCACATGCCTGAGCCAGCGATCACGACCATCGGCTCCCACAACTGATTCAACTCGCGTGACTCCGCGCCACTGAGCACTGGCTTCGCTATCGCGAGATCTCGTGCGAGGTCGCCCACCCGACAGGACGTTTGCAGTTCATCGTCGAGCAGATCGCAGAACGAGGTGTACAACTTCGTCGCCTTCGCAGCCAGCGGCGAATCGAGATACACAGGCATTTGCGGCGAACGACCTTCGCGCGCGAGCTCCATGACCGCGTGAATCATCAACTGCGCGCGACCAACCGCGAACGCTGGCACGAGCACCTTGTGTCGCGCCCACGCTGCTTGCCGCAGAATCTCCGCGAGTTCTTCGAAAGTTTCCGAGGAAGGACGGTGATCACGATCGCCGTAGGTTGATTCGCACAACACAAGATCCGCGTCGGGCGCGCAGAGATCGGGGTCTCGGATGAACGGCATTCCATTCTGTCCGATGTCACCGCTGAACACGATGCGTTTAGGCATCCCGCCTTGTTCAGTGACATCGAGCACCACCGATGCAGATCCAAGAATGTGCCCAGCTTCTTGAAAGCGAAGACGCACGCCTGGCGCGACTTCACGCTCCACCCCGAGTTTAAGCGGGTTCCAGCGCGTGCTGATTGCATCAACATCTTCGCGTCGGTAGAGCGGTTCAACTTGCGGCTTGCCTTCGCGCTCTCGCCAGCGATTCTCGCGATCTGCTTCGGACTCTTGAATGCGCGCGGAGTCTTCAAGCATGATGCGTGAGAGTTCCACGGTTGCCGGTGTCGCATGCAACTGCGCACGAAGTCCGCGCAAGAGCGGCAATCGTCCGGTGTGATCTTGATGCGCGTGCGTGACGATGACGGCGTCGAGTTCTTCAGGAACGATGATGCCAAGGTCACGATTGCGCCCGTCATCACTTCGCGCGCCTTGAAACATGCCGAAGTCGATGAGAACCTTCGCTTGAGCTGTCTCAAGCAAGTAGCACGATCCCGTGACTTCACCTGCCGCGCCGAGTATTCGAATTCGCATGCGCAAACGATAGCAGGTCAGTCCTTCGATGCTGCGTTAGAACGCCTTCTCAAGACCGAGCCACATCGCGCCGGTTGCGACGCTTGATTCAGGTCCATCCGCTTGCATGCCAACGGGTGCGAGAAAGGTTTCGTCGAGCGTGCGCCAGCCTGCATTCAACGAGAAACGCCACGATTCAGGCAGCGCGATTCCTGCTTGCGCTGTCGCACCCCATGAGGGATCTGCATCCATGTTGGTGCCACCGATATCCGCTTGCAACACGAAATCAATCGCGTTGAACAATCGCCACGACGCGCGCGCGCCGATGAGCGCACCAGCGATCGACTCCATTTGCGCGCTTGTTGCAAGCGTTCCCTGCTCCACGGCGTAGACACGCGTGCCCGCAAGAAAATCAAGCTTCATTCCATCGCCTTCGGTCGTGTCATCACTCACAAGGCGCAGTGCAGTTTGCGCATCGACGAAGAAACTGCGTGTCCCCAATCCATTGCCGAGATCCGCATCATCGAGTTGCACGATGCGTCCATCGAGCACCACGCCGAAGGACTCATCGAACCACGCTTCACCGCGACCTGCGAAACCGAAGCGATTGGGATTCTCTCCGTCAGCGGCATCGAGCTGCGCCATCGGCATCGCGATGATGCTCTGCGCGACATCGATGCCTTGCAGTGGAACCCATGTGCTCGGTTCAAACGAGAACTGCCATCGTGCATCTGACACGAACGTTCCAGTGCTTGATGGGCTTGGCACCCACGAGGTCTTCGCGCGCACAATTTCGTTGCTGCCCTCTTCAGGTGTTGGCATCGGATCCTCTGCCAATGTCGGATCAAACACGCGCGGCGGTGCTTTCTCCGATTCCTTTGGCGCCGGTGCCGCTAGCGCAGGTGCAGTTGGCGGAGTGTTCGCATTCTGTGAAGACGCCATCGCAGCGCCCTGAAGACGCACGAGAAAGACGAGAATGATGCACAGAGTGACCCGCATGAACATAAATACGTGGAACGCAGATTTCTACCTGCAGGATAGGCGAGGAGCAGGCGCGAATTCCTCCGTTACGATCCAATGCATGAAGGTTCGTTGGAAGCACTTTTCCTCTTTACTCTGTGCGTTCTGCGCACTCACGATCAGTGCGTGCGATCAAGGCTCCAACGCGACGCCGCTCGTGCAACGCCCAGCCTCCACGCGCGCCGCTGCAGCGCAGCATGTGCTCGTGATCTCTGTCGACGGACTGCGTGGGGATGCGTTGGGCGCGCCGTGGATCGAACAACTTCCCGCGTTCTCCCAGCTGCTCGTCGGACCACACACGCTGCAAGCGCGCTGCGATCCCGATATCAGCGTCACGCTTCCCAACCATGTCGGCATGGCAACAGGCAGGCTATTCATCGGCGAAGATGGACATGGCTGGCTCCCCAACATCGACCCTCCGATTGCGAGCAAAGGCGGCACGCTGCACGCCACACACGATCGCTACACCGCGTCGATGTTTGATGTCGCGCACGATGCTGGTGCGCGCACTGGGCTCTTCTCGATGAAGTCGAAGTTCATCTTGTTCGAGCAGAGCTACAACGATCAAGCAGGCGCACCATCACTTGGCCTTCGCGATGCAGGTCGCGACAAAATTGATGCATTCGAGTCCGCGCTTGAAAGCGAAGACCTCGCACGCAAGGCTATTCGATTTCTTCATCAAGCCGAAGCATCGCAAAATTCAAGCCTCGCCTTCCTCCACTTCGCAGATCCCGATATTGCGGGTCACGGTGATGTGTGGGAACTGTCACCGAACTCGTTTTACCTCGAAGCCATTCATGTTGTGGACTGCGCGCTCGGAGAGATTCTCGCAGCGATTGCATGCGATCCATCGTTGCGCGGACGCGTCGCGATCATCCTGACTTCCGATCACGGCGGCGGAAATCCTCCTTACAGCCACACGGTGCACACCGATCCACTCAACTTCACCATTCCGTTCGTCGTTTGGAACGGAACGCTTCCGTCCATCGAGCTCTACACGGTCGCATCAACCGCGCGCTCGACTCCATCTGCGAGTGAACGCGCGACGCCGAACGCCGCGCCGCCGATTCGCAACGCCGACGCAGGAAACACCGCGCTCACGCTGCTCGGCCTTCCGGCAATTCCTGGCTCAACAGTGAACGCGCGACAAGATCTTCTCGGCGAACTTCTTCCGTAGCGCGCTAACCGCGCAACAGATCCGGCGAAATGTCTTCGAGCGTTGCACATCCTGCAAGTGCCATCGCGAGATCGAATTCGGTTTCGAGCAACTCAAGCGCGCGCGCGACACCTGCTTCACCGCCAGCGCCAAGGCCCCACAAGATGGGACGACCCGCACTCGCAGCGTGCGCACCGAGTGCGAGAGCACGCAACACATCGACACCGCGTCTGATTCCGCCATCGACGATCACGCACGCGCGATCGCGGACTGCTGCGGCAATCGCGGGAAGACTTTCGGCGGTTGCCGGTGCGCCGTCCAACTGACGGCCACCATGATTGCTCACGATGATGCCCTGTGCGCCGGCATCCACTGCGCGCAGCGCATCGTCGACTCGACACACGCCCTTCACAAGAATCGGCAGCGACTGCTTCGCGATGAGCCACTCCAAATCTTTCCATGAAAGCGACGCGTCGATTGCCCAACCGAGCGCTTCGCCGAGGCCCGCCCCAGTGTGTCCGGTCGGTCCACCTGCTGCGCCGCTGCGCATGAGATTCACTGCTTGAATTCCAGCAGGAATGCAGAACCCATTGCGAATGTCTCGTTCGCGCACGCCCCACACTGGCGTATCAACGGTCAACACGAGCGCACGACATCCCGCTGCTTGCGCGCGCGCGGAGAGATCAAGCACATGGGCGCGCTCTTTGCCGATGTACAACTGCATCCACACATCGGCGTGCTTTGCAACGGCGCAGACTTCTTCAACGCCTGTTGAGGAAAGGCTCGAGAGAATCAGCGGAACGCCACGCGAAGATGCCGCGCGCATCGACGCCAATTCGCCATCGGGATGCGCGAGTTTGTGCAACGCTGTCGGCGCGATGATGAATGGGAACGCACTCTTCGAACCGAGCAGGGTTACTGCGGTCTTTCGACGACTCACATCCACGAGTGCGCGATGGAAAATTCGGATCTCTTCCCACGCGTCGAGATTCCACTGCAGTGTGTGCTCCCCCCACGCGCCGGATCGGTAGTAATCCGCAGCCATCGTCGTCATGCGTTCGTATGCAACCGCTTCAAGTTCATCCACGCGAAGGAACTGCTTGGGATCGAACGCGGCGCCTGAATCTGGGGAACTCGATGCATTCAGCAACTCCAACCTCCATCGACAACAAATGTCGCGCCTGTGGTGTACGAACTCTCGTCGCCCGCAAGGTGCAAGACAAGTTCAGCGATCTCTTCAGGCGTTCCCAAACGCCCGATCGGTTGGCGTGCGACAAATGCTTTGCGAATCTCCGCGCCGCCACCAAGGGCTGCGATGCGTTCATCGAGTGAGGGTGTCTGCACCGTGCCCGGACAAACTGCGTTGCAACGAATGCCGCGCGCGACGAAATCAGCTGCAACAGACTTCGTGAGTCCAATCACCGCACCTTTCGTCGTCTGATACGCAAACCGATTCGGCACGCCCTTCAAACTCGACGCGACACTCGACATGTTCACGATCGACCCACATCCCTGCGCGAGCATCGTCGGCAAACAGGCGCGAATCGTGCGGAACATCGACGCCACATTGAGATCGAAAGCGAACGCGAGGTCCGCAGCAGTTGCATCGAGGATGGATCCTTGATGCACCACTCCCGCGCAGTTGAAGAGCACGTGTACCTCGCCCCACGCAGCGATTGTCTGCGCAACGCTTGCATCACTGCGCACATCCATCAGCGCGGTGTGCATGGTTGGATGCTCGGCTTTCAGCACAGCCAGCGCAGGCGCATTGATGTCGGTGGCAAGCACCTCAGCGCCCTCGCGCAAGAACGCGACTGCTGCTGCGCGTCCGATTCCTTGCCCTGCAGCGGTGATGATTGCGCGTTTACCTGCGAGTCGACCAGATCCTGTACTCATAATTGTGCTCCCACGGGCGCTGCTTCGGCGCGCCGTCTCAACCACTCACTGCCGTTTGGATATGCAAACGCGCGCAAAGTTTCTTCCTTGATATCAGAGGAATACCCAGGCATGTTCGGCGATTGATACCGTCCACCGCGCACCACACAGGGATCCTCGAAGTGTTCATGCAGATGATCGACGTACTCGCACACGCGACCTTCGTCGCTGCCTGTGATCGCGCAGTACTCGAAGTGCACGAGATGGTTCACAAGTTCACAGAGTCCGACGCCGCCAGCGTGAGGACACACGCGCACGCCAAACTTTCGCGCCATGAGTAACACCGCAAGCACTTCATTTACGCCGCCAAGTCTGCACGCATCAATCTGACAGAACTCAATCGCGTTCGCCTGCAGCAGTTGCTTGAACATCACGCGGTTCTGACATTGCTCACCGGTTGCTACCCCAATCGGCGCAACTGCACGCGCAATCGCGGCGTGACCGAGGACATCATCAGGCGATGTTGGTTCTTCGATCCACCACAGATCAAACTGCGCGAGTGCATTGGTCCATTGAATGGCTTCACCAACATCCCAGCGCTGATTCGCATCGATCATCAACTTGCGCGTGGGACCGATCTCGGCGCGAATGATGCCCACGCGGCGAATGTCGTCTGCGAGATCTGCGCCGACTTTCACCTTGAAGTGGTTGAAGCCCTCTGCGATCGACTCGCGGCACAAGCGACGGATCTTCTCGTCGCTGTAGCCGAGCCATCCGCAACTCGTCGTATAGGCGGGATAGCCATGCGATGCGATGTGGCGCATGCGTTCCGCGCGATGCGGCTCTTCTGCGCGAAGGATCGCGAGCGCCTCGTCCTCGGTGAGCGCGTCGGTGATGTATCGAAAATCAATCGCCGCAACGAGCTCTTCACTTGTGAGCGCGCAGAGATGTTTCCACAACGGTTCGCCTGCAGCTTTCGCGAGCAAGTCCCACACACCATTCACAACCGCAGCAGTCGCAAGATGCACCACGCCTTTCTCAGGACCTACCCAGCGCAGTTGCGAATCACTCGTGAGCGTGCGCCAGAATCCGCGCATGTCACCTTTGATCGATGCGAGCGTGCGACCGACAACGAGCGGCTCAAGCAATCGCACCGCCGCGACGCACAAGTCGGTGCCTCGACCAATCGTAAAGGTGAAGCCGCGTCCTTCGAGCGTCGGATGATCAGTAAGCACTCGAACGTACGCCGCCGAATAGTCGGGATCGGGGTGCATCGCATCGGAGCCGTCGAGCGTGTCACTCGTCGGAAACCGAAGATCGATGACTTCAAGGCGTACGATGCGTGCGTGCAACATTGCGCGTGAGGTTACCCGAGGTTTCCATTGGGCTGCGCGGAGAAAGTTGGTACTCGCGCACCGCGTTGAGTCCGAAGATTGCGTCGCGTTCGGTCGGCGTGAGTGATTGCATGCACTCGAGCGCGACGCTCTGCCACGCAGACGCACTCGACCGCAGTGTCACGACTGGCCAATCGCTTCCCCACAGAAGTCGTGCCGCGCCGAAACATTCGAGCGCTGCCTCGATATACGGCTGCACATCCGCAACGGTGGAGGTCTCACTTGCCTCCGTGACCAGCCCTGAAAGTTTGCAGCACGCATTCGGATGCACCGCGATCGCACGAAGTTGCGTGCGCCACGCGGTGAAATCAGTCCAAGTCCTCCCCTCACGCACTGCAGGCTTCGCAACATGGTCAAGCACGATGCGCAACGGCGACTTGAATCGCGCGGCGATCTCAAGAAACTCGAGCAACACGCTCATGTGCTTCGGAAGGATGAGCGCATCGAACGCGCGTGATCGCTCGCGATTCGCGATGCACTCAAGCGACGCCACGACTTCCTCGCGTAAGAGATAGCGAGCATCAGAAAGGTCTTGCAACATCGGTCGCACGCCGACGAGCAACGCGTCATCAAGTGCGTCGAGCGCGCGCGATGTCTCGACAGCACCATCAAGCGGCAGCCATCCAACCACACCCGCCGCGCGTTCCCAGTGCTTTGCGATGTCGAGCAAGAATTTTGTCTCCGCGATCGTCGGCGCTGCTTGCACGAGTACCGCAGTTTGCATGCCACACGCGTCGAGTGTTTCAGTCGCTTCAGCAATCGTGAACTCTCGTTGCAGCGCCAACGGCGCTTGTGCGAGCCATGCGTAATCGCCTCGCGATGGAGTCCAAAGGTGAAGGTGTGCGTCGACGGTGCGCGCAGTCATGCGTCGCTCGCAAAAGACGCGATCGGCGTGGACCCCGCACGCTGACTCGCGTAACACGCTTCCACCAGCGCCATGGTCTTGCACGCATCGAGCGCGCTCGAAACGAGTGTTTCATCTTCTCCTGCCACAAATCGCTGCAGATTGCACATCGGTCCCTCGAACGCTTCGATGAACCACGAACCGCGCAACGCGATGCTCTCCCAACCCCGCGCCGCATCAAGATGTACACGCAAGGTGTCTGCCTCGCCTTCTGGATACGCGAGATTCGCGCCAAATGTCGCGATCGCCGCGCCTTGCGTGCCCTCAAGACGCAATTCGCTTCGCTGCCCGTCGCCGCCAAAGGAGTGATGATGATTCGTCATCACGAGCGCACGCACATCGCTGCCATAATCAAGAATCGCCGCCGACTTCGAACTCGCGAGGTGCATCGCCGACGGATGTTGCACCGTTTGCGCCCACACACCCTTCGGTTCACCGAGTAGCGCGCGTGTGAGATCAAGGTAGTGAATCGAGTGCATCAGAAATTCCATGCGCTCATACTTCGCAAGGAACGGCCACAATTCCCACGGCATTGTGCAATGCACACTCGTCTCGCAATCCACGATACGACCGAGTGCGCCGCGCGTGAGCAAGTCGCTCAGCGCCAACATCGCAGGCGAGAATCGAAGTTGAAAATTCACCGCGATAGTCAGGTTTCGCGCGTGACAGAGTGCGAGTAAACGCGATGCTTCTGCGAGATCTCTTCCGAAGGGTTTCTGCACCAGCGCAGCAGATCCAACTGGAAGCGCACTCAAGATGGACGCGATGGCTTCAGGCGGCACAGCGATGTCAAACACCGCGCGCGGAGTCGCTATCGCTTCGTCGAGTGTTGCGAACACACGCGTTTTCGCAACGCTCGCGACCTCTGCAGCGTTTGCGGCATCGATGTCAAACACGCCCGCGATTTCAAACCCAATGGCGCGGTACGCAGGAAGATGCGCCCCTCGCACGATCCCACCTGTACCGATGCACACGATTTCGCGCGGCGATCGAGGCCGTTTCCACTGCTGACGGAGTTCAGCGAGCGTGATGACGGGCCCGTCGCTCATAGGGATCATGGAGTTTTTGTCGCTTCAACCACCGGCAGCACCACCGACACGGGATGCATGCCTTCAGCGATCTTCAACGCGATAAGAAACTTCTGCCCGAATGCTTCCGTCGCTTGCTTATCAAGCGCGCGACCATGCCGCACCACGAAGTTTCCGAGTTCCGAATCGATGCCAAATCGCACGCTTCTCGGTTCAACACGCTCAGGCTTCGACACATCCACCACCACATACAGCGCACTCTCGCCACGATAGAAATCTCCGCGATACGGCAGATCAATCTCCCCTGCTGCTCGATCGATGCGCGGACGCGGCACGCCGCCTTCACTCGCCTGACGTTCATCCGCGTCGGACATCGCGTGTGCAACGCGCAGCGTGGAAAGCGTCACCGCCCACACGCGATCTGCATTACCTTCAATCTTCACAGTCGTTCCGCACGCGGCGAAAAACACCATCGAACAAAGCGTGATGACTCGAGCACACACATGCATGACCTCGGATCATGCCGCGCAGTGCGTTTCTTCGCAACTCACAACGCCTTGCGAGTTCTCGTCGCGCGAAAACTCTCCCGCGCAGCAGGAGCACGCACGCCCTTCGCCACTGGCACTAGTCCCTCTTCTTGCACCGCGACACGGAAGGTTTCGAAGGTTGTTTCCGTGAGGAGCTTTCGCACGGAGGCCTGCATCCCCACGAGTCGATCGTGAATCGCGCAGGGAGCCCCGACGCCGCAGACACCGCCGCCGAAAGGGCAGAGATCACTGTGATCTTCGCGCTCAAACAACTTCGCAACATCCGCGAGGCAGATATCTTTGGGGACTCGCGCAAGTGCGTAGCCGCCACCAGGGCCAGGAGCACCGATCACGAGTCGCGCCTGCGAGAGCGTCGCGAGAAGTTTCCCTACCATCGCGCGCGGAAGGCCTCGGGCATCAGCGACTTCCACCGCGGACAGCCGCGTCTTCCCACCATCCCAGACCTCAGCGAGACGACTCATGGCGGCAATGGCGGTTTCGGTTTGCTTTCCGTACATATGAAGTGGTTCCTACCTCGTTCGAGCGAGGACGCCGTCACAGAGTCGTTGGAAGCATTCACGCGGAACGCATCACTGAAATAAAGATATAAGGATCCACAGTTGCGCGCAATGCAGCACGCTCCAATACGACTTTCGGATATTGGATAGGCTTCGGAGCAAGCGTCTGAATGTGCGCGCATTTCCCATAAACGGCGCTATATTTTGAGTATGCACCCGCCGCGCATGCTTCAAGTCACAACTCCCGCGCAGTGGCGCCTTTTCCGAAGTGCCGCCAAATCGCGCGTGCTTCGCGCTTTTCTCGATCAAAAGCCACGATCCGTCGCAGA
Source organism: Planctomycetota bacterium (assembly GCA_003671055.1). Classification (GTDB taxonomy): domain Bacteria; phylum Planctomycetota; class Phycisphaerae; order Phycisphaerales; family SM1A02; genus F1-140-MAGs142. Next base: position 29,547 of record QWPV01000023.1, read on the forward strand.
GGCAGCCAAATGGCTCGGCCAACCCCCGCAATCTGTCTACCCACACGTCGAAGCGCTTGAAGCGGCGAGCGTTTTGGAGCGGGTCAAAAGTCCGGGCGTTGTGTTCTACGTTTTCCCCTACGACGGCGTGAGTTTCGAATCTGCCGACACAAATGACACCTCGAGCAACGCTTGGGATGAGATCATTCGCGGAGCATTTCGCGCGACAGAACGTGTCTACACCGACCGCAATGCGAGAGTTCCCGCTCGACAGGCGGCGCGCCACTCACTGACGAGTGAAGAAGCGCTGCTCACCGTTGAGGATGCAAACGAGTTTGCAAGGGAACTCACAGCACTTCGGAAAAAGTTCCATGACGCGACCGTCCGAAGCCTCACGCGCGAGCCAGCCGCAGTAACCGTCCGCGTGAACCTGCTTCTCGGCATGACCGACATCGAAGACGGAAGTTCGCCAGCCCGCCGTACTCCGAAATCCTAGCACTAGCGGAGCAGTCCGATCGGTCGCGCGCGGAGGACCCGCTATGCACCGCAGCTCGCTTCCCTTTACAGTCTGCGTCTATGGCATTGCCCCACCTGACGGACGAAGAAGTTCGCACTTGGACTCGTGAGAAGAAGGACCGTTGGTGGTTGGAGAACGTCTTCCGCGGACACATGCCGCAGTTGACGATTCGCGCCGCCCTCACAGGCTTTTTCCTCGGCGGCATTCTCAGCGCAACGAATCTTTACATCGGTGCGAAGACAGGCTGGACACTCGGCGTTGGCGTGACCAGCGTCATCCTTTCGTTCGTGATGTTCCGTGTGCTCTCGAAGGCGTTCTTGTCCAAGGACATGACGATCCTTGAGAACAACGCTGTGCAATCCATCGCGACAGCCGCGGGCTACATGACCGGTCCGCTTATCTCGGCGCTCATGGCGTACATGTTTGTGACCAACACCACGATGGAGTGGTACAAGATGCTCGTCTGGAACGTCATCGCGAGTTTGCTCGGCGTGATGGTTGCATTCCCCATGAAGCGACGCTTCATCAACGATGAACAACAACCGTTCCCTGAAGGTCGCGCGTGCGCGGTCGTGCTCGACTCGCTCTATCCAGAAGCGCCGCAAGGTGGCACGAAGAATATGGTGAACGGGATGCCTGTCGCGAATGCAACCGCGAGCGCGTCCGGCATCGAAGCGGGCGTCTTCAAGGCCAAAGCACTCGCGGGCGCAGCAGCGCTCGGTGCAGGATTTCAACTGCTCGTTGCAGGCGGCTATATGGCGATCTTGCAGATCAGCGTGCTCGGCACATCGAAAGTGAAGGACACGCTCTACAAGATCCCTGATCGATTCGACGCGTGGTACTACGATTTGACGAAGAATGATGCAGGGTTGTGGGTGCCGAACGTCAAGGGCGTGAGCCTCAATGAACTCGGTGTCCATGTTGTCTTCGATCTCTCGATGGTGGGCGCAGGCGGTTTGATGGGCATGCGCGTCGCGTCGAGCGTGTTCATCGGCATGGTGGTGAATTTCCTCATCGTCGCACCGCTCATGATCAGCGCCGGTCAGATTATGCCTAAGAATTGGGCGAAAATCGTGCAGCCTGATGGCACCTACGCCATGTCCGACGCAATCTTTGGCCGCCCGCACCTCACCAACAGCTGGTGCTTGTGGTGGGGTGTTTCGATGATGGTGACTGCATCGATGGTTGGACTCTTCGCGAAACCAAAGATGATTCTCAGCGCGTTCACAGGCATCTTCGCGAAGAAGGAGAAGACGGAGGATTGCCTGCGTGACATCGAGTTCCCCGTTCGCTGGAGCGTGATCGGCATCCCGATCGCGTCTGCGGCAATCATCTGGTTGAACTGGCTCTGGTTCGATGTCGATCCATTCATCGGCGCGCTGTCGATCCCACTCATCATCGTCCTCACACTCATCGCAGCCAATGCAACCGCGCTCACATCGACAACGCCTACAGGCTCACTCTCGAAGATCACACAGTTCACCTTCGGCACGATGGCGCCGACGAATCCAGCTACGAATCTCATGACCGCTGGTGTGACGACGGAAGTTGCATCGAACGCATCGAACCTGTTGATGGACATCAAGCCTGGCTACATGCTCGGCGCGAAACCTCGTCAACAAGCGCTTGGTCACTGCATCGGTATTCTCGCCGGAGCACTCGCGTCGACGCCGTTGTTCTTCATCCTCTTCTTGACGAACAGGGACAAGGACGTTTCGATCAAGGATCACATCACGGAAGAATGGGCGGTGCCTGGTGCGCAGCAATGGGCAGCGATTTCCGACGTGATCGCGGGCATGGGTACCAAGGGCATCGAACTCGTTTCCACGAGTGCTGACGGCGTCGCAAAGTTCTGGGGTGTGCTTCCCGTGAGCGCCGCGTGGGCGATGCTCGCGGGTGCAATCATCGCCTTCGTGTTTGAGATCTTGCGCATCGTGACCAAGGGCAAGTTCCCACTCAGCGCAGTGGGTATTGGCCTTGGCATCGTGCTGCCACCCGACTCCACCATCATGATGTTCATCGGCGCGCTGATCTTCATGTTCTTCGAGCGCAAGTATCACGAGAAGATCGGCACGTTCGGATGGAAGCTCTGGGTTGATTCGAAGGAAGCCGTGTGCGCAGGACTCATCGCAGGATGGGCGCTCTTTGGCGTGGGCGATGGCGTGATCGCAGCATTCGGCGGCTATCACGATTCACTTGAAGACAAGGCAAAGGCTGAAGAGAAAGCGAAAGCACTCGACGCAGCTGCGCCACAAACCTCGGCTGAGAAGCTCGCGGCCGAGGCCCTCGCCGCGCGCTGAGACGCTGCATAACTCGCAAACACGACCGCTCAGGCGAATGCCGGCTCAGCCGGCACAGCCGTACCAGAGGAAGCGAAATCACGCGCAGTCCATCTAGTAAAGCGAACAAACCCCAACGCGCGATCATTCGCGACCGCTCAAAAATCCCCTCATTCCGAAGCAATCGATGGTCGATCGAATGCGTTGTTGTCCTTGCACTGAGGGTTTTCTATGCCAATCACACATCGACTTCAATCCATCCCGCTGTGTGCTGCCGTACTGTTGACTCTCTCCGCAGCACCGCCAGTTGATCCGATGGACGATGACGCGATGAGCGGTTCGTCGATGTCCTCTGGCGGGATGGCATCCACTGGCATGCGCCAGAAGGATCCGTCCGAACTCACGCAAGCCGAGATCTCGTTCTTCGAATCCAAGATTCGACCCGTGCTCAGTGGCGCGTGCTTCAAATGTCACAGCGAAGGCTCGCGTGTGCGCGGCGGACTGCGCCTCGACACTCCTGATGCAATGTTGCGCGGCGGAGACTCTGGTCCTGCAATCGTGCCAGGTGATGCGGACTCAAGCATTCTCATTCGCGCACTCCGCCACACCGATGAAGACTACGAAATGCCGCCGTCGGGAAAACTTTCCGATGCAGTGATCGCGGACTTTGAACGATGGGTTGCAATGGGTTGCCCCGATCCTCGCGCGCGCGAAACATTCGGCGCAAATGGAGACGCAAGCAAAGCACTTCCGATCAGCGCAATCGACATTGCGAAGGGTCGTGACTTCTGGGCGTATCAACTTCCAGTTTCCACGCCGCTGCCGACCGTCGCGAAAGAAGCGTGGCCCACATCCACGCTTGATTTCTACTTGCTCGCAGGCATGGAAGCGAACGGCATCACGCCCGTAAAGGATGCGGACAAAGGCACATTGCTTCGACGCGTGAGTTTCGATCTCACAGGACTTCCACCGACACCTGCTGAAGTCGCCGCGTTCTTGCGTGACACTTCACCCAACGCATATGCGGAACTCGTCGATCGATTGCTCGCGTCGCCTGCGTTCGGTGAACGATGGGGTCGACATTGGCTTGATGTTGCGCGCTACGCGGAGTCGAGCGGCAAAGAAATCAACATCCTCTATCCACACGCGTGGCGCTATCGCGATTGGGTCATCGATGCGTTCAACAAGAACCTACCGTACGACCAGTTCATCGTTGAACAACTCGCGGGTGATCTTCTTCCTGCGCACAACGACCGCGAGTTCGCAGAGCATTGGATCGCGACGGGCTATCTTGCGATGGGCACGAAGAGTCACAACGCGCGTGGCCGTGCACAATTCACCGCCGACCTTGTGGACGAGCAGATTGACGCAGTAAGCCAAGGCATTCTCGCGACCACCATCGCATGCGCACGCTGCCACGATCACAAGTTCGATCCGATTCCGCAACGCGATTACTACGCCGTCGCAGGAATCTTCGCGTCTACTGAAACGCGCTACGGCACCCTCGCTCAACAACAGAACAATCATCCCGCGCAGCTCATTCGTCTTCCCGACAACGCGGGACTCTCGCTCGGTGGCGCGCAGCCAGCGCAAGTGCAGCGTGTTCTTCAAGGTGCCTACGACCGCACGAAAGCCCTCGTTGCCGGTGCGCCGACTGACGCAGAGATTCGTGAAGCGCGCATGGCGGAGAATCGCGGCGAGAAGCCCAAGATCGATCTCCAAGCAGCCCAACGCATTCGCGCCGCGCAAGATCAGTTGAACATGTACGAACATCTGGCCACGCGCTTTGACGAAAGCGGCAATCCCACAAACGGCAATCTTCTCGCGATGGGAGTTGCGGAATCTGGTCGCGTCATCGCAGTGCCACTACTTGAGCGCGGTGAAATCGACAAGGCAGGCGCGATCGTTCCACGCGGCGTTCCTGAAGTGCTGTGCGCTGGCGAAACGCCAGAACTTCCAAGTAACGCGAGCGGACGACTTGAACTTGCGCAATGGATCGCGAGCGAAACGCATCCACTCACCGCTCGCGTGTGGGTGAATCGTGTGTGGCTCCATCTGTTCGGCAAGGGCATCGTGAAGACGCCCGACAACTTTGGTTCAAGCGGTCAACAGCCCACACATCGCGAGTTGCTCGATCGCATGAGCGTTGAGTTCATGGCAAATGGATGGGATACGAAGGCGCTCGTGCGCGAAATCGTGCTCTCGCATTCCTATCGCATCGACAGCGTGCCTGACGCAGCGCAAGCGAAGAGTGACCCTGATGCCGACTGGTACGGCCACATGCTGCATCGACGACTTGAAGGCGAAGCGATCCGCGACGCGATGCTCTTCGCTGCGGGCACACTCTCGCTCGAACGGCCTGCAGGAAGTTTCGTGAACATGGTGGAAGGCGGCACGCGTATCGAGCAACTTATGCAGTTCCTCGATGCCAACACGTCCTCGCGCAGCGTCTATCTGCCAGTGGTGCGCGACTTGGTGCCGCAGTCGCTCGAGACCTTTGACTTTGCAGAATCAAGTTTCGTCACAGGCGATCGTGCGGAAACGACCGTGCCAACCCAAGCGCTCTACATGCTCAATGATGAGCAAGTGATGCGCGTCGCCGATGCATTTGCTACGCGACTACAACGCGATGCGAAGACGACTGATGAACGCATTCAACGTGCGTTTCTTCTCGCACTCAGTCGTAAGCCCACAGGCGCCGAAGCATCCGCCGCACGCACATTCGTCAAACACTTCGAGCAACTTGCAGCTCGCGCGGGAAGCGAAACAACGGAAGCTCCAGCTGCGCAAGGCAATCGTCGCGCGGCGCAGCGTCAAGGCGGCGTTGCGCAGAGACTCCGCGAACGCATGGGTCGTGCTGAAGCAACGATTCCCAATGATCCCGAACTCATCGCGCTCAGCGCATTCTGCCAAGCACTCTTCGCGACCGCTGAATTCCGCACCATCGACTGATCCAAAGAAGGAACACGACATCATGCAATTCGATTGCTGCTCCAATTCTGAAACCGTCGTCTCTCGCCGCGACATGCTCACGCAGGTTGGTTGTGGATTCGGCGCGATGGCATTCGCTGCGATGCTCGCGCAGAACTCGATGGCGAGCACGATCCTCGGCCCAGATGGACGACCTGCGCTCGTTGCAGGAAAGACGACAGCCAAGGCCAAGCGCGTGATCTTCCTCTACATGGCGGGCGGACCCTCCCACCTTGATACGTTCGATTACAAACCCGAACTTGCGAACGCAGATGGAAAAAATCTCTCGGTCGGTCGCGGAAGCGGTCAACTCCTCGCGAGTCCGTGGAAGTTTCAGCAAGGCGGCAAGAGTGGACTCTGGATCAGTGATCTCTTTCCCAATGTTCGTGAGCGCGCGGATGACATTTGCCTCTTACGCGGCATGAAAACTGCGGTGCCTGCGCATGCGCAAGCCTCCGTGATGATGCACACAGGCTCTTTCCAATTCGTGCGACCGAGTTTCGGTTCGTGGGTTCTGTACGGCCTCGGCAGTGCGAATGAAAATCTGCCTGGCTTCATCACGATCAATCCAGGCAACGGCAACGGCGGCGCACAGAATTACGGCGCGTCGTTTCTTCCTGCCTCGGTGCAAGGCACGCGCGTGGATGTTGCGCGCAACGGCAATCGTGGCGGCGGCGGCGGTCGCGGACAAGCAACGCCTGATGAGCCTATCGAAGATCTGCGCAACGATCGTTACACACGCAGTGCGCAACGCGAGCAGATCGATTTCGTGCAAACTCTCAACAAAGAACGCCAACGCCGCGAGAAGGACTCCGCGATTGAAGGGCTCATCGAGAGTTACGAACTTGCCTTCCGCATGCAAGCGGAAGTGCCTGAACTCATCGATCTCACGAATGAGAAACAATCCACGCTCGACATGTACGGCATCGGGCAAACGGCCACGGATGGATTCGGTCGACAATGCTTGCTCGCCCGCAGATTCGCGGAAGAAGGCGTGCGCTTCATCGAAGTCTCGCAAGGTGGTTGGGACACGCATCGCAATCTCCGCGTCGATCTCGAACGCCAATGCGGCGCGGTGGATCGACCAATCGCAGCGCTGCTGACTGATCTCAAACAGCGCGGCATGCTCGACGACACACTTGTCATCTGGGGCGGTGAATTTGGACGCACGCCCTACGCACAAAATGGCGACGGACGCGATCACAACGCGAAGGGCTTCACGATCTGGATGGCAGGCGGCGGCGTGAAGGGCGGACTCAGTTACGGCAGCACCGATGCAACCGGCGGCGAAGCAGTCGACGGCGTGATGGACATCCACGCTTGGCACGCAACCGCGCTCCACCTCATGGGACTCGATCACTCAAGCCTCACGTTCAACCACGCCGGTCGCGACTTCCGTCTGACGGATGTGAAGGGTCGTGTGGTGCCTGAGATCGTCGCGTAGTCACATTGACGCGTCGCACATGACTTAGCCGAAGGCACGCGGCAAATACACGCCGCCTTCACAGGCGTTGCCGATATTCCTACGTCAAGAATGACGGACGGGAGATTCACGGATGAAGCTCAAAGTGCGAACATTATTTCTGAGTGATTGCCACCTTGGCTCGAGCGGTGCGCAAGCGGAGCAACTCGCGCGCGCACTCAAGCATGTTGAGTGCGAGTCGATCTATCTTGTCGGTGACATCATCGACATGTGGCGACTCAGACAGCGTTGGTACTGGCCCGACGCGCACAACAGCGTGATTCGAAGGCTGCTCAAGATGTCCCACCGTGGCACGCGGATTACCTATATCCCCGGCAATCATGACGAATTCGCGCGTCCCTTCTGCGGGCTGACTTTCGGCGGCATTCGCATCAGCATGGATGCAGTGCACGAGACCGCAGATGGCCGTCGCCTTCTCGTCACTCACGGCGATCAATTCGATCTTGTGGTGCGCAACTCGCGCATGTTGGCACTGGCGGGATCGATGGGTTACGAGCTGTTGCTCAAAATCAATCGCGCCTACAACGCGATACGCCGACTGCTCTCGCTCCCCTACGACTCGCTGTCACAAGCCATCAAGGCGCGCGTGAAACAAGCGTGCACCTTCATCTCAAACTTCGAAGGCGCGCTGGTTGCGGAGGCGCGACGAGGCGGGTTCGATGGCGTGGTGTGCGGACACATTCATAAGGTCGAGCAGCGCGTGATCGATGGCATCGATTATTACAACTGTGGTGATTGGGTCGAGAGTTGCACGATGCTCGTCGAACACGAAGATGGGCGTTTCGAGGTGGTCGACGGCCTTGCGTTCCTCGCGAAGATCGATGCGCTGAAGGCGATGCAATTGGAGACCGATGCTGGAACCCTCGGCGGTAGTCAAGGCGCTGACGACGACTTTGAACTGGATGCGGGCGAAACAGATCCATGGTTTACCGGCCCTGTCGCTGCGGAACGCCGACTCTTCACCATGTTGAACTCCAACTGACTTTTCAGCGCGAATGCACAGCAGTTAGTTCAGAGTTGGCCGCTGTGATCCCACCAGAACTCGCGTTCACCGTGTCGCGTTGCAACGCACTCACAATCGCATCGGCCGCAAATGGTTTGGCGCGTGCCAACGCGCGTGCGCGCATCGCAGCAAGCCGTTCGCGATCAGTGAGCAGTGCGCGAAGCCGCCAGCCAATGGTCATGGGTGAGTTCAAACGAACCGCAACCCCCCACTCGAGGAGATGATCACTATTGCGCTCTTCTTGCCCAGGAAGTGGATTCACGATCGCCATAGGAAGTCCACTCGCCAACGCCTCGCAGGTGGTGAGTCCGC
>QWPV01000024.1:0-23435 GCA_003671055.1 Planctomycetota bacterium
AAAGTCCTCGTGATCCACCACAAGAAGCTCGACAAGTGGCTTCCGCTCGGCGGACACATCGAGCTCGATGAAGATCCCGAGCAGGCCGCACTACGCGAGACGCTCGAGGAAAGCGGCCTCGCCGTCGATTTGATCGGCGAGCGTCCGCCGACGACCGGTCCAGGGACGCGCGCGCTGATCGGCCCGCGATTCCTCGACATCCACCGCATCAGCGACACGCACGAACACATCGGAATGATCTACTTCGCGCGAGTGAAGCGGGGGACCACCACCCTCGCCGCCGAGGAACACCACGCGATCCGCTGGTGCACCGACGCCGAACTCGACGCGCTCGATCCACCGATGAGCGACGCAGTGAAGTGGTACTGCCGCGCCGCGCTGAAAGAGTTGTAGGGTGAAACGCGCTGGACAATGAAACGCACTGGACAGGTAAGCCGTGGCTTGCATGTCCAACGCAGCCATGTCCAACGCAGCCAAGCGCAGCCTTCTGGTTAAGTCCAAAGTGGATGAGAGGTCCAGTTGGCAGTTAGCCCCATTCTGCCGAGCCTGTTGGATGCAGTTGGCAGATTCGAGATGTGGGCTTCGACGCGTGTCTTCCACTCAACATCGAAGGGAGCGATTGCGGGACATCGAGTTTGCAAGCGGCGGAGGATCAGCAAGGACACGAACAAGCGATCGTTGCCGGGAAGCAATGGGCGTGACCAAGCCGGAAGCGGCGGCAGGTCTGGTTTGATCGCCCACACCCGATCCCACAGTCGAGAGTGGTGGGCGCAAACATTTCGAACATAGACAAGGTGGTGAAGCCACGACGCGAGAAAGCGAGGCTGCACCTTGTAGCGTTGCGCCACGATTTGGCGATCGACCGCAAGCATTCCCTCATACATGCGCGAAAGCGAGCCGAATGACATCACTTCCGTCACCATCCACACGGGGAGATTTGGGAAACCGGCGTAGGTCAACTTGTAGTGTTCGACAAAGCGTTCCTTGGAGCGGAGGGCCTCGCGCCGGATGTTCTCTATCCATTGTGAGTACTGAAAGTCGTGTGGCTTGATTGCATGCAGCGAGGGCGGCGGCATGAAGAAGTTGGTGGGATCAGAATGTCCGAACGCACCGTAGCGTTGGCCAAAGTGATAGGCGATCGCCGTCCGAGTATCCACTTCAACCATCTCTAGTGCCTCGGTAATGAGGTCGCGGAGAACACGATCAAAGTCGTACGCAGCTTGAAGTTGTTCAAACGTCGTTCCCGGAACGAACACATGTCGACTCTGCTCGAAAGCCAAGCCATACCCGCTCAGGCGGTAGTAGTTCACGTGCGAGAGAAACTCCTCTGCGGAAGACCGATCACGAACGACGAGCCCGCGCGCCTCGAGCGTCTTCAGCTGGTCCGAACAACTCTGCCACGGCTTGGCGAATGGGACGAGAGAAGAGCCCTCGCTCATACTCCGCTTCTCCGTTCAGCAAAAGAAAAAACTCGCCCTTGATGCACGTCATCCCGTGAGGGAGAGAGGTGCGGCGAGTATGTTGCGAAAAGTATAGCCCGGGTCGCCAGCTTGGCGAGCAACTGGATCTCGGTTGTTCTTCCGCCGAAAATCGAGCTCAATTGAGACTCCAAAGCACGACCACGTTTCGCCCCCTGAAAAACCACCACGCGTGGCAGGATAGTTGGACTTTCCCAGTTGTCGCACTTTGTCCCACTTTTGGAGAGGTACTTTCATTGGGCGAAATGAACAGAAACGCACTGGACAAGAAACGCACTGGACAGGCAAGCCTTGGCTTGCCTGTCCAGTGCATCCGCGCGGGCGAGTCTTCGAGAACGCTCTTGACGCATGCTTCATGCGGCAAGTCAGACCGATGGAGGAACGTCAAAGCGGAAGGCTCTCTGCCAGTGCGTCGCGAATTGCTCGAAGACGGAAGGCGGGATTTGCTCGTCCGGTTCCTTCCCGGACGCCACAAGACCGCGCGGGCGAGTCTTCGAGAACGCTCTTGACGCATGCTTCATGCGGCAAGTCAGACCGATGGAGGAACGACGAAGCGGAAGGCGCTCTGCCAGTGCGTTGCAAGTTGCTCGAAGACTGAAGGCGGGATTTGCTCGTCCGGTTTTTTCCCGGACGCCACAAGACCGCGCGGGCGAGTCTTCGAGAACGCTCTTGACGCATGCTTCATGCGGCAAGTCAGACCGATGGAGGAACGACGAAGCGGAAGGCGCTGCGCCTTCCGCTTTGACGTTCTGAATCGGGCTGGCGGGATTTGAACCCACGACCTTTTGACCCCCAGTCAAACGCGCTACCAAACTGCGCTACAACCCGTGAGGATCGCGGAGTATAGCAGCCGCGACTTGCTTGCATGTGCGTTGCGGGTTCAACTGCGTCGCATGGTTGACCTCTTCTGGTCGGAGTTTCTTGGGACCGCGTTCTTGATCTTGCTTGGCAATGCGACTGTTGCGAGTGTCCTGTTGAAGGGCAGCAAGGGCGAGGGCGCAGGCTGGCTCGCGATCTGCGTTGGCTGGTCCTCCGCACTCTTCGTTGCGGTGTGGATTGCCGAGAAGTCTGGCGCGCATCTCAATCCAGCGGTGTCGATTGCACTTGCGAGTGTTGGCGAATTCGATCCTGCAAAAATCTCCACCTACATCGCGGCACAGTTTCTCGGCGCAGCAGCTGGTCAACTCGCGGTGGTGTTCGCCTTCATGCCGCATTGGTCGAACACGACTGATCCACTCGCGAAGCGCGCGTGCTTCTGCAACTCACCCGCGATTCGCTCACTCGGTTGGAATCTGATCAGCGAAATCATCGCGACGTTCGCACTCGTGTTTGGAATCATGACGCTCGTGCAGTCGCCGTGGGTCGGTGGTGATAGCGGGAAAGTGTCGGACGCTTGGAGTTGGTTCGCATTCGCTATCGCGGGATTGCTTCTCGTGATCGGCATTGGGCTTGGTGGCGCAACTGGATTCGCGATCAATCCCGCGCGAGACCTCGCGCCGCGCATCGTCCACGCAATCATTCCGCTTGCAGGCAAGGGCGAGAGTGATTGGGGATACGCATGGGTCCCTGTGGTTGGTCCGATCATCGGCGCAGTGCTCGCAGCGCATCTCGCCTGCAGCTTTGGATATTGTTGACATGGCATCAACGCACCTGCGTTCTCGTTCGGTAACTCGCTCGCTCGTTCTCGCGTCGCGGGCGTTGTGTCGTGCGGTGGACGCGGTGGAGTTTCGTGGCGAGGTGCGTGTTGTCTACAACCCGCTTGTGTATGCGCGAAAGACGCATGAGATGTACTTGGCACTTGCGCGGCCGAATGTGCATGCACTGTTTCTTGGCATGAATCCTGGGCCTTTCGGGATGGCGCAGACGGGGGTGCCGTTTGGTGAAGTTGCCGCGGTGCGTGAGTTTCTTCGGATTGATGGTGTGGTGAAGCAACCGAAGATTGCGCATGCGAAGCGACCGATTGAAGGGTTCGCATGCTCGCGCAGTGAAGTGAGTGGTCGGCGATTCTGGGGACTCATGCAAGAAGAGTTTCCTGATGCAAACGCGTTCTTCCGTCGTGCGTTCGTGTGGAATTGGTGTCCGCTTGCATTTGTGAGTGCGAGTGGCGCGAACATTACGCCGGACAAACTGCTCGCGGGTGAACGCGCGGCGTTGGAATCGATTTGCGATCGATCGCTTGCGCGGATCGTGAAGGCGCTGCAACCAAAAGTGATCGTGGGCGTTGGAGGATTTGCGACGCTCGCCGCGCGTCGCGCGCTTGGTGAAAGCATCGACGTGCGAACGGTGTTGCATCCATCACCAGCGAGTCCAGCTGCTAATCGCGGATGGAGCGCGGTCGCTCGAAAGCAGTTGGTCGGGATCCTGTAAACGAAGTACGCGACCGAGAGACTCGGTCGCGTGCTTCGATTTCAAACGGACAGGGGGAGATTCGAACTCCCGGTACAGTTACCCGTACACAGCATTTCCAATGCTGCTCCTTCAACCGCTCGGACACCTGTCCTAGGGCGGAGAAGTGTAGCGGATGCGTCGTGCGACTTGTGTCGCTGCGAGCGACTCGAAATCAAGCAATTTCAGGTTCGCGATAGGATCTTCTGCATGAAGCAGGAAGTTGAATTGCATGAGCGCCCGAGCACAATCACGCGAGGCGCGATTCTTGCGGTCATCGTGGCGGCGCTCGGTTATTTCGTCGATCTCTTCGACATCGTGCTCTTCTCGATTTTGCGCATCCCGAGCCTGAAGGCGCTCGGCATTACGGACCCTGCTGAACTCAAGAGTCTCGGGAAGCACCTGCTCGATTTGCAACTCACAGGAATGCTCGCAGGCGGCATCGCGTTTGGAATGCTCGGCGATAAGTTCGGTCGGTTGAAGACGCTCTTCGGATCGATTCTTGTGTACTCGATTGCGAACATCTTGAATGCGTTCGTCACCGACGTGTGGCAGTATGAAGTGCTTCGCTTCGTCGCAGGCTTCGGACTCGCTGGTGAACTTGGTGCAGGGATCACGCTCGTGAGCGAGTTGCTTCCGACGGCGCGACGAGGTCTCGCGACCACACTTGTTGCGGCGGTTGGACTCTGTGGCGCGGTTGCTGCGGGCATCGTCGCGCAGTTCTTCGCGTGGAATCATTGCTATCTCATCGGTGGCGTTCTCGGTCTCGTGCTGTTGGTGTTTCGAATCGGCGTGAGTGAATCAGGCTTGTTTCATGCGGTGCGCAAGCAGTCGACTGTTTCGCGAGGAAACCCCCTGCAATTGCTTTGGCCGCCGCAACGAATGGCGCGCTTTGCGTGCGTAGTACTCGGTGGAATGCCGATTTGGTTTGTCGGCGGCGTGATGTTTATCTTCGCGCCGGAGATCGGCGTAGCACTCGGATGTCCAACGGCGATCATGCCTGCGAAGGTGATCATGTTCGCGTACAGCGGCGTGGTCGTTGGCGACATCGCGTGCGGATTGTTGAGCCAGTACCTGCGAAGTCGGCGTTACGCGATCATCATCTTCCAATGCATGCTCGCAGCGTCCATCGTGCTTTTCATCAACTGTGCTGGCGCGAGTGATGAGCGTTTTTACTGGTTGATGTCGGTGATCGGCGCGGCAACTGGATTCTGGGCGGTGATTGTGACGACTGCAGGTGAGCAGTTTGGGACGAACCTTCGTGCCACTGCTGCAACGAGCGCGCCGAACTTCATTCGCGCGACTGCGGTGCCTGTGACATGGATTTGGTTCTGGCTGAGTTCGATGTTTGATGTTGCTTCCACGACACTGTGGCTCGGACTCGCGTGTTGTGTGGTTGGAGTGATTGCAGTGACTTGTTTGAAGGAGACATTCGATCGTGACCTTGCTTACCTTGAGCATTAGCGCGGCGCTTTGTGCGCAAAACGGGGTTGATCCATTCGTCGCACAAGCGGTCGAGAAGGTCTCGCGCACCGAACTTGCGGCGATGCACACGCTGCTCGCCGTCGAGCCGCACGTTGCTGGCTCGGTGGGTGACGCACGCGAGATCGAACGCATCGCGAAGGCATTCGTGGACTATGGGCTTATCGTTGAAATCGATCGGCTCGAGTTGTTGCTGCCGCGACCGAAAGAGTCGGTGCTAGAGATCGTGGATGCAGAGTTTCCGGCGAGTGCGGATGGAACGATCGCGCCGCGACGCGGTGTGCTGCCGCTCGCGATCACCGAACCGAATCTCGCGATCGATCCTCAAACCGCGCATCCCGATCTCAATGTGGGATGGAACGCATGGAGTGGATCGGGCGATGTTGAAGCGGCGGTGGTGTATGTGAACTACGGCACGCGCGAAGACTTCGCGCAACTTGCGTCGCTCGGCGTCGACACGAAGGGCAAGATCGCACTCGCACGCTACGGTGGAAATTTCCGCGGATACAAAGCAAAATTCGCGCACGACGCAGGCTTTGCTGCGTTGGTGATCTTCACGGATCCAGCCGACACAGGATCTGGACAGGGCGGCGTGTGGCCCGAGAGCGGTGGATGGGCCAACGACACTTGCATTCAACGCGGGTCGCTTCTCACGCTTCCGTATCCGGGTGATCCTGGAACTCCAGGTCGCAAGTCCGTGGCTGGAATCGTGCGCGCGCCAACGGAGGAATTGCTTCCCAAGATTCCAGTGCAGCCGATTGGATACGCCGCAGCACGCGAGATTCTTTCACGCATGAAGGGCGCCATTGCGCCAGCGAGTTGGATCGGTGGGCTTCCGTGTGCGTATCGATTGACGAGTGATGCAAGCGAGAGCGACGTGGGCGTACGCCTTCGATTGAAGATCGTGCAAGAGCGCGTGGTGCAGTCCACTGCGAATGTGATCGCGCGACTCGAAGGCGCGACGATTCCAGAAGAGTTCGTCGTGGTGGGTTGTCATCACGATGCGTGGTGCTTCGGTGCCGCGGATCCACTCGCAGGAACGATCTGCATGATGGAGAGCGCGCGCGACTTCGCGTTGCTCGCAAAAGAAGGAAAGCGCGCCGATCGAACGATTGTGTTTGCTGCGTGGGGTGCGGAGGAATACGGCATAGTTGGTTCGACGGAATGGGTGGAAGGACTCGAGCGGGAACTCAGTGCGCGCTGCGTCGCCTATATCAATCTTGATATGGCAGCGATGGGATTGAAGCCTTCCTTTGCGGCGTCGCCGTGGCTGCGCGATGAAGTGTTGCGCGCCGCGAGTGCAGTCCCCGCGCCGGATGGCGACGGAACAGCGTTCGATCTCTTGCCGCGCGTGAGTCCTGAAAGCGCCACGCGCGCGATTGGTGAACTCGGTGGTGGCAGTGATTATGTTGCGTTCTGGTGTCGAGCCCTCGTGCCGAGTGTTGCGATTTATTCGGGCGGAAGTGCGGGCAACAGCTATCACTCCAACTACGACACTGTCGCGTGGTATCAAGCGACCGTGGGTGCGGACTATCGCGCGGCGGAACTTGTCACTCGATTGACGAACGCATTCGTTGCGCGCATGAGCAACAAATCTGTCGCGGGGTTTGCAGCAGCGAGCACGATCGAAACACTCTCTGCGCGGTTGACTGCTGCTGTGCGTCGCGCGAATGACGCGAAGCTTCCTTCTCGCGCGATTGAAGCGCTTGCAATTCGTGTGGACGCAATCGGCGCGCTCGCGAGTCAGTGCGATGAAGCACTTCGAGTGCTCGACGCTGAAGGGAAGACGCTCGACGCGCAGACTCGTGCGGCACTCGCAGCATGTCGCATTGCGTTCAAAGCGCCGCATGGATTGAACGGAAGACCGTGGTTTTCAAACCTCTACGCCGCGACTGATCGATTCACGGGCTATGGGACAAGCGTGCTGCCGGAGATCTCAGAGGCGATCGAGGACGCGGACGTTGCTCGGCTCGCGATAGCGACTGCTCGCTTCGATGAAGCTGTTTTGCGGCTTGAATCCGCGTTCACAGCGCTTCATTCTTCGCTCGCGCGTGCACGTGCACAACGCAAGGTATGAGAAGTCGATAAGGAACAGCTTTGCTGTCCCGTTCTGCCGCAGAAGCGCAATCGAAGGGAACTCTTGCGTTGTTGCGTCCGTATGTCTCGCGTCAAATAACCCAATCAAACTTGAATGTTCACTACTCGGGGCTATTCTCCGATGTACGTCTTGAATCTTTTCGATAGTCGGATCTCCTCTATGCGTAACTCGCTCACTCTGTCTCTCGCTGCAGCACTTCTCGGCACCGCACTTGTGACTTCACCCGCACTCGCTGGTGTAACCGCGCTCAAGACCAAACGCGTACTCACTGGCCTGACGTATCCAGTGTGGGCTGGTTGGGCTCCTGGCGACAACAATCGAATGTTCATCCTTGAGAAGCGCGGCGCGATTCGAATTTACGACAAGGCGACGAACACGTTGCTTCCAACTCCATTCCTCGACATCGATGTTTCATTGGTGACTAACGGCACATCCGTCAACGACGAACAAGGTTTGCTCGGCATGGCGTTCCATCCGAACTACGCAAAGAACGGCGTGTTCTTCGTGTACTACACCGGCGGCGCAGCAGGCGCGTACACGAATGTCGTGCGTCGATACAACCGCAACGCAACGAATCCAAACATTGCCGACATTGGGACGGGTGCAACGGTGCTCTCGTGGGCTGATCCCTTCACGAATCACAACGGTGGAGATATCCACTTCGGCCCTGATGGCTTCCTCTACATCGGTACGGGTGACGGCGGCAGTGCGAACGATCCAAACGGAAATGCGCAGAATGTGAACGCGTATCTCGGCAAGATGCTTCGCATCGCCCCTGCGGTGACTGGCACGAGCCCGATGTATACGAATCCCACGACGAATCCGTACTTCGGCGCTACTGCAGGGCTCGATCAGATCGCAGCGATCGGTCTTCGCAATCCATGGCGCTTCTCCTTCGATCGCCTCAATGGCGACATCGTGATCGGTGATGTCGGTCAGAACGCAGTGGAAGAAGTGAACTGGACTACAGGCGCGAGTTTCCTCGGTCGAAATTTCGGTTGGCGCTGCACAGAGGGAACTTCATGCACGACCCTCACCGGATGCACCTGCAACGCTGCAACCCTCACTGCACCAGTCCGCACGCATCCGCATGCTGTGGGAACCAATGGCGGTTACAGCGTCACCGGCGGCTATGTGTATCGCGGTTGTTTGATGCCTGACATGAACGGCATCTACTTCTACGCGGACTACGCGACGAACAATATTTGGTCGATGCGTTACACCGGCGGCGTTGTCACTGAGCACACCGTGCGCAACACAGAGCTCGCAGTGTCGATCGACGGCTTCACAATGAATCAAATCGTCTCGTTCGGCGAAGACGAGCTCGGTGAGATGTACATCGTCGATCAAGGTTCGGGCGCAGGCTCTGGGCAGATCTTCAAGTTGATTCCAGCCACTGGCGACGCGGCTTGTGCGCCACCATGCGTTGCGGCGGATCTCGATTGCAACGGTGTCGTGAACGGCGCAGATCTCTCGGTGCTTCTCAACAACTGGGGCAGTGCAGGCGTCGGCGATATCGATGTGAGCGGATCGGTTGATGCAGCAGATCTCGCTGCCATGTTGAACGCATGGTCTTCGTGATAGTGGTGCTGAAGCGCTTCTGATGAATTCTGCCCCAAGCGGCAAAATCATCACGCGCTAGCGACTTAATCACACACTCGACGCCGATCATTCGGCGTCGAGTTTTTTATGACTGCATTACGACTTCTTCATCGACGGCAACTTCGCGCGGATCTTGTCACCAAGAATGTTGAGCATCTCCACGCCAACGCCGAATGCCATCGCGAAGTAAATGTAGCCCTTCGACACATGTTGACCGAAGCCTTCCGCGACGAGCATTGTGCCGATGAGGATCAGGAATGAGAGCGCGAGCATCTTGAGTGAACGGCGGCGTTGCACGAAATTCGAGATGGGTTCCGCTGCGACCATCATGACGGCGACGCTGATCACAACCGCGATCACCATGATGCTGATGTCATCCGCCATACCGACTGCGGTGATGACGGAGTCGAGCGAGAAGATGATGTCCATGATCGCGATCTGCACGATGACCGCGTTGAAGGACGCATACTTGCCTGGCGCCTTTTGTTCATCGGTTGCCGCAACGAGATGATGAATCTCGCGCACGGACTTCACCATGAGCAGTGCGCCTCCACCGATAAGGATGAGATCCTTCGCGGAGAAACTGAGCGCGTGACCGAAGGAGTTGAACGCAAGCAATTCATCGCCGAGCCCCATCACCCACGAGATCGAGAGCAGCAGCAAAATGCGCATCACCATCGCCGCAATCAAGCCAATACGCCGCGCAAGTTTCTGTTGCGCCTCTGGCAACCGACCGCTCAGCACTGCGATGAACACGACGTTATCTACGCCGAGCACGATCTCGAGCAGCGTGAGTGTGGCGAGTGCGAGGAGATTCTCAGCAGAGAAGAGTGCAGCGATGTCCATAGAGTGAAGTGCTTTCGGCTCGCGCAGCCGGCGAGTGGTACGGAGCGTACACTCTGAACGATGCTTTCGAGAGTACTTCTTCCGGTTCTTCTCGCGGTGACCGCGTGCATGCAGTCGTCGGCGCTCGCGCAGCAGCCCGCGCCGCAAGCAGTGCGCGCGATGGTTGCCGTCGAACCTGCGGTCGTCGAACTTGGCGCAGTCGAACCGGGTTCGCGTAACCCTGCACGCTTCGTGCTGCGCAATCTGACGAACCAGATATTGATCGTGAAGGAGGCTGTGCCCAACTGCAAGTGCACGGATATCACGCCAGTGGCAGGGAAGTCCATTGCCATCGGTGGCACGCTCGCGCTTGACGCATCTTTGAAGGCACCTCGCGCGCCTGGCGAAAAGGAAGCGAAGGTCACGATTGTGTTTGAGGGGCAAGTCCCTCCAGTGACAGCCACCATCAAGGGCGATGTGCAGCTACCTGTGCTCGCGGATCCGCCGTTCTGTGATGCGCTCAAAGAAAATGTGCGCGGTGTTGTGAAGTTGAAGTCGAAAGATGGCGCGCCGTTTCGCGTATTGCTTTCAGGTGGCAAGGAGCCGACCTACCTCGGATTTGATCCCGCAAAGGACGCGCCGCGCGCGGAGTACACACTGCTGTGGGATCTCTCAGGCAAGTCGTGCGAGCAGATGCCGATCTGGTGGTTTGTGTTTACCGATCATCCTGGCTGCCCGTCAATTCCATTGCGTGTGCGCGATGAATGCACGGGTTCAAAGCACGATATGGCGCGCTTTCAGCGCTTCTGGTGGGTGAAGGATCAACTCGCTGACGCGCAGCACGCATCTGTTGGCAAGCCTTCCGAAGTGTCGATCGATCTTGAGCACTACAACCCACCCGCGAAGGGGCAAGTGACTGATCCTCGCTACCGAGATGTGAAGTCAGTGCGCTCGCTCACGCCAACCGTGACTGCGACGCTCGTCTCCGTGACGCCGCAGGGTGTCGATTCCGCAGCGATCATCGTGCGATTGGAACCAGTCGCTGGCGCAGCAGGTCCGATCGAAGGTGAACTTGAAATCGTCACCGCAACAGGCAGCGGCCGCGTGCCCTTCACGATGATCGCCCAGACTGCAGGCGGATCGAAGTGAACGCGGCTCGCGGGCGCAATCGAGCATGGACGCGCAACGCAGATGCATTGTGCGCACTCATGCGAGAAGCAACCGCGGCGTTGTACGCGTGCCACGGTCGAGCGGGTGTCACGATTCATCTTCCTGCGCGCGGGCGCCTGCTCCTCACGGGCGACCTCCACGACAATTTGCCGCATTTCGAAGCGGTTTGCGATCTGGCGAAGCTCGACCGAAGTTCCGACAATCATGTAGTGCTACATGAATTGATTCACGGCGATCGACTTGTGAATGACATGGACATGTCGTTTCAGATGCTCGGCCGCGTTGCGGAGTTGGTGCTTGAGTATCCGCATCAAGTGCATCCTGTGCTTGCGAATCACGAGTTGTCGCAGTTCCGTGGACACGCGGTGAGTAAGGGCGGCGGCGATCAATCGGTGAAGTTCACCGAAGGGCTCGAGTGGGTCTTCGGTGACGAAGCGGATGCCGTCGCGGACGCGCTTGACATGTTTATCGCAGCAATGCCGCTGGCAGTGCGCACCGAAGGCGGACTGCAGTTCTCGCACTCGCTGCCGGGCGAAGCGATGTTGGATGCGTTTGATGTCGGCGTACTCAATCGCGCGCTCGTGGAGGACGATTACGAAAGTCCATCCGGCGCGGCGTTCTTGATGACATGGGGACGAGGGCACACGGATCGTTCGCTCGACACGCTCGCGGAAGCGTGGGGAGTGCAACTCTTCGTCATTGGTCACATGAACGTTCCCAATGGAGTGGACGCGCCGTTCAAGAAGCTCGTCACACTCGCGAGTGATCACGCACAGGGCCGCGTGATTCCGCTCGATCTTGCGGAGCCAGTCACGACGTCCTACGCGCTGCTTGATCTTGCTGTCCCGATCGCTTCGTTTCTGCGGATCGAGGGAGATTGAAGCCTTTGACCGTGTTGCTCGCCTTCGATCTCACACAGCGTCGAGCATGCGTTGCGCTCACGAAGGAAACGGCGTCGCATGTCCGCGCGTTGCAAGGTCAATCCGCGCACGGCGACGAGGTGTTCTTCACTGAACTCGACGCGCTGCTGCTTGAAGCGGGTGTTGCGAAGGAAGAGATTGGCGTCGTTGCTGTTGCAGTTGGTCCCGGCAGTTTCACTGGACTGCGTGTTTCTATCGCGGCGGCGAAGGGGATTGCGACAGCACTTGGGCTGCGCGTGCTCGCGGTTCCATCAGCATTCGTCGAAGCGCAATCGTTGCGCGCAGCGAAGGGCACTCAGGCATCCATCGTCGCACTCGCATCGAAGCAAGGCAGCGCGTGGTTTACAGCGTGTGTGTATCGCGACGGTCGATGGAGCGCGCTTGTTGAAGGAAGTGCTGGTGGCGTTGAAACACTCGACAGATGTGCGACCGCATTGAAAGCAACGGGATGTTCGTTGCCGATCGCACTCATTCACGATGAGCATCTTGATGCAACACTGCTCAGCGCAGCCACGCGAATGAGCCTCGTCTCGGAGCCAGCGCGCGCAGATGGCATCGCGCTACTCTCTGTCGCGCGCGAGTTTCTCGACGCTGACGAGAGCCTCGATCCCATGCAATTGCTGCCGATTTATCCGCGAGAGCCCGAAGCGGTCACCATTTGGAACGCGCGCCACACGGGCGGCTAAGTCGGGTTTTCAGCAGGAATTGCTGAGCGAAACCAGTGGGCGAGATCGCACAGACGGAACTGAATCACGCTCCTGCATCGTGGAATCGGGGAATGGAGTGAAAGTTAGCCCAACTCATGCCGAATGCAAGGACAGAGCGTTGTTCGTGATGCGTCGTTCCGCATCCGAGTCAATGCCAAAGCAGGCATCAGGAGGAGCGCATGGACGCGCATCAATTCGATCACAGTTTCAATCAAGCAGGGCAACCCATGCCCTTCGGCGCGTCAGTGAAAACGAGCGTGCTGTGCGTGGGCTTCGACGAACTCTATCGCGTCGCACTGCAAGGTTCACTTCCTCCAGGCGAGTTTCAGCTCGACTTCGTGGAAGGTGAAGCGACTGCGTTGATGCATCTTGCGTCGAGTGCTGCAGAAGTTGTGCTTGTGAGCGTTGAGCTTCACGCACGCCGTCGCGAATCACTCGCTGATCGTGTGCGCCGCTTGCTGCCATCAACTTATCTCGTCATCGCTGGTCCACGTGCACGCAGCGCGTCGTTGCTTTCTGCGATGCGTGAGGGATATCGAGATTGGATCGACCTTGAGAGCGAAGAGGCGCCGCGTCGCCTTCGCGCTGCGATTTCCGCCGCGTCGAGCGAGCGAGATCGAAACAACCGTCATGCACGCTTGCAGGGAATGGCGGGCGCAGTCACGACTCCGATCGAGAACAAGTCGATCGTTCGCGCACATGACGAGAGCACAACGTCCTCGAACGCGAGTATCGATTTCGTGCAAGCAGCAGGGGAGTTTCGAGGACTCATCTCGCAAGAACTCGATCCTGAAGATCTCTTGCGCACCGCGCTTGAGTACATGCTCACGAAAACAGGCGCAACCAACGCGGCTGTGTTTCTTCCAGGTTCCAAGCGAACGCAGTGGGGTCTCGGCGCATACGTGAATTACGATTGCCCACGCGCAACCGCAGAGCCGATGTTGAACAAGCTCTCCTCAGAAGTTTGCGATCGACTCGCAGCAAGCGAAGATCTCTTCCGCTTCTCCGACACCGCAGAGTTCGTGCGAGCGCTCGGCGTCGAAGGCACGGTCCTCGAAGATTCAGAACTCGTCGCATTCCCAGCGCATGCGTACGGTGAATGCACCGCGGTGTTCTTTTTCTTCCGCCACTCAAGCGAAGCATTCCGCGACGACCTCGCAGCGCTCCTCGATGCGCTGCGTCCAGTGTTCGCCGAGCAAATGGCGCGCATCGTCCGCATCCATCATCGAAGTACGTTTACCTTCCCAGCGCTCGCCAACGACGAGGATGGGGAATCTTGAGCGTTCGCGACTGACCGCGCGTTTCTTCGCACTCGCTTGACGGCGTCGTTGCCGCGCGGTTTCGCTCTCTTTCGTACGGCTTGCCGGTAGAGCCGGCATTCGCCTGACCGCTCAAACGCGCTTCGCACGCAGCAGCACGGTCACGCCGCCTGTGACGCGTTGGCCTTGCTTGACTGCGATGGATTCGACTTCATCAGTGGGGAAGATGAGCTCCGTCGTCGAGCCGAACTTGATCATCCCGTAGCGCTCGCCGCGCGTGAGTGTGTTTGCAGCTCGCTGCGGATTCACAATCATGCGCGCGACTTTGCCTGCGATTTGCTTCACACCAAACGCGATGCCGCTTGAAGTCGTGCACCGCATGAGCAGGTGCTCATTCACAGCAGCACTCTCTTCAATGCGCACATCGAGATACTTGCCAGGCGTGTGATCGAGTGCCAGCACGGTGCATGCGCACGGAGAGCGATTGATGTGCACATCAAGCACCGAGAGATAGATGCGCACGATGGTTGCGCGTCCGTTCGTCGCTGGATGCGTGGGCACTTCTAGAACAGCACTCACAAGTCCATCAGCTGGGCTCACGAGGTCGCACGCATTGTTCGTTGCGGGCTTTCGAAATAGCGGATCACGAAAGAACGATGCGAGTGCTGCCCACAGCACAAATGCTGCGATCGCGAGCCACATCCATGCGAGGAAGCCTGCGACTGCGATCACGAGCGCGGCAACAGCAGTGATGATGAACCACTCGCGAAATCCGTAGCGCGTCAAGAGCATGAAGATCTTTCGATGAGCGAACCGATGTTATTACTCAGTCGCGCGGCCGAGGAAGAAGCCGAGCACGCCGAACACTGCGGTGACACCCGCAAGTCCGCCGACCCAGATCATCATTCCTTCAGCGAAGAAGGTCGCGAGCTGTGCGCCGCCACCGGTTGCGATGGCGAGGGCTGAAATCGCGACGCAGACAAGCGCGACGACCGCGGCTGCCATGAGTCCGACACCAACGCCGCTCCATGCGCCGTCGTAGATTTCAATTGCTGGAGCGAACGATGCGCCGCTGCCCATTGAACTGCCGCCGAATCCGCCGCCGCCGTGACCGACGGGCTCAAAGATTCCGCTTGCACCAGGAGGAGGAAGATCGCTGCCGCCGTCGCCAGCGTAGACCGCTTCGATGAGTTCGGCGCCGAGAGCGGTCTCTTCGCTTTCGCGAGTGAGATCGAGAAGACCCGAGCCAGAGCCAACAGTTTCGAGTCCGAGTTCGATGCCGCTGCCCTTGCCCGAAGCGAAGATGCTCACGCCAGTGTCTTCGTTCGCGAGTGATCGCTTGCCCATGCCGCTGCCCGCAGCGCCGGAGTCAGCAAGGCCGATGGATGATTCTTCGAGGAGTGAACTTGAGGATGTTGGCGTCGCCATATTGATGGGCGCGCCCGAACCAGTGTCGGCAAGTCCGATCGGTCCAGAGTTGTTTTCTAAGACCGGTTCGCCATCGGAGAGAAGGTCGATCTGCTCCACGCGGAACTTCACCTGTCCCTCGTGCATGTTCTTCTGGATGAGACCCTTGTCGGCCATCGCGAGAACCGCGCTCTCCGACTTCCCAAGCTTGCTTGCGGCCTCAGTCAACGAGTAGAACATCTTCGACATAGTGATCTCCAACGGTTGGCGGCATTGCCTTCCGAGTCGGGATACGCTACCCGACCCCCCAATTTGCCGCAAGGGAACGCGCGCTGTCCAATGGCCCATGTTGAGTACGAAGACAACAACGCAACAGCGCCAAATGTCGCGAAAAAAGGCGTCAAAAAGCCCGCTCGAGGGCGAGTTTCCAACGCTCGCCGTTCGCGAAGTTTCGCAAACTCTTTCTCGCTGGTTCGTCTTGAACGCGCGAGATCTTCCGTGGAGGCGCGCTCGCACCCCTTGGGGCGCGCTGGTGAGCGAGGTGATGCTGCAGCAGACGCAACTCGCACGCGTGGTCGAGTACTGGCCGGCGTTCATGAAGCGCTTTCCTTCGCCGAAGAAGCTTGCGGGCAGTGATGAATCCGTCGCGCTCGCTGCGTGGGAAGGGCTCGGGTACTACCGAAGAGTGCGATTACTCCGAGCGGCTGCTGCGGAGATTGTGCAAGAGCACAGCGGCGAGACGCCATCGGATCGCGTTGCGCTTGAAGCGTTGCCAGGCGTTGGTCGCTACACCGCTGGCGCGGTTGCGTCGATTGTGAGTGGTCACACAGAGGCGATCGTTGACGCGAATGTTGCGCGTGTGTTCCTTCGCATTGGTGGCGTGGAGCGAGCGGCGAATGATCGCGCAGTCATGCGGTGGTGTTGGAGTCAAGCGGAACGATTTGCGGAATCGAGTGCGAAGCCTGGGGTCGCGAACGAAGCACTCATGGAGTTCGGCGGAAGAATCTGCACGCCGAAAGCACCGCGCTGCAGCGAGTGTCCGCTGCAGAAACGATGCAAAGCGTACGCAGACGAGAGTGTCGCGAACATTCCAGTGCCGAAGCAGAAGGCGGCGCGAGTGCGTGTGTACATGGCGGTTGCGCTTGCGATGGATGCACGGAGCGTCGTGCTTGAACAGCGCGGTGCGAAGGGGATGTGGGGATCGATGTGGCAACCGCCGTCGATTGAAACAGCGAAACCAATTACACGAAGCAGTGCGGCGAAAGCGTTGGGGGTTTCGGTGCACTCGCTGCGGGCACGAGAGACGTTTACGTTTCACGCGACGCACCGCGAGATCGTGTTTCAGATCTACGACGCGTCGCTCGCGCCATCGAAGTTTCCCCCGCACCGAGAAACAACGCGCGGCGATGCGTTGCCGCGCGTTGTGGTGGGGGTTCGTGAGATTTCCTCGCACGCGATGTCGAGTCCGATGCGCGCGCTGTTCTCGCGGATCAGGCTGGATACGACGGCGGCATCGTGCGTTCAAGCATCCGCGCCGCGCGTAACAGCAGTGCCTCGCTGAACGCAGGTCCCTGCAACTGCATGCCGATGGGCAAAGTCGAGTTGCCTTCTTGCGCGTAACTCGTGTTGAGCGAAATGCCTGGGATTCCCGCGATATTTGTGTTCACGGTGTACACGTCGCAGAGGTACATCGCCCACGGATCCTTCTTGCCACCGATTTCGAATGCAGGGATCGGCGAGGTTGGACCCAAGAGCACATCGCACTTCGTGAACGCGTGATCGAACTCCTCGCGGATGCGTCGTCGAACTTGCAGCGCGCGGTTGTAGTACGCGTCGTAGTAGCCAGAACTCAACACGTAGGTGCCGAGCATGATGCGTCGCTGCACTTCAGGACCGAAGCCTTGGCTGCGACTTTTCGCGTAGAGATCTTCAAGTCCTTCGCCTGCTTCTAGCGTCGCGCGATGGCCGTAGCGAATGCCGTCGAAGCGCGCGAGATTGCTCGATGCTTCAGCGGGCGCGATGACGTAGTAGGTGGAGATGCCCACATCAGTGAGCGGAAGTTCGACATCGACAATCGTCGCGCCCATCGACTTGTAGGCTGCGATCGCTTCGTCGAGCGCGCGCGCGACAGATGGCGCGTTCGCGTCGGTGCGGTATTCGCGTGGAACACCAATACGCAATCCACGCAGTGGTTCATCGAGTTGCGTGCAGCAATCGGGAACTGGAAGATCGACCGTGGTGGAATCAAGCGTATCGCGACCCGCCATCGCTTCGAACAACTCCGCGCATCCACGAACATCCTTCGCGAATGGACCGATTTGATCGAGGCTCGAACCGAAGGCGACAAGTCCGTAGCGAGAAATGCGGCCGTAGGTCGGCTTGAATCCAACGCATCCGCACAGGCTCGCGGGTTGACGAATGGAACCGCCAGTATCTGAGCCGAGTGCTGCATCGCAGAAGCCTGCACTCACCGCAGCCGCGCTTCCGCCGCTACTTCCGCCAGGCACGCGTGTTTGGTCCCAAGGATTTCGTGTCGCGCCGAAGGCACTGTTTTCGGTGGAAGAACCCATGGCGAACTCATCGAGATTCGTCTTGCCGATGAGGATTGCGCCTTGCGATTGCAGTCGTTGAATCACCGACGCATCGAAAGGCGAGCGGTAGTTCTCAAGGAAGCGCGACGAGCATGTGGTGTGTCCTTGCGTGGTCGCGATGTTGTCCTTGATAGCCAAGATCACGCCCGCGAGTGCGCCAGGATTTTCACCGCGCTTGATGGACGCATCGATACGCGTTGCTGCCGCGCGTGCTTCGTCGGCATGGACTTCGTTGAACGCGTGCAGTGCAGTGCCGCGATCGCTGATGCGCGCGAGGCACGCCTCGACGCGCGACGATGCTGTGCTCGCGCCCGCCCGAACTTGCGCGGCGATCTCGTGGAGTCCAGTACATGTATGCGCTTGCGTGTTCATGCGCCGCCCTCATCAAGCACCTTCGGCACGGCGAGGTATCGATCGACCTTCGCAGGTGCGTTCAGGAGCACAAGTTCAATCGGCAACGTCGCGCCAGGTTCGTCCGCTGCGAGTCGGTTCGATAGCGCGAGCGGATGCGCCATCGGTTCCACGCCAGCAACATCGATGGTGGAGAGTTTCGCGATGTGCCCGAGGATGGACGAAAGTGCCGAACGCATTGATTCGACGGTCGCATCGTCAGGCGCAAGGCGCGAGAGTTTCGCGATATGCCGGACATCTTGGATGGAAAGTTCTCGTTCGCTCATTGTGAAGCGCTGAAGGTAGCAGAAGGATTCTCAGCCGAGGCGCGTACTATGGCGACCATGAAGATTGCGAAGGACAAGCTTGTTGCAGGCGTGGACCTCGGAGGCACCAATATCTCCGTGGGGATTCTTGATTGCAATGGAGCGCTCGTCGGGCGTTGCAAGCGGAAGACGAAGGCGAGTGAGGGCCGTGATGTTGTCGTGCGACGATTGGTCGATGCGGTGTGGCGTGCAATGGCGGACGCGAAGCGCGATCCGTCGGATCTCGTCGGCGTTGGCGTTGGCGCGCCGAGCGCGGTGGATGTCGCAAAGGGTGTCGTGATCAAGGCGGGAAATCTCGGTTGGGAAAATGTGCCGTTGCGCGAAATTCTTGAGAAGGAGTTTCGACTTCCTGTTGCACTCGACAACGATGTCAATGTCGCGATCTGGGGCGAGGCACAACTTGGCGCCGCGCGCGGACGAAAGAACGTGCTCGCGGTCTGGGTTGGTACCGGTGTCGGTGGCGGCTTGCTCCTCGATGGAAAACTTTGGCGTGGACCGTTTCACACTGCGGGAGAAATCGGTCACGTCATTCTCTTTCCTGGTGGGCAGCCTGGCTTCATGACCGTCGAAGACATTTGCTCGCGCACCGGTGTGGTGAACGCACTGAAGCGATTGCTTCCGATGTATCCAGACTCCGTGCTGCACACCTTGATTCGTGAACGCGCTGAGGAAGGCAAGGGCGATGAAGAAGGGAACCTCAGCAGCACGATGATCGCGAAGGCGTACGAGCGTGGGGATGAACTCACACTCAAAGTCGTGGACCAGAGCGCAGATCTGCTTGGACTAGCACTCGCGAATCTTGTCACGGTGCTCGCGATTGACACGGTGGTGATCGGTGGCGGACTCGCTGAAGCGCTCGGTAAGGCGTACCTCTCACGAGTACGAAAGCAATTCGAGCGTACGGTGTTTCCGAGCGTTTGCCGCGCGTGCGAAGTGATCGGCAGCGACTTGAATGATCTCGCGGGAGTCCTTGGCGCAGGCATGTTGATCGCTGCGAGTTGAGATTTTCTCATGACGATGCCTTCACTCGAACACACGACGACGCTGCTCAACTCGCTTGCCCCACTCGCGCTCGCGGAGCAGTGGGACAAGGTCGGAGTGCAGGTGATCGGCGATGGGCGTGCGATCTCGCGCATGTTGTTGACGATTGATCTTGTTCCAGCCGTGCTTGAGGAAGCGGGCTCCATCGGCGCCGATCTAGTCGTCGCGTATCACCCGTTGCTCTTCACGCCGCTCAACAGACTTGACGGAAGTTCGTGGCAATCGCGCGTCGCCATCAGCGCACTTCGCCGAGGCATCGCGGTGTACTCGCCACACACTGCACTCGACAATGCAACAGACGGCGTGAATGATTGGCTCATCGAGTCGATGGGTGTTGGCACGCGGAGTTCAATCCTCGCTGCGTCAACCATCGCTGCATCGCAGGAGTATCGCATCGTCGTGTTTGTCCCTGGCGATGCAGTGGAAGGCGTGCGCGATGCGCTTGCTGCGAGTGGTGCTGGTCATATCGGTGACTACAGCGCGTGCTCGTTTGCAGCCCACGGTGGTGGAACATTTCTTCCTGGCGCGACTTCGCATCCTGTGATCGGTTCGCGCGGAAAACTCGAGCGCGTACCCGAGCTTCGCTTGGAAATGCCATGTTCCAGTCGCGCGCTTCCTGCAGCGCTCGCTGCAATGCGGAAGGCGCATCCCTACGAAGAACCAGCGTTTGATGTGGTGAAGAGTGATCCGCGTCCTGATGCAACGCAAGGCGCAGGTCGCATCATGCAGTTGGATTCTCCAGCGACTGCATCGACGCTCGCTGTGCGTGTGCAAACGCATCTAGGCATTGAGTCAATCATGCTCTGCGCAGGTGAAGGTCAATCCGACGCGCTGCATGCACGCGTTGCGGTATGCGCAGGAAGCGGCGGCGCGCTTCTCGACGCGGCAATCTCTGCGGGCGCAACACTTTTTCTCACGGGTGAACTTTCGCACCACGAAACACTGGCCGCGCGTGAACGCGGAGTGACGGTGCTCCTTGCCGGTCACACCAACACAGAGCGTGGCTACCTCGCGCGCTACGCCGAACGCATTCGAGCCGCCGCGCAACGGCAAGCGCTCTCGTTGGAGGTCTGCGTCGCAGCCTCCGACCGCGAAATCTTGCGCTCCGTCTGAGCGAGTGCCAACGGTGGCTCATGAAGATTTAGCGTACTTTTCGTGGGAATCCGCCGGTTCCACTTGAAAGGTTGCCGAGTGTGACGCACTATCCCTTTAGTCAGATAAGCGTTTCGTCTCCCGATCAGCCATTTGTCGGAGCACAACGAACAGCAAGGACCCGCATGGACGCAGGTACAGAGGTTTGCATGAGTGTCGGATCCGATTCCACCGTCGATCACGCTTCAGAGCAGAGCCCGCGCGAGTCACGCGCAGAAATTCAACAACAGGCGTTGCGAAAGCATTTCGTGCTCGACACGAACGTGTTGCTTCACAACCCCAATTCGATGTTCAAGTTTGCTGAGCATGAAGTGGTGATTCCACTCACGGTGATCGAAGAACTCGACACATTCAAGAAAAACAACGACGAAACAGGACGTAACGCGCGACAAACCATTCGCGCGCTCGATCGTTTGCGTGAGCAGGGTCCACTCTTCGTTGGCGTGAAGTGGAACGATCAAGGTGGTTCCATTCGCATCGATCGATGTGACGGCATCAAGACGCCATCCTTCACGCTTGATCTCGCGATCAACGACAACCGAATTCTCTCCGTCGCGGCATCGCTCCACACTGCAGGCAAGCGCACGATCTTCATCTCGAAGGACATCGCCGCACGGGTAAAGAGCGATGCGCTCGGCATTCCAGCGGAAGATTTCGAAGCAGATCACATTTCCGCAGACTTCTTGCACGCGGGTTATCTCACCGTGCGTGTGCCTGGCGATCTCATCGACGAGCTCTACGACGAGCGTCAACTGCTCATCACGCGCTTCGAAGGATTCGAGGGAGCCACGCCTGATGGTGTGCATCGCCTCAAGATCGAACCGCTCGCGAATCAGTTCCTGCTGCTCATCGACGAGAATGACGAGAGCCACACGGGTCTCGGTCGCATGCTCGCAGACACCGGTCACCTGATTCCCGTCACCGGTCCTCGCAAACCCATCTACGGAATCATGGCGCGCAATGTGCAGCAGACTATGGCGATGGAATTGCTGCTCGATGATGAGATCAAAATCGTCACGCTCACGGGACCCGCAGGCACAGGCAAGACATTGCTCGCGCTCGCAGCTGGCTTGCACAAGACGCTCCGTGAGGAGCGATACGACAAGATGCTCACCGCGCGACCGATCATGCCGCTCGGCCGCGATATTGGCTATTTACCAGGCAGCAAAGACGATAAGTTGTCGATGTGGATGCAGCCGATCTTCGACAACATCTCCTACCTGCTCTCCACCCGCGGCGCGCATGTTTCTGAGGTCGAGAGTCGCACCACCGAGCAACGGCTTGATCAGCTCATGGCGGGTGGAAAGATTATTCTTGAACCACTCACCTACATTCGCGGTCGCTCGATTCCGCACCAGTTCATCATCGTTGACGAAGCGCAAAATCTCTCGCCACACGAAGTGAAAACGATCGTCTCGCGCGTTGGCGAAGCAACCAAGATCATCCTCTGCGGCGACGTCTATCAAATCGACAACCCTTATCTCGACGGTCTCTCCAACGGACTGAGCCACTGCATCGAACGCATGAAGGGCCAACGCGTCGCCGGCCACGTTTCCCTTTCCAAGACCGAACGCTCCAACCTCGCCAGCCTCGCAGCAGAAGTGCTGTAGCCGCGCTGACTTTTCTCTGGCGCCCGACTATGATTAGCGCCGTGCATCCACTTAACTGTGTGCACGGCGCGTTCTTTCGTTTGGAAGAGGAATCACATGTCGATCTTGCAATCCACCAATCCTGTTCTTTCTGACTCGTCACTCAATCGTGTGTTCAATGCACCAGAGATTCGCAGCGGGGCGCGGTCGACCACGGTGTCGATTCCTGGCGTGATGGCGAAGACTGGGTTCTGCACGATTCTTGCGCTCGGTGCTGGCGCGATTGGGTACTCCGTGATCGCAGCCAATCCGGGGCTGCTGATGATCGTGAATATCGCCGCGTTCGTCCTGACGATCGTGCTGTACTTCACCATCATGGCGAAGCCGGGCTTTGCGATGATCGGCACACCGATCTATTCGGTGGTGCAGGGATTCTTGATGGGCGGGATTGCGTACCTGCTCGACTCGATTCTCAAAGCGCAGGGAATCGAACTCACTGGTGGCGTTGGCATTCAAGCGTTCATCATCACGGGCGCGTCGATGGCTGCGATGCTCGCGCTCCACACGTTCAACATCATTCGTGCGGGGCCGCGCTTCACCTCCGTGCTCGGCGTCGTGACCCTCGGCATCGGTCTCACGTATCTCGCATCCTTCATCATGAGTTTCTTCGGTGCCGAGATTCCCTACATCTCGCTCTCAAGCGCAAGTCAAGGCGGCAGTTCGGCGATGATCGGACTCGGCATCAACGCCCTCATTCTCATTGTCGCTGCGCTGTGGCTGCTCGTCGATCTGCAGCAGGTCGAACAGGCCGCGCAATCAGGCGCACCCAAAGCGATGGAGTGGGTCCTGACCTTCGGCCTCATTGTCACGCTCGCGTGGGTCTTCCTCGAAGCACTCAAACTCGTCTTCCGCATCGCGATGATGTTCGGCAATCGCGACTGATCGTGCGAACCGCGCAACTAGTCGTGCGGCCATCGCAACTAGTCGTGCGGCCATCGCAACTAGTCGTGCGG
>QWPV01000024.1:23722-37633 GCA_003671055.1 Planctomycetota bacterium
TCGATGAGCCACTCTGCGTACCACAGCGTGCAGATGACCCACGGGTTTCCTGGAACCTCTTGGAGTTTCACGTGCTCGACTTGGTGGTAGTAGTCGTGTTCGTATCGTGCGAGTCCGCCGACAGATGTTTGCACCCACAAGCGTTCGCGCACTTGCGTCATCTGACTCACGACGCGTGGATCATTCGGTGAGAGCGCGCCGAATGCGAACAGACTGAACGCGCTCGAGTCGAGCGTCATGTCGAGTCGGTAGGAACCATCTTGTAATGGTGTTGCCATGCGCGCGAAGCGTTGTCGTTCGGGCTCCCACATGTGTCGGATCATCGCGCCGCGCATGCGATCCGCACCTTCGTTGTACTCCGCAGCACGATCGAACGCGCCCATGTCTTGCGAGAAGGCTGCCGCTGCTTTCAATGCGCCAATCGTCGACGCAACAGTGAAGAGATGCACGCCGCGTCGTTCTTCCCAGAGATCCCAACTCTGCTGCGGAAGTCCGTTGTGATCGCGGTACTTCATCATCCAATTCGCGGGATCCACCACGAGCGTGTTGTACGCACTCTTGATGAACTCGATGTCGCGGAAGATTTGGAAGTGCTTGTGCAGTGACCAGACGACGAGCGCAGTTTCATCCTGCTGAATCGGAAGCACACGCGCGCCATCGATGATGGATGGATGCCAACTCGACGCGAGCGTGCCAGACGGGTTGTACTTGTGAAGGAAGTAGCCGTCTTTCGTGATCGTTTTCTCGCAGAAGCGGAAGAAGTTACGACTGAGTTCACCGTGGCCAGCAAGGTCGAGCGCGTGTGCGACGAGTGCGCCATCGCGCGGCCAGTTGTAGGAGTACGTGTCGCCTGCGAAGTGCGTGATGTCGTAATCGTTCGCAGCAATGATCGCGCCGCCGTTGTCGATCTGCGTGCGAAGAATGATTTCGCTTCGCACGAAGAGATCGCGGAGTCGTTCCGGCAGCGGCGTGAAGTCGATTGGTTCTTTGAGCGCCCACAAGCGCCAATACGCTTCGCTGCGATCGATCATGCGCTGCGGAGTCTTTGAGCGCACCTTCTCGTTGAGCTCTTGCACTGCATCGTAATTTTTCCCCGCAGCGAGCCAGTAGAAGACGCTGCCCGAACCCCAGCCTGCGAGCGCGATCGAAAGACCGATGGTGGAATCGACGGAGCCTTGCGCGATCGGATGGCGCGAGAGCAATCCATCTTCCGCATCACGCCATGTTCCTTCTGCATCACCGATGCGCTTGGCACCTGTTGCCCACCAATCGATGCCGAACTTCTGCGCACTCGATCCGTTGAGAAGAAAGTAGGTCGCCTCTTTGTAGTGCACGAGTCCGCCGCTCTGCGGATCGAAGTGGACGGTGTCACCCACGGGCGATTCATTCACGCTGATGTCGTGATGGAGGAAGATGCGCACATCGCGCGGACGCCCGAAGAGATCAGTGACGACAATCTTGCGAAGGAAGACGGGGCTCCAGTAATCGACAACATCGTTGCAGAGCATCTCGAGACCAAGACGCTCGTGCCGCAACCGTACTTCAGTCACCATCGTGTCGGGCTTGTAGCGAAGATCGCGCGTCCATCCTTCACCATCGATCCATGCGAACTGGCCATCCGCCCACACGCCGAAGCGCTGCAGATGTCCGCATGTGTGATTAGGCATTCCAACATGCGGCCAGTAGAGGTCGCGCATGCGGTAGAGATCGTCGAACGCGACGAGCATCTCGCCATTGCCTACGGGAATGTTGCGGGGCATTGCGCTATCGGCCTCCTGCCATGCGAGTGAGCGCGCATCGACCGTCAGTGGCTGATGCGCGAGAGTAAGCAGATTACAAGGATCGCGTGGAAGCCGTGCGGGCGTTTACGAAGCACGCCAAACTCAAGCGCCAAGCGCCGCGACGCGCTCGGCAACATTGCCGACGTCCGTGATGCGCACGCCGAAGTTTTCACCGACCTTCACAGCTTTGCCGTGACCGACCGGATGATTGTTCACGAGCACATCGAGTTCTTGATCGACATGCTTGGGCAATTCGATGATCGAACCAGGCGCGAGTGCGGTCACTTCAGCGAGCGTCATTTGCCGTTCGGCGATCTGCACGATCAGCGGCACTTCAAGCCGGAGGACACGCGAGAGATCATTCGACATGGAGTTTCTATCGTCTGAAGGAGGGGACTGAGGTGAACGAGTTCGCACGCTCTTTGCGTGACGGGCAAGGATTGCTCATCCACATGGAGAAGTCGAGCGGGTGCACTCACCTTTCAGCCGAAACGCCGACAACGGATGGAATCGCGAGGATCAGTCCTCAAAGGTCGCAAAGCACAGGCTGACGTTGTGACCGCCGAAGCCAAACGTATTGTTGAGTGCGACACGCATTGGGCGCTCTTGCGCGGTTTTTGCCACAAAATTGAGGTCAAAACCTTCGTCAGGGTGGTCGAGATTGATCGTTGGTGGCACGACGCCATCATGCAGCGCCATGATTGACGCGATGCTCTCGATACCGCCGGCTGCGCCAAGTCCGTGACCGGTCATCGACTTCGTGCTGCTCATGCAGAGTTTGTACGCGTGGTCGCCGAACAGGCGCTTCACCGCAGAGACTTCCGCAGCATCGCCGAGCGGCGTCGACGTTCCGTGCGCGTTGATGTAGTCGACATCCGTCGTGTTCAACTGTGCGTCGCGCAACGCGAAGGTCATTGCCATGAACGCGCCGGAACCTTGCTCATCCGGCGCAGCGATGTGATAGGCATCTCCGCACGCGCCGAATCCGACAAGCTCTGCATAGATGCGCGCGCCACGAGCCTTCGCGTGCTCGAGATCTTCAAGCACCAACACTGCAGCGCCTTCAGCAAGAATGAATCCATCGCGGTCTTTATCGAAGGGGCGCGATGCGATCATTGGCGTATCGTTTTTCGTTGAGAGCGCTTTCATCGCGGCGAACGTTCCGATGCATAGTTGACCAACGGCCGCCTCGCTTCCGCCCGCGAGAATCACATCCGCGTCGCCGCGTTGAATCGCGTGATACCCCGCGCCAATCGCATGTCCACTCGAGGCGCATGCCGTTGCCGTCGCGCTGCTCGGGCCACGCAGATTGAATCGAATCGAAACCTGCCCCGTGCCTGCATTCACCATCAATCGCGGCACCGTGAATGGGCTCACGCGACGCACGCCACCAGCCAGAAGTTTTGTGTGCGCTTCTTCCGTCGAAAGAATTCCGCCAACGCCAGAGCCGATCATCACGCCATGGCGATATGGATCACCGGTATTGAAATCGAATCCGCTATCACGCACAGCTTCGTCGGCTGCGCCGAGCGCCATCATCGCAAACCGATCCATGCGCTTCTGCTCTTTCACATCAATAAGCGGCGCAGGATTCCAATCCTTCACTTGCCCCGCAAAGCGCACTGGCCAATCTTCGGGCATCGTGAACGCGGTGATCGTGTCAACGCCGTTCTTGCCTTCCTTCATCGCAGCCCATGTTGCGGGGGCACTCAGCCCAATGTCCGTGAGCGCACCCATTCCCGTTACAACGACTCGCCGAAGCGTGATAGTCCGCGGGGTCTTACTCATACAGGCTCAAACCTCAGTCTGCTTCGCGGTCATGTGCACGCGGATGAGCTTGACAGCGTCAGCCACTGTGCGAACGGTTGACGCAGTTTCGTCGGAGATAGACACGTCGAAGCTGTCCTCGAATGCCATCATCAATTCGGTTTTGTCGAGGCTGTCGCCGAGCTTGTCGAACTCGCTCTCGCTCGCGACTTCAGTGCGTGCAAGACCAAGTTGGTCAGCGACCAACTGCAAGACCTTGGCTTCGATCTCCGTATCAGTCACAGAGGATCCCTGCTGCACAGTTTGCTTTCCGCGGTTGTTAAAACACGAACCACGGGAGAACGCCGCAATTAGCCGCCAGCTTTGGCGTGCATGGCAGACTTGATGAAGTCAGTTGCCTGCCCAACGGTGTGGATTTTCTCGGCTTGTTCTTCAGGAATCTTGGTCCCGAACTCTTCCTCGAATGCCATGAGCAGTTCGACGATGTCGAGGCTGTCGGCATTGAGGTCATTCGTGAAACTCGAGTCCTTGGTGATTGCGTCAGCTTCCTGGTTCAGGTTCTGGGCAACTAACTCAATAACTTTTTTCTCAATCTCGGCGTCAGTCACGGGAAACTCCTCTAAATTTGGGCAACGCAGGGCGCTACCGGTGGGCGGAGATGATAGTGGAAAGGAAGGCTATTCGGGGGAAGTCAGTCGGTCAGAGGCGCAGCGTATCCGCTCCTAGCCTTCAGCGGTTCAGCAGGAAAGCCCGCCATCGATGATGAGCACCTGTCCTGTCAGATAACCGGCATCGTCACTCGCAAGGAATGCAACCGCTGCTGCGATGTCTTCGGGCTTTCCGAGCCGCTTGAGCGGGATACTGGGCAGAATCTGCTCCTTGATTTTTTCGCCGAGTTTCTCCGTCATGTCGGTCTCGATGAATCCAGGCGCGATCACATTGCAGGTGATGGACTTCGAACCCATTTCCTTGGCAAGTGTCTTGCTGAGCCCAACCAGTGCGGCTTTCGAGGCGGAGTAGTTCGCTTGACCGGCATTGCCCGAGATTCCAGAGATGCTGCCGATGTTGATGATGCGTCCGAACTTCGCGCGCATCATCGGGCGCAGCGCAGCGCGGCATCCCACGAACACCGACTTCAGATTCACATGGATGACGCCATCGAAGTCCTCGTCGCTCATGCGCATCGCGAGACCATCTTTGGTGATGCCAGCGTTGTTGACAAGAATGTCGAGCCGACCATGGCGCTCCGCAACTCCTTCAACGAGCGCGCCATACGCAGCGGTATCCGCAAGGTCGCAAGCAATCGCCTCCGCACTTCCGCCCGCTGCGGTGATCTCCGCAGCAACGCCGTCGAGCCCGCCCTGCGAGCGCGCGACAAGCACAACATGCCGGCCTTCAGAAGCAAGTCTGAGAGCAATTGCGCGCCCGATTCCTCGGCTCGCTCCTGTGACGATGGCTACACGCTTGTCGATGGCAAAGTCCTTCTGCAAGAAAGTGCTACGCGCACATCGCGCGAACGCGGCGAAACTGTAAAGGAAAGAGGATGCCCGCGTTTTATTGCGGGCATCCTCAGATCAATCGAGTCGGATGTTTTTACTTCGTGCCGAAGCCTGGTGGACGGGGCGCGCCGATGGGGGTACCGGGCTTGCGCTTGCCGGGCATTCCGCCGGGGACGCCTGGTTCGCCGCCGCCTGCTGGCGTGGAGGAACTGTCGTCGGTTGCTTCTTGCGTGAGGTCTTGTGAAGGAACGTCGATGACTTCATCGGGCTTCTGTGCGAGCGCGAGTTCGTCTTCGAGAATCTTGTACCACGCTGCGATCCAGTCGGAACCGCTGAGCTTGTCGAGGACCTTCAATGGAGTTGCGACGGAGTCAAACTCATTCGTCGAATCATTGACGGTGTAGACCCACAGTTGTGGTTGGAACTCTTCGCCGATCGTGAAGACCGCGAGTGTGCAGTCGTTGCTTGCGTGCGATCCGCAGCGAACATCGCATTTCGCAATCGACTTCGCAAGTGCTTCGAATCCGCCATCTTTCGCGAGGTTTTCGAGTTGGTATTGATCTGGCGCAGAGAGCAGCGGTGTGAGCGCACTCACATTGCCGCGCACGAATGCGTCGAAGAATTGTAAGACTGCGATGCGCTGTGGATCGGTGCCTGGTGCACGATCTTCGGGAAGCGACACGCGCGGATCGATGTTGTATCGCGCCATCAACTCAGAGATTGGTGTGAGTGGCGGCGGTGGTGGCGGCGGAGGAGCCACAGCGATCGGTGGTGGTGGTGGTGGCGGTGGATCACTGCAACCGCCGAGCGAGACAACGAGCAGTGCTGCCATCGTTGCGCCTGCGAGCATTGCGCTTCGCAGTGAGAATGTGTTACGCGGGCTGATCATGACTAGTCACCTCGGTTGCGCGGTCAATGCGCTTCATGAGACCCCTGAGCACAGTGCCAGGAGCGAGTTCGTGGAAAGCCGTGCCTTCTCGGAGTTGCCGAGAAGCGAGCGACGCGAGCATATTCGCGCAACTCTGACTCCATCGTACAGGCGAAACGAGTTGTTCCACGAGACTCTTTCGAATGAGTCCAAGATCGGCAGAATTGTGCGGTTGTGCCGAGACATTCGACCAAACCTCGATTGTCAGGGGCGAGAACTGCGTCTGTGCGAGCACCCGCTCCATTTCCTCGGCCGCAGGCTGCATGAGCGAACTGTGGAAAGCGCCCGCCACGGGCAGCACCGCCGCGCGAAGTCCCTTCTCCGAAGCAACCGCCACCGCACGCGCGCACGCTGTGGAGTGACCACTGAGGACGATCTGCCCAGGCGCGTTGTAGTTGGCTGGCACCAAGACTTCGCCCTGACTTGCTTCATCGCAGACGGATTGCGCGCTCGCGTCGTCGGCGCCAATGAGCGCAACCATGCTGCCCTTCGATTGCTCGGCTGCCAGCTGCATCAAGCGCCCGCGCTCGATCACGAGCCGAAGCCCATCTTCGAAACTAAACGCGCCAGCAAGATGCAGCGCGGTGTATTCGCCGAGGGACAGTCCCGCCGTCGCAACGATTTCGCCAAACGCCGCGGAACCCATCGCACGCGAACACGCAACACCCGCAGTGAACAACGCAGGCTGACCCACATCCGTGCGACTCAAGAGTTCAGCAGGACCATTGAACGCAATATCGGAAAGCGTCTTTCCATCGGGGCCATTCGCAAAGATGCGATCGGCGATATCA
The DNA here is from genome assembly GCA_003671055.1 of Planctomycetota bacterium. Lineage (GTDB taxonomy): Bacteria > Planctomycetota > Phycisphaerae > Phycisphaerales > SM1A02 > F1-140-MAGs142. The sequence continues at coordinate 30,489 of QWPV01000024.1, forward strand.
AACGTTTCGCGCGCAGCAGGATGCAATTCGCACCAAGCCTTCGCCATCCCAACAGCCTGAGCGCCCTGACCCGGGCAGAGGAGAACGGTTCGCATATTCAAATCCGCCAGACGCTTGAAGCCCATGTCAGGCCGCCACCGAAGGCGACGAGGACGAAGGGTTTTCCGGGGGTGATTTTTCCAGCGCGCCAGAGTTGATCGAGGCAGAGGGGGACGCTGCCGGCGCTTGAATTGCCGTACTTATCGATGTTCACATAGACCTGCGAGGGATCGAGTCCGATGCGTTCGCGTGCGGCATCAATGATGCGGATGTTTGACTGATGGCAGACGAATTGACTGATGTCCGCGGGCTGCAGATTCGTCTTGGCGAGCGCGTCTTCGATGACTTCGCGGAACTTCGTCACCGCGAACTTGAAGACTTCCTTGCCGTTCATGCGCAGGCATCCGAGGCGCGTTTTGTTTTCGCTATCACACGCGGGAATATCTTTCTCGTAGCGCGGAATGTAGAGCGCGTGCCAACCACTTCCATCTGCACCCATGTGCTGGTAAATGCAGCCGAGTTCGGGATTCGGATCTGCGCGCAAGATCACCGCGCCGGCCGCATCGCCGAAGAGAATCGAGCATGTGCGATCGGCGTAATCGATGATGCTCGTCATCGCATCGACACCGATGACGGCAACTGTCTTTGCGCGGCCTGCGCGGACGATTGAGTCGGCGAGGTTGATCGCGTAGACGAAGCCCGAACACGCAGCGCCGACATCAAATGCAGCTGCGCCTGTCGCGCCAACTTCTGCAGCAACACGTGCTGCAGTGGAAGGGCAGGTCATGACGCTGGTCACCGTTGCGCAAATCACGAGATCGATTTCGCTGCCTTGAATGCCCGCAGCATCGATCGCGTTTTGCAATGCTTCATGCGCGAGCGTCAAACCATTGCCTTTGTCGAGATCAAGCACGCGACGCTCGCGAATGCCTGTGCGTTGCACAATCCATTCGTCGCTCGTGTCGAGCATCTTTTCGAAATCAGCGTTCGTCAGTCGACCCTCTGGCGCTGCAGATCCAGTGCCGAGGATGCGAACACCGCAGAGTGTCTGAGCATTCATGATGCGACAGGTTCCTGAATCGCTTCGAGGCGCGCGTTGATGATGTCATTCAATCCACTTGCTGCGTACTGACGCGCGCGACTCACTGCATTCATGATCGTGCGAGAGATGCTTGAACCGTGTGAGATGAGGCAGCAACCATTCACGCCCAACAATGGTGCACCGCCGTATTCGTGATAATCGTGTCGCGCGTAAATGCGCTTCACAATGGGCTCGAATCGCACAGCGAGTTCAGGATCTGTTTCGAGAATCTCTCGCGCGATTTCCTTGAACAGACCAGAGCTCAAGCCTTCGGCGAGTTTCAACATGACGTTGCCTACTACGCCGTCGGTCACGATGACGTCCGCATCACCGTTGAAAACGCCGCGACCTTCGACAAATCCCATGAAGTTGAGACCCTCTGCTTTGCGCAGGAGTTCACGCGCGAGCTTCATTCCTTCGGTGCCCTTGGCTTCTTCGCCACCGACGTTCATGATTGCAACGCGTGGGTTCGCGATGCCGAGAATTCCGCGTGCGTATGCGTCGCCCATCACGCCGTATTGCGCGAGATGCACGGGCTTGGGATCAATGTTCGCACCGACGTCAATGAGCACGATTGGCCCTGAAAACGTGGGGACAACTACGGCAATACCGGGGCGCACCACGTTGGGAAGTCGGCGCATGTACAACTGGCTCGCAGCAACGCAAGCACCAGTATTTCCCGCACTAATCCATGCATCAAGTCGCTTCTCAGCAGCGCGAGGTCCCGCCATCTTCGCAGCGCGATTGATCGAACTGTCGCCCTTGGAGCGAATCGCTTCCACGGGTGACTCATCCATACCGATGACTTCGGAGCAGTGCACGACTTCAATGCGTGCGTCGGTGGTTCGACGCTCCATCATCGTGTCGCGAATGATCGCTTCGTCACCGAGAAGAACGAGGGTGTCTGTCAGCTCAAGCTTGGCAAGCGAGGCGAAGCAACCCTTCAAGATTTCATCAGGGGCGTTGTCGCCGCCCATTACGTCCACGCCAATCCTCATATTGACCAAGGCCTCTCGTTAGAGTGGATTCGAACAGGCATACCAACACGCGAATCGTAAGCAATCATGCATCACGCCCGACTCCATGTTCGCATTGCGATCACGGCGCGCCGGGCGTGTGAGTGAAATTCGCAATGAATCAGGCTTCAGGATTCTTACCCGTCTTCAACTGCAGGCCTGGGCGAACATAGCCGCAGCCAGAGCATGCGCAGTGAGGACGCTTTGCGGTGCCGCAGTTTGGGCAGAGCACAGTGTGAGTCTTGGTGATCGCGTGGTGCGCACGTCCGCGGCGAGTACGACCTGGGGATTTCCGAAATGCTGGAAGCATGTGTGTCGAGACCTTTCAGACAGTGCCTTCCTCGAATCCTCTTGCGAGGTGGAAGGAGCAATCGGGACAAAGCCGCTAGCGAAGTAGTCAGCAAAGGAGCAAACCGGTCCGAGGTCCTGTGCTCGGATCGACTTGTGCTTCATCACGCAAAGACAGAAGTGTCGAGCGAGTGGAGCGAAGAGGGGCTAGTCTAGGAAAATCCTCCGCGCTGTCAAGGGTGTAGGGTCGATTTGGAGCGATCCTTTCAACCCTTGTGGGCAGCCTGAGGAGAAGTGCCCTCTTAGAAGCGTTGAGTTTCCCCTTATGTCGAGCCCCTTAGAATCATCGATGTCGCAGCCCGTGCGAGTTTCTCTCTATACAGACGGCGCCTGCTCTGGAAATCCAGGTCCGGGCGGCTGGGCTTGGATCCTTGAGCGTGGCAAGGAAGAGACTTGCGGCTCTGGGTTTGAGCGGAAGACGACGAACAATCGAATGGAGCTTCAGGCGGCAGTCGAAGGTCTGCGATCGCTTATTGGACCTCACGCGGTGGAAGTCGTCAGCGACAGCCAATATCTCGTGAAGGGGCTGAATGAGTGGATCGATGGCTGGAAGAAGCGTGGGTGGAAGCGCAAAGAGGGCGCGCTTCTCAACGCAGATCTCTGGCAAGATCTCGATGAACTTCGCGGATTTCACAGCATTCATTGCCGTTGGATCCGTGGCCACGCGGCGCATCCACAGAACACCCGTTGCGACCGGATGGCAGTCGAGGCAATCACCGCCGCCCTCTGAGATCGTTGCGCCAGATTCAAGTCGATTCGACTTCTTTGAGATTCGATGGCTCCAACCCTTTGCAACCACAGGCGGTTCACGCTATCCTTCTCGATCCCACTGCAGGTCCTACAGCTATGCCCACGATTAACCAGTTAGTTCGCACACCACGTGTCCCTCAGCCTTCCAAGTCGAAGGTGAAGGATCTCAAAGCATGTCCTCAGCGCCGCGGCGTTTGCCTGCAGGTGCGCACTGTTACGCCGAAAAAGCCGAACTCCGCGCTCCGCAAGGTGTGCCGCGTTCGGTTGACGAACGGCAACGAAGTGACTGCCTACATCGGCGGCGAAGGCCACAATCTTCAAGAGCACTCCATCGTGCTCGTTCGCGGCGGTCGCGTTCGCGATCTCCCCGGTGTTCGATACCACGTCGTTCGCGGCGCGCTTGACTGCCTCGGCGTTGACGGCCGTAAGAAGAGCCGCTCGTGCTACGGCGTGAAGAAGAAGGCCGCAGCGTCGAAGAAGAAGAAGTAAGCCGTTCAAATCACATCCCATCCATTGGGAACGTTCAGTTTAGTTGCGTTGGGAGGTCCAATGCAGCAGCGAGTAATCGCAGGCGTCGACTCGGGAATGCCCACCTCTTGCCTGCGGTGAACAGGGTCGCTTTTCAAGCGGCCGTCGCACTTAGGAGTCCACCATGCCACGACATTTCACAGCATCAGAATCGCAACTCAAGCCCGATCCTCGTTTCCAGGACAAGGTGCTTGCCAAGTTCATCAATTGCCTCATGGAAGGCGGCGAGAAGGCGACCGCGCAGCGCGTCATGTATGCCGCGCTCGACGCGATCCAAGTCAAGCTCGAGAAGGAGAAGCCAGAGAATCTTCCGCGCTCTTCGATCGAACTCTTCCACCAAGCGCTCGACAATGTTCGTCCAGCAGTCGAGGTGCGCTCCAAGCGCGTCGGTGGTGCGAACTATCAAGTCCCCATGCAGCTCAACAAGCGTCGTCAGCAGTCACTTGCGTTCCGCTGGCTGCTTGAATCCGCGCGCGGCGAGCGTGGCCGACCAATGCACATGCGTCTTGCGAAGGAACTCTGGGATGCTGCCAAGCACGAAGGCAAGGCAGTGACCACGAAGGACAACACCCACCGCATGGCTGATGCGAACAAGGCGTTCGCGCACTTCGCGTGGTGATAGAGACGCGCATGGCGCGTGGTGAGCCTGCACGATTGAATTTTTAGGGTCGAGCGTCGAATGGCGCTCGACCCTTTTCATTTTTGGGAAGAGAGCGCCCTTGCTGCCGCGAGCATGACGCTCGTTTCACGAACTGCGCCCTCGCGTTACCCTACCCTTTATGTACGGACTCGTGAACAAAGCCGTTGAAGGACTTGTCCGCAGCAAGTTTGGCGACGATGCATGGGAAAAGGTTCGCGTCAAGGCTGGGGTTCCTGACGAGCCGTTCATTTCGATGGAGAACTACGACGACGCGGTGACCTACGACCTTGTGGGCGCTGCGTGCAGCGTGTTGAACCTCTCACCCGAAATCGTGCTTGAAGAGTTTGGCAAGTACTGGGTGCTCTACACAGGCGAAGCGGGATACGGAGCGCTCATGCAGGGCGCAGGCGACACGTTGCCCGTCTTCGTAAAAAACCTTGACGCGATGCACACGCGCGTGAAACTCTCGTACCCGAATCTGCAACCGCCTTCGTTCCGCGTGACGAACGAGAGCGCGAACGCGTTTACGCTCCACTATCACACACATCGAGCAGGGCTTGCGCCATTTGTCGTCGGACTGTTGAAAGGACTGGCGTCGCGCTTCAACGTAAACATGGAAATCGCATACACACGAGTCGAGGGCGAAGCGCCGCACGACTCGTTCGTCATTCGGTGGGAACCAATTTCGTGAATGGTGATGGCACGTCGAGGTCGTTGAGCGGGGCAGAACTCTCCACGCTCTTTCCATTCTCCTTTGAAATCAGTCGATCGCTCAAGATCACGGCGCTCGGCCCGCGATGGAAATCCTTCGCGCCCGCGATTGCGGTTGGTGATGATCTCTTCAAACACTTCGCCATCGAAAGACCGCTCAGTTGTGTGGACGCCGTGACGATCTGTGCATTACGCGAAGAGATCTTTTTACTCCATGTGCAAGGCAAGCCAGGCTTCACATTGCGCGGGCAAGTTTTGTCGCTCGACGGCGGTGATCGAATTCTCTTTGTCGGCGGTCCGTGGATCATTCACGTGGACGATCTCGTCGTGCATGCACTTGGATTCGACGACTTTCCGCCGCACGATCCACGAGGCGATCTTCTCGTGCTCTTGCAAGCGCGTGAGACAACGCTTGGCGACCTGAAGTTGCTCGCGAGTCGATTGCGTGAGACCGCCAAGCGCCTCGATGATCGCAACAAGCAACTCGAAGAACAAATCGTCGTGCGTGACAACCTTGAAGCGCAGTTGCGGCAGAGTCAAAAGGTTGAAGCAGTGGGTCGACTCGCAGGTGGCGTCGCGCATGACTTCAACAACATTCTCATGGCGATCGGTGGTTACGCATCACTTGCGTCCACGCGTCTTGCAGAAGGCGATCAGGTACGGCATTGGGTGGATCAGATTCGCGCGGCAGCGGATCGCGCAACAGGACTCACGCAGCAACTGCTCGCGTTCTCACGACAGAAGGTGATTCAGCCAGCGGCGATCGATCCTGCGCTCGAAGTGCAGACGATCGAACGGATTCTGCGTCCTCTGATTGGTGAGAACATTCACTTCATCGTCACGGTAAACGCTCAGCTTGGCATGGTGTGGATGGATCCATCATCGCTCCACCAGATCATGATGAATCTCGTCATCAATGCGCGTGATGCGATGCCCATGGGCGGAGACTTGCGTGTCATTGTTAGTGAAGCGCCGCGCGAGAATGCCCTTGAGGCGATTTCAATCACCGAGCCAACGCAGCCTGATCGAGAGGCGGCCACCGCAACGAACTGGATTACGATCGAAGTGATTGATAGCGGCACTGGAATGGATGAGCGCACGAAAGCGAACATCTTCGATCCGTTCTTTACGACGAAAGACATCGGAAAAGGCAGTGGTTTAGGGCTTTCCACGGTGTACGGACTTGTGCAACAGGGCGGTGGAGAGATTGAAGTTGAGAGCGCGCTTGGCAAGGGCTCAAGATTCCTCGTGAAGCTTCCAAAATTCGTCGCACCGAGCGCGAAGAAGGTTGTCGTCCCGGTCGCCGCACAGAGTGATGGCGAGCGAGTGTTGCTCGTCGAAGATGAAGAGATGGTGCGAAAGTTGGTCGAGCAAGTGCTGACGCGTGCGGGATATGTCGTGGTCTCGACAGCGAGTCCACGTGAGGCGATTAACATTGTGGCGAGTTCGCCGCGCTTCGATCTCTTGCTGAGTGATGTGGTGATGAGCGGTATGACCGGACCAGACATGGCGAGACAGATTGAGAAACTTTCGCCAGGTATCTGCACGATCTTCATGAGTGGATACACCGAGGATCCATCGGTGCGCACTGGGAGGATTCTTCCAACGCAGCGCTATCTCACGAAGCCATTTCAGCCGGACACGTTGATTGCCGTCGCGGGATCTTTGCTTGCTTCGCGGAAGTGATCGCAGGCGTGATCGCGGGAAAAGCGAAAAGATTTTGGGTGGAATTTTTGCGGTAAAAAACGAGAAGATCCTTTTCGTCGTGTAGAACTTGAGCGAGGTAGGGAGAAGTACTTCAATCAAGGAGGTGTGGGAATGGGGAGTAATCGCATGAGCGGAAGGGCGCACTGCGCTCGGGTGGCGAGAGGTTGGGCGAGTTGTCGCAGTGTGCTGTGGATCTTGTGCGCGGTGGTGCATTGGGCCGCGGTTGAAGCGCCGTTGTATGCAGCGGATTGCGGCGTTCGCGTGCACACGCGCGTAGATGCGCAGGTAGACGCGCAAGGGGACGGGCATGGGGACGGGCATGGGG
>QWPV01000025.1 GCA_003671055.1 Planctomycetota bacterium
CGTGCTCGCTGTGCTCGTGCAACGAAGTCGCGTTGTGCGGTAGAGTCCACGCATGAACACTCGATTGATCGCGGCCGTTTCACTGCTTGCCACACTTGCATGCGTGCCATCGTTGTCTTGCAGCGATGGCGCGCCGATCGCATCTGTTCCTGCGCAAGCGCAAGTTGCGAAGCCTCGCATCGGCGTTTCTATTCCAGCCGCGGATCACGGTTGGACTGCTGGCGTGGTGTGGTGGAGTCGTGAGTGCGAGAAATTGCACCCAGAGTGCGAGTGGACTATCGCAACAGCAGAGACACCAGAGAAGCAGATCGCAGACATCGAAACCATGATTGCGAAGGGCGTTGATGGCCTCGTCATTCTCGCAACTGAATCCGCACCAATCACACCTGTTGCCGAAGAAGCGCACTCGCGTGGCATCTTGGTGGTGAATGTTGATCGTGGTTTCCTCAAGCCCGTCGCAGACATCTTTATCGAAGGCGACAACAACGCGTTCGGTCGCAAGAGTGCGGAGTTCATGGTGGAGAAACTCGGCGGCAAGGGCAATGCGAAGGGTGAAATCATCATCCTCGAAGGCATTCCTTGCACAGTGAATACTGATCGCGTGCAAGCAGCCCTCAAAGTCTTCGGCACCGAGAAGGGCATCAAGATCGTCGGTCAACAAGCGGCAAACTGGAATCGTCAGAAGGCACTCGAAGTCACACAGACGATGCTACAGAAGAACCCCAAGGTCACCGCAATCTGGGCATCTGACGATGACATGGCGCTCGGCGCAGAGCAAGCACTCACCGAAGCAGGCATCGAAGGCGTATGGATCCTCGGCGGCGCAGGCATGAAGGACATCGTGAAGCGCGTGATGGACAAAGATCCAATGTTTCCTGCGGACATCACCTATCCGCCCTCGATGATCGCCACCGGCATGGAACTCGCGTCCACAGTCCTCGTCGGCGGCAAGAAGGCTGAGAAACTGCAGTTCATGCCCAGCCACATGATGATCGACATCGAACTCATCACCCCAGAAAACGCCAAGCGCTTCTACTTCCCGAAGAGCGTGTACTAAACGCATCGCGTCGACAAGAAAACGGAAGTGAGTTTCGAACGGGATCTATTCACCACCATGTGTCGTCAAGGCGTTCCCCTTGATGGCACATGGTGGTGGTTGTTTGTCGCGGCACGCCACGCGCAAGAACGTTGCGTGAACGAATAGCGCCAGCGTGCCAAGTTAGATGGTCACGCAACGGCACTGCAATAGGGCGGGCCGGATTCGAACCGGCGTCTTATCGATTATGAGTCGACGGCTCTAGACCGCTGAGCTACCACCCCAAACCGTGGGCGATTCTACCTCGGTTCTGTAAAGCGAAGGGCTGCGCGCCACTTTCGTGGAAACTCAGATTGGCGAGCGCGCTTTGATCACGCGGAAACTGTGTGGGATCTCTCGTGGAAGTTGTTCGCTTCGCCAGGTGCTGAGTGCTGTCGCGAACGCGTCAACTCTTCCACCGTTGCTGATGAAGGAGTGGGGGTCGGTGATGGTTGCAGCGAGGAGTTCTTCGCTTGAAGTTTGTGGACCGATGACGGTGACTTGCTCCGCGTTGATTGCGCCGAGACCGGTTTTGGGATCGATGATGTGCGCGTAGCGTGTGCCGTTGATCTCGACGAATTGTTCGCTGTCGCCTGATGTTGATGCGCTTTGGCGCAGGAGTTCGATTGCTTCGCGAGTGCCGTTTTTCCATTGAATGTCGACGGTCCAAGCGGTGCTACCGATGGGCGCTTCCCCAGCGGCGATGTCTCCTGCGACGCTCACGAGCGCGCGTGGGCAACCGTGGTTTGCGAGGACGACGACCAACTCTGCTGCGGCGAGACCTTTGCCGATTCCTCCGAGATCGAGCGCTGTTTCTGCGACGATCTTCGTCACGGAGCCAATGCCGTTGGATTCGATGTGCTTGAAGTTCACGCGTGCGCGTGCGGCGCGCAACGCTTCGTCGCTTGGCAATGCGAGTGATGCTCGCGACGCACGCCACAGTGCAACCAGTGGCGCCATCGTTGGATCGAACACGCCGTCGGTCGCGAATGCGACTTCGAGTGCGAGTGCGACAGCGGCGCCAGTTTCGGGACTGACTGCGATCGACTCTGCGCGTTGCGTGGCGTTAAAGCGTGTGAGTTCGGAGTCGGTTCGCCAATCGCTCCAGAGTTCGTCGAGCGCATCGATTCTCGCGAACGCTTGCATTGCCGCAGTGCGCGCGACTGCTTCGTCTGGCTCGTCGATGCGCAGTTCCACCTTCACACCCATCGAACGCTGCACGAAATAGTGCGGCTCGCGTGATTGTGTTGACGCGACGCATCCTGTGAGCAGGATAGTGAGCGTGGTGATCGAAGCGACAACACGCATTCGTGTGTGTCAGCGCGCAGCCGCTGGTGTTGCGGCGCTTTTCGTGATCCACCACGGCTTGCCGATGTGGCACCCGCGTCCGGTGTTCTTCACCAAATAGTCTTGGTGATACTCCTCCGCGGCGGTGAATGCTTTCGCAGTCTGCACTTCGGTCACTGCCTTGCTCTTGCTCTTTGTCAGTGCAAGCACGTTGTAGTTCGTGATCGCAAGCAGTGCGGCAGTTTGTTGCGCATCGCTCGTCGTGTAGATCCCGCTTCGATATTGCGTTCCAGTATCTGGTCCCTGCATGTTCAACTGCGTGGGATCGTGCATCTGAAAGAAGCCTTCGAGCAACCGTGCGTAGCTGATCCGCGTCGGATCGAACACAACCTTCACTGCCTCCGCATGCGGAATGTAACTCGCTGGCCGCGACGCAGCCGGAACGTTGTCTTGTTGACAGATCTCGTCGTAGGTTGGTGCCGCGCTGCTGCCACCCATGTAGCCGCTTGTTGCGCTGATCACTCCAGGTGCGAGCTGAAAGTAGTGCTCGACGCCCCAGAAGCAACCGCCCGCGAAATACGCAGTTTCAAAGGTGATTGGCATAGATTCACTTGGGCGAACTTCGCCCTTTTCGTAGAACTTCAACGCCGCGCCGTTGAGGCAGAAGCGAAGACCCGTGGGCCTTGGACCGTCGTCGAACACATGCCCAAGATGCGCATTACAACGCGCGCAGTTGATTTCGACACGCCTCATTCCCAAGGTGTCGTCTTCAATCTCTGCAACATGTGCCTTGTCAAACGGCTGAAAGAAACTCGGCCATCCGCTGCCTGAGTCGAACTTGTGTGCACTCGAAAAGAGTGGCAGTCCGCACACGATGCAGCAGTAGTCGCCCGTCTTCTTGTTGTCGAGAAGCGTGCCGCAGAATGCTTGCTCCGTGCCAGAGTCTTGCGTGACGCGATACTGTTCGGGCGTGAGCTTCTTCGCGAGTTGCGCGACAACATCGCGAGCGAGCGGTCGGACATCGAAACCAGAGCGGGAATATTCGACAGGTGTTGTCGTCACGGGAATCGGAACCTTAGGAGGAGCGGTTGAAGTTGGTGGCGCGCAAGCGATCGCAGAGCCACAGAGAAGGAGCAGCATGAGCATATGCATGGTTGTTCTACGGGTGAGAGTTTCCATAGTGGCGCAAAATGGGCTTGGTGGGAGTCGAACCCACACGCTTTTTAGGGCTGCGGATTTTAAGTCCGCTGCGTCTGCCAGTTTCGCCACAAGCCCAAGTGGAAGACTTTATTCTCTCCTTAGTCCTTTTTCTCGAGGTGCCCGCCGAATGCGAATCGTTGGGCGGAGAGCACTTGGTTCGCGAAGTTTCCGTTGCCGCGTGAATTGAACCGCGCGAAGAGCGCTGCAGTGAGGACTGGCGCAGGAACGCCTTCTTCGTTTGCAGCAGCAAGAGTCCAACGACCTTCGCCAGAATCGCTCACTTTGCCGCCGAATTGTTCGAGTTTCGGATCCGACGCAAGCGCTGCAGCGGTGAGATCAAGCAGCCACGAACCAACCACGCTGCCTCGGCGCCACACTTGTGTAACCGATGCGAGGTCGATCTCGTACATGTAATGCTCGGGGTTGCGCAGGGGAGCCGTCTCCGCATCGTTGTCGCGCACATGCTTGCCTGCGTTCGCCCCACGAATGATGTCGAGGCCTTCTGCGTAGGCTTGCATCATGCCGTACTCAATGCCGTTGTGAACCATCTTGACGAAGTGACCAGCGCCAGCGGGCCCGCAGTGGAGGTAGCCCATCTCTGAGGTGCCCAGTTTGTCTGCGCCAGGAGTGCGATCGACGGTGCCCATACCAGGTGCGAGCGTCTTGAACGCGCTGTCCATGCGAGCGACAGCTTCAAGCTCGCCGCCGATCATCATGCAGTAGCCGCGCTCAAGTCCCCACACGCCGCCGCTCGTGCCGCAATCGACGAAGAAAATTCCGGACTGCGCGAGATTCTTTGCGTGTGCGATATCGTCGATGTAGTAACTGTTGCCGCCATCGATGATGCAGTCGCCCTTGCTCAGGTGAGGCACCAAAGCCTTGATCGTTTGATCAACGAACGCAACGGGAAGCATTAACCAAACATGGCGTGGGCCGGTGAGCTTCGCGCAAACATCGGCGAGGCTTGTGGCAGCGGTAGCGCCTTCACTCGCGAGTGCTTGCACTGCAGAAGCGTTCACATCGAACACCACAACTTGGTGCCCTCCGCGAAGGAGACGGCGAACCATGTTTGCGCCCATGCGCCCGAGGCCAATCATTGCAATTTGCATAACGGTCTAGGGTAGCGGATTCCGAATACTCCGATTCACGCAGACGCGCTCATTTGCGCAACTAACCATGCTGCGAAATCGCGCTTTTCCATCCATCCTGGCGCGAGCATCGTCCCATCGCTCCACAGCAGAGTTCCGTCGATGCCTGACGCTTCCATCGTTTCGAGTGGATTCGCAACGATTGCATCCACGCCTTTCGAGCGCAACTTTCGGCGTGCGGCCTCGAGCATTCCCTCGCGTACTTCAAGAGCAAACGCGACGCGTCGTTGATTGGGACTGGTGATGTCGCCGAGAGCAGCAACCAAATCCGGAACCGGAGTCAACTCAATGGTGAGGGGCTCGCTGCCACGACGGAGCTTTCCCGCGTGCTTGCTGCTTGGGCGGAAGTCAGCAACAGCCGCCGACATGATCAAAAGCGTGTGCGATGGCCATTCGAAGCGCATCAACTCATTCAAGTCTTGTGCAGAGCGAAATCGCTTCACGCAAACGCGCGGATCGATCGCGCCAGCGTTGCACACTGGTCCGAGCAGGAGCGTGACTTGATGACCCGCTTCGACAAACGCATTCGCGATGGCACAACCCATTTTTCCGCTCGATCGATTGCCGATGAAGCGGACATCATCAATCGGTTCCTCGGTGGGTCCTGCTGTGACGAGCACACGGAGCGTTATTGGCGGGGATTCGGGCAACATGGCGTGCGAGGGAGTCGACGAGTTTGGATGCTTGCGGCTGAAGCCGCATGGAGTCATACTACGAGGCTCGGCTCAACGTTCCCAATGTGGGGTGTGTTGGGTGCAAAGCGTATCTTTCGCGCGTCTCTCGCGAGGGTTGTGCTTTCTGACCGAGCGTTTGCAAAGTTTCCCGAATCCACCACCCTCCCCCTATGGCACGCAAGAACAAGAAGAAAATAGGCGAGATCTTGGTCGATTTCGGTGTCACGACCGCGGACAAGGTCCAGCTTGCTGTTGCGGAAGCGAGTAGGACTGGTAAGCGCACCGGCGAAGCGCTCGTCGAACAATATGGTGTGCTGGAGATTGACGTTGCGCGCGCACTTGCGGAGCAGTTCGGGCTCGAGTTTCTGAACCTCGCTCGAGCAGAACAAGCAAACCGTATCCAGCGATCGCTCATTCCTGAAGACATCATCCGCCGCTATCTCGTCCTTCCGATGGAGAAGAAGGGCAACGAACTCACGCTCCTCGTGCACGATCCACTCGATGTGGAGTTCGAGCAAACGATTTGCTTCCGTCTCGGACTTGATCGATTGCGTATGGCAGTCGGAAGCCGCGAGCAGATTCGCAGCCTTGTCGAGGGCGAGAAGTCATCGTCGAAGCCGAAGGGCCAGTTGCTCAGCGACTCGCTCGACAAATCTGTGGACAAGTCGGTGGATCGCTCGGTCGATCGTTCGGTCGACAAATCTATTGACGTCGACGTGGAAGAAAGTCGCATCGTTCGACTCTGTGATCGCATCATTGTCGAAGCAGTGAATGGTCGCGCGAGCGATATTCACATTGAACCACGCAAGGATGGCGTGATGTTGCGCTATCGCATCGACGGCATGTGCATCGAGCGCGAGTTCTTTCCAAAATCACTGCAATCCTCGCTCCTTGCGCGCTTCAAGCTCCTTGCGGGCGTGAACATTTCTGAGCGCCGCATTCCGCAAGACGGTCGCATCAAGAAGATCATCGGCGAGAGCGGCGTAGATTTCCGCGTGTCGGCGTGTCCTGCAGTGCACGGCGAAAGCATCGTGTTGCGTATTCTTCGTCCAGACAGCGCGCGCATTGGTCTTGTGAACCTCGGCTTCGAGCAAGACAACCTCGATGTCTTCAACAAGATCATTCGCCGCCCCAACGGCATCTTCCTCGTGACCGGTCCGACTGGTTCCGGAAAGACGACGACGCTGTACTCCGCGCTTGACACGCTCAATCGCCCCGACAAGAAGATCATCACTGCTGAAGATCCAGTCGAGTACGCGTTCAAGGGCATCAACCAAGTCCAAGTGCGCGAGTCGATTGGGTTGACATTCCCAGCGGTGCTTCGCTCGATGTTGCGTCAGGCACCGAACATTATTCTCATCGGTGAAATTCGCGATCGTGAAGTCGCGGATATCGCGATTCAAGCAGCGCTCACCGGTCACTTGGTGTTTTCGACGCTCCACACGAATGACGCGCCGAGCGCGATCACGCGTTTGATTGACATGGGCGTGAAGCCCTTCCTTGTTGCGAGCGCCATTCAAGCCGTCATGGGACAGCGACTTGTTCGCATGTTGTGCGTCAAATGCCGCACGCCCGACACGGATCCCGATCCCAAGTTGCTCCGACTCGTGGGCATCTCTGAAGAGGAACGCTCGCTCGGCAACATCCACAAGGGTGTGGGTTGCCCGAACTGCGATAGCACTGGATACCGCGGTCGAAAAGCGATCTTTGAGCTGATGGTCATGAACGCCGAGATTCGCGACCTTGCGTTCGGGCGCTCTAGCGTCTCCAAGATTCGAAATGCGGCGATCCGAGGCGGTATGCGAAGTCTTGTGTTCGATGGCAAGCGCAAGATCCTCAAGGGCGACACCACGCCGCTTGAAGTCGCGAACTTCGCGCAGATGGATGGATTCGATCCGAACGAGGTTGCTGGTTCGGGATCCCTTGATGATTGAAAGCGTTGAGTACCGGAACTCGCATTGAAGCGATAGTTTTCTAGCAAGATAGGTTCACATGTCCACAATTCAGATTGACCGTCTTCTCGACACGATCGTCCGCAACGGGGCGTCGGATCTCCATATCTCCATCGGTCGACCACCGACGATTCGGTTGCACGGCAAGTTGAAGAGTCTTGCCACGAAGGTGCTTGAGTCTGACGATTGCACCGCATTGATGAAGTCAATTACGCCTGAGAAGAATCAGCAGGAACTTGCGGAAGTTGGCGGCACTGACTTCGGTTTCGCGTTCGGTAGCGCGGCACGTTTCCGCGCCTCTATCTTCCGTCAGCGCGGCGACATCTCGATGGTGCTGCGTTTGATTCCGAACAAGCTTCTGACGTTCGCAGAAATTGGTCTGCCGACGATTGTGCAGGATCTTTGCCGTCGTCCGCGTGGCCTCTTCCTCGTCACTGGTCCAACTGGTTCTGGAAAGTCGACGACGCTCGCCACGATGGTGAATTTCATCAACGACGAATACGATCGACACATCGTGACGATCGAAGATCCGATCGAGTACTACCACTATCACAAGAAGTCCGTGGTGAACCAGCGCGAGGTTGGCCGCGACGTGCCGACCTTCTCAGAAGCATTGCGCCGCGTGCTCCGTTCGGATCCTGACGTCATTCTCGTCGGGGAAATGCGAGATCTCGAGACAATTGAGGCAGCAATTCGTGCGGCTGAAACGGGCCACTTGGTCTTTGCAACCTTGCACACCGCAAGCGCGTCGGGAACCATCAACCGCATCATCGACGCCTTCCCAACCACACAGCAAGCGCAGGTTCGCGTACAGCTGTCGACCTCGCTGATCGCAGTGCTCTCGCAGCAATTGTGCGCGCGCACCGACAAGCCAGGGCGCGTAGCTGCTTACGAGTTCATGGTCGTCACGCCCGCCATCTCCAACCTTGTGCGTGAGAACAAGACTTTCCGCATCGACTCTGCCATTCAAACCGGCAAGAAGTTCGGCATGCAATTGCTCGACACCCACCTTTGGGAACTCTATTCCAAGGGCTGGATTTCAGCTGAAGAAGCGGTCGATAAGTGCAAGGACGCAGGCGCCTTCAGCGAGAAAATCCATCGCTCCGGTGGCACGGTTGGACGAGCGGAACTCGACGAAGCGCACGACGCAACTTGATGATTTCCGGCGCTCGTAAACCTCCAATCATTGGAGGAAACGAGAGTGATCTCCACGACTCAATGCACAACAACTCTGCAGCACAAAACCGCTGCCACAGATTCCCTTGCCTGCACACCAATCCAAGAGTCCAATGATATTGTCCGTTTTCTTCGCGACTTCTACCTCCACCATCGCCGTATAGGACGGACACTTCAATGGAATGCAAGCGCTTCGTTGCATCTCTCGAAATGTTGTCCGCTGCTGACGTCTCGTGATCAATCGATGTGTGAAGTTTCTGCCTGCCTGACTGCCTAACTGTGTGAGAGACCCTACGCCATGCCGAATCTCCCCATCGAGGAACTCAAGGGCCGCCGAATCGGCCGCGCACTCATCAAGCTTGGAAAGGTGACGCGTGAGCAAGTGCACGAAGCGCTCTCGCTGCAGCAGTCGACGAAGAAGGGGGAGCTGCTCGGTCGAATCATGATCGAGTTGGGGTTGATTTCCGAAGACGACCTCCTGATGGCGCTCGCTGGGCAAAAGGGGATTGACTTCGTTGATCTCTCCGCAGTGACGATTGACCCAGCCGTTGTCGAATCGCTTCGCCCAGAATCTGCGATCACCTACCAAGTGATGCCGATCGAGTTTGATGCGCAAGCGCGCAGCATCACGGTCGCGATGAAGAACCCGGAGAATTTCTCCGCGCTTGACGATCTCAAGATGCTGCTCGGATTCCGTCGCGTGAATGCGGTGGTCGCGCGCCCGGCTGAAATCGATGCACTCATTGCGAAGCACTACGCAGGCAAGAAGACTGACCTCGGCAAAGTCTTCGCCGAAGCAGCCAACGCGGAAGGCTTGAAGGGTCTCGCGAATCGCGGCGAATCCATCGACCTTGCGAATCTTGTTTCTGCTGCGGGCGACAACAAGATTGTTGACCTCGTGAACCAGACGCTCATGATCGCGATTCGCGACAAGGCATCTGACGTGCACTTCGAACCATTCGAAGATGAGTTCAAAGTTCGCTATCGAATCGACGGCGTGCTTTACGAAATGCATCCGTTGCCCAAGCACCTTGCGATGGCTGTGTGCAGCCGCGTGAAGGTCATGTCAAAGCTCGACATCGCTGAGCGACGACTTCCGCAGGACGGTCGCATCGAATTGACGATCGGTGATACGCCGATCGATCTTCGCGTCGCTGTGCTTCCCACGATGTTTGGCGAATCGGTCGTGATGCGTATTCTCGATCGCTCGAACGTGCAGTTGTCGCTCGACAAGGTCGGCTTCCGCCCTGATGAGCTTGAGAAGGTGCGCGGCATCATTCAGCGTCCCAACGGCATCGTGGTTGTCACGGGTCCAACGGGTTCAGGCAAGACGACGACGCTCTACGCCGCGCTCAACGATCTGAATCAACCCGATGTCAAGATCCTCACCGCGGAAGATCCCGTGGAGTATGACATCGCTGGATTGATTCAGTGCCAGGTGAACACCGATCAAGAGTTGACGTTTGCGCGACTGTTGCGCTCGTTCTTGCGTCAAGATCCCGACATCATTCTCGTCGGTGAAGTCCGCGATCTTGAAACAGCGCAGATTGCGATTCAAGCATCCCTCACCGGCCACTTGGTTTTCACGACGCTCCACACCAACGATGCGCCGAGCACGATTCTTCGTCTTGTCGATCTCGGCGTGGAGAGCTTCCTTCTCACCGCAACAATTGAAGCGATCATCGCGCAGCGCCTCGTGCGTCGTATTTGCGTGAAGTGCAAAGTTCCATTCGTCCCGAGCGAAGAGCAATTGCTTGAACTCGCGTTGCGACCCAACATGGTGGAAGGCCGCACGTTCTTCCGCGGCAAGGGATGCGACAGTTGCCTCAAGACTGGATACCGCGCGCGCATGGCGCTGTTCGAAATCATGCAGATGGACGACGGCATGCGCGAGCTCATCATGAAGCAAGCATCGACGACGGTGATTCGCAACGAAGCGAAGCGTCGCGGCATGCGAACACTTCGCGAGAGCGGACTGCTGGGCATTTACGACGGACTCACCACGCTCGATGAAGTCGTCCGCGAGACGATCGTCGAGGATTAAACGAACGCACGACTGACCTAATACTTCACTCGATTCTTCACGATTCTTTAGGCGCACCTGCCGCACCCCGCACGAGACTCCTTTCTATGTCGAACTACACCTACGAAGCGATGAATGCCTCCGGGAAGAGCCAGAAGGGCAATGTGGAGGCGAACTCCGCAGACGAAGCCGCGAAGAAGATTCGCGAGCTCGGCTTCTTTCCTACCGCCGTTCGAGAGCAGAAGGTCAAGGGCGGCTTTGGTGAAGACGGCAAGAAAGCTGTTACGCGCGACGCGAAAAAGAAGAAGGGGTTCAACCTCAATCTCTCCTTCGGCGGCGTTTCAACGAAGAAACTCACGCTCTTCACGCGCCAACTCTCAACGCTGCAAGACGCAGGTCTTCCGCTGCTCCGTTCACTCCAGATCCTTGAGAGCCAGCAACGGCCGAGCTCGTTGAAGACCACATTACAAGGCGTCTGCGAGTCAGTCGAGAGCGGCGAAAGTCTCTCCGAGGCGATGCAGAAGTTCCCTCGCTGCTTCGATCGACTCTATTGCAAGATGGTTGCGGCAGGCGAAGTCGGCGGTGTGCTTGACACGATTCTTCAGCGACTCGCGGACTTCATGGAGAAGGGCCAACGACTGAAGCGACGCATCACAGGCGCACTCATCTATCCGATCGTTGTCATCTTGATTGCCGTCGCAATCGTGACGGGCATCATGTACTTCGTCATCCCGAAGTTCCAAGACATCTTCGAGGACTTCGATGTCGAGTTGCCTGGTCTCACCGTGTTCCTCATTGACGCAAGTAAGTGGGTGGCAGGTACATCAACGAAGGATCAAGCGATTCCTGGAGCAATCTGGATCGCACTGTCTCCAGTGCTCATCTTCCTGTTTTTCAAACTCATTCGGAAGACAGAGTTCGGGCGCGCGGCGACTGATCACATCATCATTCGTATCCCTGTGATTGGGACGCTCGTGCGCAAGACAGCAGTCGCGCGCTTCACTCGAACGCTCGGCACGCTCATCGCTGCAGGTGTTCCGATTCTCGAAGCGGTGCTCATCACTCGAGACACCTCTGGAAACTACGTCTTCGAGAAGGCGCTCACGAAAGTGCATGACTCGATTCGCGAAGGTGAATCGTTTGCGACGCCGCTGCGCGAATCGAAGGTTGTGGATGCAATCGTCGTGAACATGATCGACGTCGGTGAAGAAACCGGCGATCTCGATCTGATGTTGATGAAAGTCGCGGACAACTACGACGAAGAAGTGGATGTTGCGGTTGCCAGTTTGCTCAGTTTGCTCGAGCCCTTCATGGTTGTCGTGCTCGGTGGCATCGTGCTCATGATTGTTCTTGCGCTCTTCCTCCCACTTGTTTCCATGATCGAGTCGGTGTCGAGTCCCAAGAAGTAAATGAAATGACGCCCTTCGCTCGAACCCTCGAGCGAAGGGCCTCTGTCCGAAAGGAAGGCCATTCGTGCTCCACGTCGACCGACAAGCTCAAGCTCGATCACTCGCATTCCGTGCGAGGGCGGCTTTCACGCTCACGGAACTGCTCGTGACCATCGGCATCGTTGTGCTGCTCCTCGGTGTGTTGAGTGCAGTCGTCGGTGTCGGCACCAAGCGTGCGCAGATGGCGAGCACAAGTTTCTTGATGAGCAGTCTCTCGCAGGGAATTGAAACCTTCCGAGGCGATCACGGCTACGTACCGCCCGTTCTTGGATTGCGTGATTCGTTTGCGAATGGACAGGGGAGAGATGTGCTTGTGCCACCGGTGACCGGCGCCAATCAGAACTACTACTCCGTCACAACCCTCGCGGAGTTTCTACTCGGCTACGGTGATCGACTCAGCGATGGCTACGGCGGCGTTGGGATTCCAGCGACGAATACGCCAGGCTCGCGCGAAACTCCAACGCTAGGTTTCCGATCGCCAACGAGTGATGGTTGCTGGGGCGCGATTGACAACCCATGGCTCACGACGCTTCCTCAATCAGTGCGTGGATATTTCCGCTATCGCAATCCGATGCGGATGTCGACCAATCCATTCGCATCGGGGAACACCGCGCTGCTCGAAGGTCGCGTGTACGGACCCTACATTGATCTCAAGGACGAGTCTTCACTCGCAGGACTCGCAGGCTTCAACACGGATGGCTCGCCGAATCTTGTGATGCAAGATCAAGGCGTCGCGAACTTCGATGCGCTGCCCAAAGTAATCGTGGATTACTGGGGCAAGGCGATTCACTACTACCGACGACCCTATCTCGGCACGGACTTGAAAAGCCCAAACCTCCAACTCAACCTCGGCGACATCATTGCCCTTCGCCCAACCCAATTCCGTGAGACTGAAACTGCGATCGGAATCGCGGACGCGAACAACGACGCCTCAACTTCATCAGCGTTGATCGGTGCAACTTTTGCACTCTTCAGCGCGGGTCCTGACAAGCGCTTCAACGGCGTCGTGCGCGCAGACAGTGACCTCTTCAACGCAGACAACCTTGTGGAGACTGCACGATGATTCCTTCTCTCCGCTCATCAACAAATTGCACTCGCCGCGCGTTTACGCTGCTTGAAATCCTCGTTGTCATCGGCATCATCGTGATCGTCGCAAGCCTCGTGCTCGCTGTGTCGAGCTCGGTTGCACGCGCAGGTGAAATTCGAAAGACAGAAGCGGCGCTCGCCACACTGAATTCCGCCGTCGAAGAATACGAGCGTGCGATCGATCGACGCATTACGCAGTATGCGACGCCAACAGGTGCTGGCGTGAGCGGCGCAGGCGAGTTCTGGGATATTCAGCAAGCGCCAGCGACACCACCAGTGATCGTGGGTCCAACGCAGTACACATGGCCAGTGTTGCCGAATCCGTACGCCGCGATTCCTGCGCCAGGCGACATTCCACATCCATCGAGTTTGGTCTTCCGACGAACTGCGCATCTCATCGATCTCATTTCGAAGCAGACGGGTGCGCAAGCAATTCTCCTGCAATTGCCATCGGATCTCTACCGTCGCATGCAGAAACCTGGGCTCAGTGCGCCAACATTTTACGAGTTGCGCGAAGTGAACGATGCGTGGGGGAATCCGATCGTTGCCGTCTTCCCAGGTCGCGAATGGGTTCCTGCGGATCAAACGCTCTGGGGCAATCCTGACCAGGATGGCACCATCCGTACCGCAGGCGAGAAGCCGAACAACGGCGTGTCTGCTGGTCTTGATGTCGTGTGCCGAGATCGCAAGATCCTCTTCATCAGCGCGGGACCAAACGGCAAACTTCTTGAGCCATTGCCGGGCCAAACCATCTCCACGATTCGCGATGACGACAACATCTACAGCTACACGCCGTGATCTTTCATCACACGCGTAAGAAACGAGTTCTGCGAATGACGAATCACTTCCAGCACCTGACACCGCGGCACGCGAGAAGCGCACAGCGCGCCTTCACGCTGGTTGAACTCATGGTGGTCATTGCAATCATCGGCATCCTCGCGGTAGTGACGCTCGTGTCGTCGCGCCGCATGAGTGCTGGCGCGCGGGTGTCGAGCGCGACCAATGCGGTGACTGCAGTGCTCGCGAACGCACGAGCCGCAGCGATTCGCGACAACAAACCAACCGCCGTTGTGTTCCGCGCAAGTTGGGATGCAACGAAGCCGCATCTGCCGCAACAGACGGAAGTCATCGTGGTGCGATCGACCGGCGACCTCGTGCAATTCGGTTCGCCTTCAAGCGCGGGACCGAATGTTGCAGAGCGATTCTTGCCACTCACCGATGTGCAGTCAGTGAAGTTGTCGGAAGGCATCAAGGTCGCGGGACCACTCTATGAAGGTGATTTCAGTGTTGGCTCGGGCAACGCGAGCGATTACGCATGGGTGACGCAGGGCGAGATGCCGTTCATCATGAACGGTTGCCAGGAAACACCACGTTTTAGCCGCCAATTCGCAGTGTTCTTTGGTGCGGATGGTGCGTTCCTTACGAGGCCCCCGAATGCATCCGCGGGCGATCACAAATGCTACGTCGATTGGAATCGCAACGGTGATGCGATCACGCCGCCAGCGGATCCGCAGGATGTGGCGCTTGGTTCATGCAACTCTGGTAACTACGAAAACTACTGGTTGCAAGACCATGTTGATGACGAAACCAACTTGGTCTTCGTGCCGTTCCTCGCAATCTACGACGATCGTGTTGCTCGCGAGCGCAAGTCAGTCGCGTGGGATGGCTCGGGCAGTTACGCAGGCATTCTCAGCGAGTTGACGGGACCGAGTGGATTTATCTCCGTCTTCTCTGATCGAATTCAGTTCAACCGATACAGCGGCGTACCGGAGGTGCGCGGACGATGAGCCTACGACGCAACACAACGACAACGCGACGGCGTGCATCGAGCGGTTTTTCGCTCGTTGAGATGCTCCTCGCCATCTTCATCCTCGGCATCGGTGTGATCTCGATCTCCTCGCTCTTTCCTGCGGGCATCGTGATGCAGCGGCAGTCAACCGACGACCTCCTCGGTCCCGTCGTTGCAAAGAACGCGCTCGGCATGCTTCGCGCGCGACTCACGCAATCGGACTTCGGCGGCTTCCAAGAATTCAATTCGACGCAGACACCGCTGCAAGTGCAGCCGATTGGTGCGGCAGCAATTCGCACGATCGAAGGCGACTGGCCTTGGATGCGCCCGAGTTTCTTGTTCGACAATCCGAGCACCCCATTCGACGAAGGTGCAATCGACATCTTCTCGAGCGAGTTCACACGCGCGCAGATTGGTCTTCCAACCTCCACGTTCAACTTACGCGCTTCTGAACTCTTCCTCGGTTGGCCACTCGCAAGCCGCGTGTTGTGGGGGATTCCTTACAACACGACGAAGTATCCGCTCTACGGCCGAGTGCTCGCGAACGGACCAGCTGCAGCGGGGACGAATGTGCTTGCCCAGCGCTTGATTGAACCCGATGTCATGATCACTTCACGCGAGCGCTACTGGCCGCAGGGCAGTGAGATGGGACCGAACGGAACGATTGCGCAGCGACCACAGTATGTGTGGGAGTGCATGTTCCGTCGCTACGGCGGCAAAGTGCAAGCCTGCATCTTCGTGTACCGCGTGCAAGCACCAGGTGGTGAAGCGAAGCAATACTCCGTCGCGCCTGCGGAGATCAACAGTGCGTTTCCGCCGAACACGATCTTGACCCCATTCACGCCGCCACTGCCAATGTTCTACGCAGCTCCAGCCGCTGCAGGTGGACAGACGTGGCCTGATTCACTCGCGACTCCGCTTGTTCCTGCAGACGAGATTCCCAACACGCAGGGTGGTACCACAGGCTTTGCGCCGCTTGATATCACGAAGACCTTTGATGATTGGCAGAGCCCAGGACAATTGTGGGTCGACAACAACGCGATCATTCACAAGGTGCTCGTTGGTCGCAAGACGCAATACGAGGGGCGCGTGAAATTGACGCGACCAATCGCGCGTTCGATCGATGCGCCAATCAACGGCGTGCAACCAAACGCTGTTGCGCCAGCTGCAGGCTTCTGGCCGTCGCGCTGCATCGGTGGCATTTGGTTCTTGCCTGGTCGCGATGCAAATGGCAATCAACTCATTCCTGTGTACTTGACTGTGGAGGAACTGTGATGCGATCGAACTCCACACGAACGAGCGGCTTCACGCTCACTGAACTTCTCGTTGCGATCACGGTGCTCATCGTCGTGCTCTTCGCGACATCGCGCATCTTCTCGAGCGCGTCGAAAGTTGCGGGCGCTGGTGAAGCGACATCGAATGTGCTGCAGACTGCTGCAGCGATTGAGTCACAGATTCGCGCGGACTTCGCGCATCTATCGCGCGATGGATTCTTCGTTGTGCAATGTGTCGAGGCAGCAGGAACGCGCGCCGATCAGCTCGTGTTCTTTACGCAGCGGACCACGGCGACGCAACAATTCATGGGCTCTCGCGAATCAAGTGCGACCAACGCAGTCGCGTCGACATGGCTGGCGGAGAGCGGCGTTGCGCGTGTGTATTACGGTCACGGCGTTTCATCGCCTAACCTTGGCCCCGATCAAGATACGGATGGATTCAATAACGGAACCTGCGACGGCAGTGCACTCACGCCGTGGGCATCCACAGCATCCGCAGGCAACGCGACGATTGATGCGCATCTCTGGTCTGCAGGAACAACCCAAGGTTCGAAGGGACAGCCGAGCATTCCGAAGGAGAACTGGCCACTGCTTCGCAATGCATTGTTGCTTGCGAAGGACGGCGCAGCTCCATCGAGTGCTGACTTGGTGTACGCCGCGAACTTCAAGAATGCAACGAGCGTGCTCTCCACCGAGAAGCAACGACCGTGGGTTGATGCGTGGTTCACTTCGGGCAACCCGAATCCAACCGGCTCAAGTTACGACCCAACATGGCTGAGTGGTCGCGTGGATGTTTGCACCATGACGCTCGGTGATATCAAGAAACAAATCACCGGCAGCGGCTTGCTTCCATTCATTACTGGAACGACCGCGAACCCGTGGACGGACAGCCAGCGCACGCGCATGTTGCAGTGCGTGGGGTTCCCGGATCCCTTCACTAATGGCGGCGCGAAGTCGCAACCCTTCTTGCGCTATCCGCGTGCTGAGAAAGCAACGCCGAGTATGGGACGCGCGGACAGCATGCTCGCGTCATCCATCTTGAGCGCGAATTGCAGTTCATTCCGCGTGGAGTGGACATGGAGCGATGGTGTTGGTCGCGGTCCGTACGGTTTAGGAATGACTGTTGCAGGTCGAAGCCAGACTCCGTGGTTTGGACTCTGTGATCAACCATGCCCAATTTATGGAATCACCGCGAACAATGTGCGACCCGTCTCGAACCACGCGAACTATGTGGGCGATCAAAATGGTGAGTACTACGGCACAATCGATGCGCCGCTCGTCTTAGAAAACTCCGCGATTCCTCCCGATGGCGCATCGCCTGTCGGACGAATTGTCTGTTGCGCCGAGGGCGTTCTCAATCTCGATGGCTCAGATTGCAGACTGCAACAGAAGCCTGTGTGGCAACTCCCGGCCGCGTGTCAGCCCGCGATCATGTACGCCGCAGCGTTTGGCTACAACAGCACCGACCCAAGCGTGAGTCTAGGGATTTCGAGCGGCAACGGACCCTACACGCCGTGGCCCTCAGCCGTCCGCATCACCATCAAGTTGCATGATCCAAACGGTCGCCTCGAAGGTGGCCGCGAATTTCAGTTCATCGTGGAGTTGCCACGACCATGAGTGCGTTGCTTTCTCCTTCCGTTCGATTGGAGCAATCCATGCCACGAAGTCAGTCTCCCATGCCCATGATCCGACGCGCGAACACCATCGTGTTTGTGATGTCGATCTTGGTGCTGCTCGTCATCATCGCAACTGCATTCGTCACGCGCGCCAAGGCTGGTCGCCAGATCGCGACTGCGCAGCAAGCCGCAAGTGGCCGCGATGGTCGATCGGACAGTCTTTCGCGTGATGTTGCGAAGGAGATCAGCGCAAGTCTGTTTCCGAAACCGATTGATCCCACGGATGCGTTTGGTCAGCTCGATAATACGACAGTTCCGCCGACCCGCGTGGGCAGTGCTTCATGGCCGCGTCTGTCGACTCCTCAATTCGCGACCCGCTACGAGACCGATCGTGATCAGGACGGCGATGCATTTCCAGATTTCCCAACCAACACCACCGCATATGAAGTGAAACCGTGGACGAACTGGCCTGATGATTTCCTCTCGCCTATCAGCGCATGGCCGCGCGGCGTGGGCGCGCCAAATGGGCAACTTCTGACACTGACGGGTGCACCCCTTGGTGATTCAAATCCCTACGGCAATCCAGGCACTGGTGACACTCGCTGGCTTCGATCAACCGAACCACAGCGCGCAGACTTCAATGCTGACGGCGTTCCTGATGGCTTCTCACACTGGACGCATTTGACGTGGCTTCCGAGCGCGAACAATGCGTGGCGTGCAGTGCGTGACATCGCGGACATCGAAGGCACGACGCTCATCAACCTCAATCAGAATGATCTCACGAAGGCGTTCGGCGTTGCTGTTCCCTATGAACAATGGCTCTCGAATGTTCCGCCCGTTGGATTCTCGTCAACTGCAGATCTTCTGACGAATTTCCCAACGCGTCGCGATCAGTGGTTCGCGCCTCCGAACGCAGCGGCGTGGTACGGACTGAACTACCGGTTGCCTTCCGCGTTGCCGAATTTCTTCCAACTCGCTGCACTCGGTCCTGCGAGCGATGAGTGGCAGCCCAACACCGCGCGACAGATGATTGGTCGCACCTTCACCGATGCAGATGGCGATGGCTACACCGACAGTTTCTGGTTCCTCGCGCCAAGCCCCGTTGATCGCGGCGTGCGCACGATTGTTGGCGTGTCGATCATCGACAACTCCTCGATGCTAAATGTGAACATCGCAACCAAGGGCGGCTTCTTCGAGACCGCAGTGAACGCGACTGGCATCACTGTTCCTGGTGGTGGGTCGACGGGTCAGACGCCCGCGGATCTTGCATTGGTGTGGAGTAAGAACGACCTCCAAAATCGTTCCGGCGTGCTTGATTCACCTATCAACACCGCAAACGATTACATCGATCCCGAGGCGATTCCGTACTTCCCCGATTACTTCCCTTCGCTGTGGAGTGGACAGGGCGCGCAGCTCTTCAAGATCGGCAACGGCACATCGATCAACGCATCAGTAGACTTTGGTCGCGGTCCAAACGGCGTGCAATCAGGCTCCGCAGATTTGTACGGCGATCTCGCGACTGTCGCCGCTGGCGCACCTGACTTCAGCGTGCTCCGTTCGCTCGGCATCAAGGACATGAATGCTGCGCAGCTGACACTCGCAGCAAATCTTGGTTACCCCATCGTCGACCCTGAAGTGTTCGCGGTCTTGCCAGGTGAAGTCGGTCGATTCGAGCTTCCCTCCGAGCGACTCGCATGGTTCAAACTCGCAGGCATCGATCCAAATGGTTCACTCGCATCGACGCTTGGTCTCCGTCCCTTCTCGACTGCTGACGAAATTGAACTTCGCATGGCTGCGGGTTTGAATCAACCTTACACACAGTCTCGACTTGAGCAAGCGTTTAGCCTCTTCAGCCCAACCGTGCTTGCAGGCAATGCGAATCGTTTTCAAATGCTTCGCGCAACCGTGCAGCGTGAAGAAGCGAATCGCGAACTTGAACCACTTTCACAGCGCGAGTTGCTCGTCGACATGCGCCATCGCATCACGACCGTCAACGGCGCGCGCAACGATCAACTTCCAGCATGGCTCTGGCCAACGCCGTACTACAACGCAACGCGCAATTACCTGCATCCACGCAATGCAGCGATCACGAACACTTCGGATCCGTTGTACGTCGCGTTCAACGACGAGAACCGCGCTGAGTACGCACGACAGAAACTGAAGGTCGACCTTCGTCGCCCGATGTTCGCGCTTGAAGATGGAACAGCAGTGTCTCCCGGAGTGCGAGAAGCACGCGAGCAGCAGTGGCGCAACGACCTCGCGCGTTTGCTTGAGCGTTCACTGTCTTTCGCAGGCGATGAAGATGCAGATGACGTCGCAGATCACTGGCACAGCTACCTCGATTCTGCGGATCCTGCCGATACGGGTGTGGATCCCGAAAAGCAGTACAACAAGACGCTCTCCATGATCGCGAGTTACTCCGCGAATCTGCACTCTGCAAGTGATCAACCAACGAAGGCTCCCGCAACAACAGCGACCGTTTGGTACGACCCTCCAACAGTTGCGACGCCCGCAAGCGGCAACCCTGAGAGTCAGTTCAAGCCTGGTCTCGATCACGTTGTGTTTGATCCGATCAAACAAGGTCGTTTCTACAACGGCATGGAGAAGCAGCCGTTCATCATGGAAGTGTTCATCGGCGTTGTGTATCCGAAGAGCAAGATCGATCAGAATGATTGGAACACGGAGTTCGCGATGTGCGGACCAGTCGAAGCGATCTCGAGTCCGCAATTGAAGTTGCCCACGACTGTCGCTGATGGCGGCGGCGAGACTTTCGTTGATGACACATCAAAGCCTGCAGCAGTCATCGCGGTGCAGATCGCAAATCCTTACGACACGCCACTGCCTCTCTTTGACTTCGAGATTCAGTTCTACGGTCGTTCCTACAGTTTTGCGACAGGGCAGTATGGATTCGTTCCTGTGTTGCCACCTGCAACGAGCGATGGACCAGCGACTGCGATCATTTACGCAGTGCCTGATTACATTTACTCCGACTCAACTGAAGCCGCGACGCCGCCAGCGAATCCATCGAGCGCGCAGACCGAACTGTTGATCTCGCAAAAGATGCTTGACTTCCTCGATATCGAAACTGCACCGACTGACCTTGACGGCGATGGCGATGCGAACGGCACATTCAATGTGAAGGAATACATCGGTCTCTACGACAGCCACAGCACAGGCGCAACAGATCCGTTCGACGCGCAAGATCGCACACTGGTGTTCAACGCAACAGGCTCATGGCACTGCAAGCAGAATGATCCGATCGCGGCAACGTATCAATCGTTTTTCACCGAGCCTGTGACGCTGGTGCGACGCGTCGCGACTGCAGGTGGCATCGTGCGCATGGTGGTCGATCGACTCGAGAATGATGTCTCGGGCGATGAAGATAGTTTCCGCGCGGAAGTGCGTCGACTCTTCACCGATCCATCGCTGACGCCTCCAGCCAAGAAGTACAAGTGCCGGATGGGCGAGAAGGAAGTAGATGGCATTCGCATCGGGCAGAATGACTTGTTCATGACCTATGCGCGTTGTGCGCGACCATGGATGTGGGATCCGCAAAGTTGGGTACGCAATCCAGCAGGGCAATGGGAATCGCTCGCGCAAACCGCGAATGCAACTTCCATCTGCTCACGCGATGTTGATAGTTGGGAGATCAATCCACGCTACGTGTTCTCGACACACTCAGTGCCGATTCGCAGCGGAACCGTTTCAGCGGCAGGCGTGGTGGGTCGTCCATGGGACGGCATCATCAGTGGCGGCGATGAAGAGTTCGTGGGCGATGCGATGACGATCCTTGCTGCCGATGATCCTGACAGCAACGCAGGCTACGGCAGTGGTCCCAAGCGCAGCCTCTGGCCACGCACTGCATTCATGGACATCTTTGGTCGCAACATTCGTGCGAAGCCAACCTTCTTCTCGATGCAAACTGTGACAGCGGAAGAGGATTGCAGCAATCCAAATCCA
Organism: Planctomycetota bacterium; assembly: GCA_003671055.1. GTDB lineage: Bacteria > Planctomycetota > Phycisphaerae > Phycisphaerales > SM1A02 > F1-140-MAGs142. The sequence goes on from QWPV01000025.1 coordinate 21,709, forward strand.
GGCACGGTGTTCGACGCGGTCTACACAGATGGCTCGGGGCCGCTGCCGTTCTTGCGCAATGCGGAAACGTTTGGCGCAGTGATTGATCCAGGCTCGTACGGCATTGGGCATGCGCGCATCACATGGAACAGCACCCCATACGACGTCGTCGTCGGAAACAAAGGTGCATCCGATGCGGACTGGAAGCGTTGGCTCGACAACAATGTCGCTCCGGGCGCGGATCAGTATCTCTCGCTGCGTGGTCCACTTCAGTTGACACAGCGCGATGATGACTTTGAACAAGTGGGCGAAGTTCTTGATGTCTTCTTGTGGGGACATGTGTACGAGAATCCAGGCAACGCGCCAACGTGCGTCGCAACTTTCTCTGAGATCATGCTCAATGCGGATCCACGCAGCGAATTCCCAGCCGGAAAGGGCCCATTCGTTAATCGCTTGCATGCGCGCGCTCCTGGTGAGCAGAACGTGTACGACAACTCCGGAGCGTTGCTCGTTGAAGATTTCGGCACGCAGGTTCTGGGTGCGCGTTGGGACTACCGACACGATCCACCGGAACTCAGTTTGTCGTTCATCCCTGGTCAACCAGCGCTACCGATGGGAGTCTCGTGGCTCGAAGCACTTGTGTGCGACGGCTACGGTCGCGGCACGCTCGATCGCAACGGTGACAATCTCGTCAACGGGATTGATGATGCATGGCTCGAACGCCGTCGGTTCGCACTCGCGGGTGATTTCTTTGGCACTAAGACGCCTGGTCTGATCAACATCAACACAGCACCTCTTGAAGTGCTGCGTTCGATGCCGTTGATGACGCGGCTTCCGAAGTACGACCTCACCAACGCGCTGCTGCCGTGGGTGTATGTTCGCGTGCCGGATTCAATCGTGAAGTATCGCGATGGAACCTCCGCGACCGACAGCGCAGGCAATGCCCTTATTACTGATGTGATTCGACCAAGCACGGTGCTTCCAGGCGACATGCCGAGTTACCTCGATCGTGGATTGACGCAAGCCGAACTCGTCGGTGCGGGAAATCCTGCCGCGCTCTTCCCTGGCGCGCCTCGTTTCTATCCTGGCATGCGTTCGGAGAAGGGCTTCGCAACTCCAGCAGAGTTGCTGCTCATGCGGCGCACGGGGTTCATTGATCCAACCATCGAAGTGAATGACCTTAGTATTCGACAGAGTTATAGTTCACAGTTCTTCGCGCTTGATCCCTATGACTTGACGAATACAGCGCGCGATCCTGGCGAGTTCCTCGACCTTGCGATCGATCAAATCCCTGGCTATCGCTTCTCGGCTGATCGACAAACGCCGAAAGCACGCTTCGCACCCACCGACACACTGCAAGCGAGTTTCCCTGCGCTCTTGAATCTTCCGGTTCGTTGGGATGAACCACTCGGTGATGCTGAAGATGCAACCCTTGCGTACAAAGCGATCTCCAATCTCGTGACCACGCGCAGCGATGTGTTCACTGTCTATCTCAAGGTGCGTCAGGTCAAGCAAGACCCAGTGACCCGTAAGTGGGACGCCACCAAGGCAGAGTATGTCATCGATGACACGCGGTATGTGATGGTGGTCGATCGCAGCGAGTGCAACGCGCCAAGTGATCAGCCCAAGATTCTGTTCTTCGAGAAGTGCTCGACGAACTGAGTTAATCAACCAACGTCTGCCACATCCAACCCGGTCTCGTCACGCCCATCCGGCATGCGAGGCCGGGGTTTTTTTATGCGGTTCGAACTACGCGTCGCCCCAGGCGTTCGCGAGAGCTTCGGAAGCTTTTCGTGGCTGGGTCGCGACTGCAAACGTCTCGATCTCGACCGTGAGCGGGCCCACTTCGATTTCTGCGCTTGCGTTCGCGAGTTCGCTCGGGACTTCAACCTGTGGCTCAAGCTCCGCGCGCTCGGCAGCGGCCTTCGAGAGGCGTCCATCAGCATGCACTTCGTCAAATTTCACGCTCACGCGACGACTCACGCCACGTTGCGGCATCGTGATGCCGTACAACTGATGGCACGCCTGCATGGTGCGTTTGTGGTGGGTGATGATGATGAAGTGGCACTTATCCAGGAAGGGCACCAGCGCCTTGCAGAAGCGCTCCACGTTGGATTCATCGAGCGCGGCGTCCACTTCGTCGAGGATGCAGAAGGGGCTCGGCTTGGATTGGAAGATCGCCATCACCAACGCAACGGCGGTCATCGTCTTCTCGCCACCGCTGAGTTGGCTGATGAGACGCGGCTCTTTGCCGGGTGGCTTCGCGCGAATCTCAATGCCACTCTCGAGCCAGTCGGTTTCGCCTGATTCGAGTGGGACGAGATAGAGGTCCGCAGATCCGCCACCGAAGAGTCGACGGAACATGCCATTCTGCCCTGCGAACTGCTCGCGGACAATTTCAAAGGTTTGCTGGAATCGCGCACGGCTCGCGAGATCCAATTCTTCGATGAGTGAAAGGAGCAGGTCGCGCGCGCTATCGATGTCAGTGAGTTGCGTCGCGAGCTCTTCGTTCTTGACTTCGAGTTGCGTGAGCTCTTCAATCGCATCGAGGTTGACATTGCCAAGTCGTCGAATCTCTTCGCGGAGCACATCGGCTTCCTTCGTCGCTTCTTCGCGATCGATGCTGATGAAGTCAGGAGCGACGCGTTCGACTGCGTACTCCTTATACAACTCGCGCAGATCGACCAACGCTTCATGGAGCGTGGACTCCTCAAGCGTCTCACGACGCACTTCAAGTTCGCGACGCGACAATTCAATCGCATGCGAGTTCCGCTCGACGCGCGACGCTTCAGTGCGCGCACCTTCGAGAACCCGTGCACACTCCGCGACCATCGAAGTCGAAGTCTCGAGCGAGATCGTCACCTCTGCAAACGCTTGCGCAACTTCGACGAGCACGCCGTCGGTGCGTTCGATCTCTGCAGCTGCTTCTTCCGCCTGTGCTTCGGCGCGTTCGATCGCGCCCAACCGACGAGCAATGCCTTCCTTGAGCAACGCGTCCTGGCGTTCCATCTCGGCCTTTGTTGCTTCAAGGTGACGGCGTTCGCGTCGCGCAGCGTCGAGGTTTCCTGCGGCCTGTGTTTGTGCCACGCGCGCTTGCGAAAGATGCTCCGCTGCTTCACTCGCGGCAATCTTGGTTGCATCACCCTCGGCGCGAAGTTGTCGCGCATGACCGGTGGCTTCCACAACGCCTGCTGCAAGACTCTCGAGTCGCTCGCAGAGCTGCGTGCGCTCTTCCGCGCCTGCGCGAAGACGATCAAGCAGCAAGTTGCAGTCGTTCGAAGCGGATTCACGATCGCGCTCGATACGACGAATCATGCCATCGAGTCGTTCGGTTGCGTGTTGGGTTTCGAGCAGTGCGCGGCGCGCTTCTTGCAGTCGAAGCGTCAATGCCTTTGCTTCGTCCTGCGCTTGCTTGGACTCAATCTCAAGGCGCAACGCCTCTTCTTCATGCGCGAAGAGCGTCTTCGAAAGCTCTGCGCTGCGCGCCACAAGTTCGGTCAGTTCCGCACGGCGACCGAGCACACCGACCGCGCCTTCCGAGCGAGCCGTTGCATTCGCGATGCCACGACCATATTCATCGATGACGAGTCCAGTGCGCGTGACGATTCGGCAACCAGCGAGCGCGCCGGTCGAGAGTTCGAGCGCACGCACTGCATCGTCCACGACAAACGTGTGCGCGCAAAGTCGCTCGACAATACTTCGCGCCGCAGGTTGCACGCGAAGGAATTGCAAGAGGGGAGTTGCGCCAGCCACTGGTTCAATCGCACGAAGCGCAGATTGTCGGTTGGCACGCTGCGCAATGAACGCGAGTCGACCCTTCACACTTCGCGCAGTCTCCACGCACTGCGCAAGTGCTGCAGGTCCATCGACAACGAGCAATTCAAGATAGTCGCCGAGCGCGGCTTCCACGACTTCCGCATCGCCGCGCGACGCTTCCACCATGTCTGAGAGCACGCCGATCACTGCACTGAACCGTGTGCGATCTGCGAGTGCGGTGCGCACTGCGCTGCCAAGGCCTTCGTGCGCCTTCAGCATCTCATCGAGCACACGACGACGCGATTCCACGCCCGTGCGCTCATCGCGAAGTTCCGCAAGTTCGCGCAGCTTTCCTGCGTGCGAAACAGAGAGCGTCGATGCGACAGTCGTGCGGTGTTCAAGTTCGCCCGCAACCAGCGTGATTTCATCTTGCGCCACAGTGCCGCGCACCACGAACTGCAACCGCTGCGCACGCGAAGCATCAAGTTCTTGCGCGAAGGGTTCAAGTCGTGCTTCGAGACGAAGGAATTCTTCGTGCAACGAACGCTCACGCGCTTCGATACCCGCAAGCCGCGTCGCAAATTGACCGCGTTCACGATCGAGACGCATCGCTGCCTCGTTGGCGCGCGTGAATGCTTGATCTGCAAGCAGTGCCGCGTGCTCTGCTGCACGCCGTCGCTCTCCCGCAGCATGCGCGTCTGCATCTGCGATCTTCGCAGAGTCGGTTGCTTCGGCGAGTTGTTTCTCCGCGAGCGTGACGGCATCTGTGAGCCGCGCGCCCTCCGCAGTCGTGGTTGCAAGTCGCGCGCGTTCTTCGAGCAATGCTGTGCGTGAGTCACTCAGCGTTCGCCGTGCGAAATCGCTGCGTTGACGCGCTTGACCGCTCGTTGCCACCAATTCAAGCCGACGCTGCTCAAGCGCGTGCATGGATTGCTGAATCTCTGAGCGTGCGATTTCCGCATCTTGCCGCGCGTTTTCCGATTCGATGAGCGCAACCGTGAGGACGCGCTTCTCATCCTCGATTTTCGCAAGCTCGCTCGTGAGACCCTTGAGTCGCTCGAGAAGTTCGTGATACTGCTCCAACGAAAGTGCACGACGCAGTTCCTTACGGCGTGTTTCGAATTCTAAGAATCGCTTCGCCTTCTCTGCTTGACCACGCACGATGCGAAGTCGGCGTTCGGTGGATGCGAGTTGCTCGCGAAGTTGCACGAGATTGCGTTCCGCAGCCTCAAGCTTGCGCGAGCTTTCAATCTTTCGAACGCGGAACCGCGCGACTCCAGCAGCCTCTTCAAGAATCGAGCGCCGCTCAGCGGGGCTTGCGAGAAGCATCGCTTCGACCTTGCCTTGCTCGATGATCGAGTAGCCGTCGTTGCCGATGCCTGTATCGAGGAAGAGATCTCGAATGTCCTTTAAACGCGCCTTGCGGCCATTAATGATGTAATCGCTCTTGCCATCTGCAGTCAGCCGGCGCGTGACTTCAACGACTTCGCTATCAATCGGAAGGCCTCGGTTGCGCGCGCGATCGCGATCAATCACGCGCTCACTTTGATCTTCGTCGTCGCCTTCGTGAACAAGCTCTGGTTCAACGAGTTGCGAAGCGTTCACCGCAGCAGAAATGGGCACCAGGACTTTCTCGAGCACTGGATTATCAAACGTCAGCGTCACAGTCGCCATCCCCGCAGGTTTGCGCGACGCGCTTCCCGCGAAGATCACATCAAGCATTGCGCCGCCACGAAGGCTCTTCGCGCTGCGCTCTCCGAGCACCCACTTGATTGCATCGACGACATTAGATTTACCGCAGCCATTGGGTCCGACGATGCCCGTGATAGGCGCGTCGAAACGGAACTCGGTTTGGTCAGCAAAGCTCTTGAAGCCACTGACAGTCAACTTAGCAAGACGCATCGAGTTCACGACCTCCTGTCGTGGATGCGGAAACGCACGCATGCACTTCCGCGAGTCATCGCTCCGCGAGACTCATTCCAAAACACATTGCTTTCATTCGCTTCCGACACCGCGCCGGAGACTTCAGTCAGCGGGGGACAGTATCGCGCGGTACGAGCGGCGATGCAACTGGTTCTGCTGATTCTGCTGGAGAAGGAATCGCCGCGAGATCACTCGGACTTCCGTCGGCAGTCGTTCCATCCGCAGCCATGGGGACGGCTTCTTCCTCGGGGTCGAATTCCGGTCGGTCGTAGCGCTCGTCCTCGCGTTTATTCCGCAGAATTGCAGCTAAAACGCGATCCTGCTCCGCCTTGAAATCGCTCTTGAGATAGCCCTGTCGCCAGAGCAAATGGAGCGCGCCGACCGTCTCGCCGTAGGTCAATCCAAGTCCGGGAAATGGTCGCTCGACTGAAGTTCGATGACCTAAAAACGCGATGAACTCCGAGAGTTCTGGGTCAATCTGTTGCACTTCTTGGGCTGCGCCGGGGGCAGGGCGATAGGCAACCGTGAGTTTGTCCTCATCGATATCGCCACGAACAATGAGCCGATCGCTCCACGCAAGCAGCGTGATCGGACGCTGGACAGCGAGCCCCGTTCCGAAAACTGCAATGCGCGGCCTTCCAGATTGCGACACGTACAACATCGGCTGCGAACTTGGAACGAGATCAACTTCAAACTTTCCATCGATCGACATGCGGCCGATGGCGGGATCCTTGCGCGCGACAAGCGTTTCGTACGCCGCAAGACGCACGTCGGGCTCTTTGTCGTCGAGCAGTTCCCGCAGCGCGAGATCAACCTTTGGATTCGAACCGAGTTTGCGCAACAGTTCGATCGCACTGAGCCGACTCGACATCTGCGCCTCGCGCGACATCAACAAGAGTGCATCGGCGGTGGTGGGGTCATCCAGATACGCGCCCGCTTCAAGCGCAGCCAGTCGCGGTCCTTCTTCCGGATAGTCGTAAAGATCTTGAATCACGGGCAGCGAGCGTTTTCCAATGGCTTTGAATCGCCAGCAGGCATCCGCTGCGGAGCCTGGATTCGCAACCAATGCGCGGCGCACCGACAGCGCATTCACTTCAGGTGCGCTCACATCAAGCGATGCGTGTCGAAGAAGTTGCAAGAACTCTTCGGTGCGCTTTCGATAGCTCGGTGGAATTGTGATTGCGATGGAATCTGCGTTCTCGCCATGCGCGGTCTCACGACCTTGGAGCGCTTCACGCGGAAACACTGCATTTACCGCGCTTTGAATGGTTCGCGCACGCGACGTGCTTGAATTCGCTAGCCGCAACTTCACCGGCATATCTTTCGTGACCAAGCCTCCATCAAGAATTCGACCGACGAGTCGATTCACGCTGTCGCGCGCCGTCGCGCCTGGTTCGACGAATGGATTGATGAAGACGTTGCCGCTCGCAGACGCGATAATCAGCGCCTGTCGACTGCCGACGAGCAACGGTCCCGGATGCAGATCACAACTGTAAAGGCGGCCGCCTTCGAGACTGGTCGAATCGGTACCTGGCAGCGCACTGACGCGCAGATCGAATTTCGAGCCTTTCGGCGCACCTGGCGGAATGACACCTTCAACCACAACAACACCAGTTTCGTCACTGTTGAGAAACTGATCCGGCGTCATACCGAGTTCTGCTTTGAGCGCATCCGCAACGCTGCGCCGCGCAATTTCCTGCAGCAACGCCGCGCGCACTTCCGCAGGCATCAAGCGTCCGCCCGTACCCTTCAACCCAACGACGATTCCATATCCGCGCACGACAGTCGGATTGATGCCAACCATGATCGCTTCAGCACCCACAGTGCCTCGCATAATCGGATCAACATCGAGCGTGACGCCCGTCGCATTCGCGCGGTCATTCTTCGGCTTCGAAGGAACCTTCTCAATGATCTCACAACCACACAACAGCGACGCAGCAGCAATGAGCGCGAGCGCCGCACGGAATCGGATCCCATGCGAGTGGGTCTGCGGAGTCGAAGATTCCCGACCAGCGGGGGTACGAGGCATAGCTCGCAGTGTAGCCCCCAATCCTTCAAGCCTTGAAAGTGATTCGTGATCGCAGAATGGGCGCCAAGAGGATTATCCCGCGCAAATGGCACGCCATGAAATTGAGCAGGCGCTGAAGAATTGGCTCGCGCCGACCTTGACAACATGCATACCGTATGTAATATTGAGGTATGCACAGTCGGGAGGTCATCCGCAGACTGCTCGCCGATGGATGGGTGCTCATCCGCACGCAAGGGAGCCACCATCAGTTTTGCCATCCGACGAAAGCTGGTTTAGTGACCGTGCCGCACCCGAAACGTGACCTTCCGATTGGAGCCGTTCGAAGCATCGCCAAGCAAGCGAGATGGAGTAAACCATGAACTACCCCGTTGTGATTCACAAAGACCGCAAGAGCGACTATGGCGTGTGCGTCCCAGACCTCCCCGGCTGCGTGTCAGCTGGTTCAACTGTTGACGAAGCATTGGCGATGATCCGTGAAGCGATAGAACTCCACCTCGAAGGAATGATTGAGGAAGGGGGCGTGATTCCATTAGCCTCAACGATTGAAGTCTTGCGCGCCGACGCCGACTACGCGGATGGAACTTGGGCGTTCGTGCACGTCGACGAATCCAACCTCCGAGTGCGGATCGCGCGGGTTGGCATCACCATGCCGCAGCGTGTTTTGGACGCAATCGACCGACACGCAAAATCGAGCGGCGAAACAAGATCAGGCTTGCTCGCGCGAGCCGCGGTGCGCTACATCGGCCGTGAGGCTGGCACAATGCCGGAAGCCAAACGCGGTGGCTCAAAGCTCCGCATCATGCGCAACAACCTCAAAAAGGCTGCCAAGCGAAAGGGTCGCTGAAAACTGGCGGAGTGAATGGGCGCTACGGGATTCGAACCTGTGACCACCGCCATGTAAGGGCGACGCTCTACCGCTGAGCTAAGCGCCCAAGAGCAATAGTGTACGCGAGCGAGGGCGCGGTTGGCTCTACCATCGGCAAGTTCCATGCATGGATCGCTTGACCAACTTCGCGCGCTCGTTGAGAGGTCATTGCTCACCGATCGCGCACGCCTTGGTGGAAGCCTTCGATCGCTCACGCGGCGGCTTGAGATTGAGGAAGGTCGTGCCGAGGCTGACACTGCGATTTCTGGAATTTTACGCCGCGATTTTGCGCATCTTGAACACCTGCTTGTCCGTTCGAGCAATGAAGTCGAGCGGCGGCGTGGGTTGCGCCCCTCGCCAGACTACGCGCCGCAACTTCCCGTGACGGCTGCGCTCGATCAGATTCGCGCGGCGCTTGCGGCGGCATCTGTTGTGATCGTTGCGGGAGAGACTGGCTCGGGCAAGTCGACGCAACTTCCCAAGTTGCTGCTTGAACTTGGTTACGGCGATGCTGCGAGAATCGCGCACACGCAGCCGCGTCGACTCGCTGCGCGAAGTGTTGCCCGTCGCGTCGCGCAGGAACTCGGCGCGTCGCTCGGCAGAGAGCGCGGTGCGATCGTCGGATGCAAGGTTCGATTCGGCGACGAGACAGGCCGCGACACTTTGCTCTCTGTGATGACCGACGGCATCTTGCTCGCGGAGATGCGCCAAGATTCACTGCTGCGCAACTACTCCGCCGTCATTGTAGATGAGGCGCATGAGCGTAGTTTGAACATCGACTTTCTGCTCGGTGCGCTCTCGCGCATTCTGGTCCGACGGCCTGATTTCAAAGTCATTCTCACGAGCGCGACGATTGATACACAGCGATTGCAGCAGCACTTTGCAAACTTTGGCGCGACGGTAATCGATGTTCCAGGGCGATTGTTTCCGATTGACATGCGCTACCGGAGTCTGCGCGAAAATGAGAACGACGAACCGGAACTTGATGAAGAAGATCCTCGTGTGCTTGAAGCAATCGCGCGTGCAGTCGAGGAGATTGATGCGTCGCGCGCGGAGGAATCGAAAACGCGCGCGGACATTCTGGTGTTCCTTTCAGGTGAGCGACCGATTCGTGAATGCGCGGACTATCTCAGCCGACGGCTGCGCGACGGCAGTGAGATTCACATGCTCTTTGCGCGGCAACCAATCGAGGAGCAGGAACGCATCTTCAATCCGCAGGCTGCGCGCCGCATCATTCTCTCGACCAATGTCGCGGAGACGTCGCTCACGGTTCCACGCATTCATGCTGTGATTGATCCAGGTTTTGCACGACTCAGTCGGTACTCACCGAAGTCTCGCGTGCAGCGACTTCCCGTTGAGCGGGTCTCGCAGTCGAGCGCGCGTCAACGCGCGGGCCGCGCGGGTCGACTTGAAGCCGGCATCGCGATTCGATTGACGAGTGCAGAGGAATTCGACGCACGCGCGGTGTTCACGCCGCCCGAGATTCAGCGGACGAATCTCGCGAGTGTCGTGCTGCAGATGGAAGCGCTCGGTCTAGGGCGCTGTGAAGATTTTCCGTTCGTCGATCCGCCGTCGCAGAAATTAGTGCTCGAAGCGCGGCAAACACTCGTGGAACTGAGTGCGCTCAGTACCGATCCCGCCACCGCACGCACGGTGATCACGCCACTCGGACGGCAGATGGCGGAAATTCCGCTTGATCCTCGACTCGCGCGCGTGCTGCTTGCAGGCGCAGCCGAAAACGTGCAAGCCGAAGTCGCGATCTTGACAGCGGCGCTTGCGGTGCAGGATCCTCGCATTCGAAGCGCGGATGATCGTGAAGCGGCGGATCTCGCGCATTTGCGATTCCGCGATGACTCCAGCGACTTCATCGCGTTCCTGAAATTGTGGAATATCTATCGCGCCGAGACGAAAGAACTTGGAAGCAGCGCGACACGACGATGGTGCGAGAGGCATCGATTGTCTTTCATTCGCATGCGTGAGTGGCAAGACACGCTCGGACAACTCCGAGAGATTCTCAGCGAGCGATTGAAGATTTCCGTAGGTGAACCAGCGAAAGAGACGGACGCGGCGCGTGTGCATCGAGCGCTTCTGACTGGATTCGCGCTGCAGATTGCGGCGCGCTCAGACAAAGGCAACTACCACACATCGAGTGGGCAAGCGTTTTTCATTCATCCATCGAGCGCTGTCGCACGGAAGACTCCGCAATGGATCGTTGCTGCTGAAATCGTCGAAACGTCGCGCGTCTACGGCCGCATCGTCGCGAAGATCGCGCCTGAGTGGATTGAACGCGCAGTGCCGCATCTCTGCACCCGCAACACATTCGAACCGCACTGGCTGCGTGAGAGCGGTCAAGTCGCTGCGTGGGAGCGCGTGCGATTGGGTGGGCTGGTTCTGTGCGCAAAGCGACGCATCGCTTGGGGACCGATTGATCCAGCAGGCGCGCGTGACATCTTCATTCACGAAGCACTCGTCGCAGGGGAGATCCGCACCAAGGGCGCATTCCTCGAGAAAAACGAGGCACTTCGCAAAGCGCTCGTCGACGAGGAGATTCGCGAACGAAGTCACGGTTTACTTGTCGAAGACGAAGGTGCGTATCGGTTCTACGACGCGCGCGTTCCTGCGCATGTGCACTCCACGCCTGCTTTCGAGCAGTGGCGACGAGACAGCGAGCGGAACAACCCCTCGTTGCTTCAGATGCGGGAAGAAGATCTGCTTCGAGAATCTGTTACTCGACCTGACCCCAAGATGTTCCCGCCCTTGATGGAAGTTGCTGGCTTCACGCTACCGCTGACCTACGCGCATCAACCGCTCGAAGAAGCGGACGGCGTGACTGCAGCGATTCCAGTCGAAGCACTCGCGCACCTCCCGCAGCAACCCTTCGACTGGCTTGTGGAAGGCATGCTGCTTGAAAAGGTCGATGCGCTCATTCATGCGTTGCCGAAAGGACTTCGCGTGCGTCTTTTTCCACTCGCTGAAGTTGCAGCGGGCGCAGTGGAAGCTATTGAATTTGGCAAAGGGAATCTTCGCACTGTGCTCGGCGCACATCTTTCGAGGCTTGCCCAGTCAGCCATTCGCGTGGAAGACTTCGATCCATCAAAAATTCCTGCGCACCTGATGATGCGCTTCGAGATTCGTGCGGCGGATGCATCGATCCTCGCGAGCGGGCGAGATCTCGCGGAGTTGCGACAGCGGGTGAGCCGACTTCCGCGGGCTCGCGAAGTAGAAGTCGTCGATCCAAAGCGCGCGCTCGAACAAGATGTCTGCGATGGACTCACTGCAATGCCTCTTCCACGCGATGTGAAGTATCGCGCGAGTGGCATGGAGGTGCGCGGATACTTCGCGCTCTCCGACGAAGTGCGAGCAAATGCGCGAGTTCTCGCACTGCGTGTTTATCCCACAGCCGAACATGCGGACGAGTCTCACGCCCGCGCGCTTGCGCGACTTCTCGTGCATGAATGCCGAGAAGCACTCCTGCATCACGTGCAGTACGCGCCAGACGCCGAGCGATCCGAACGACATTGGGTGAGTCTCAAAACCCGTGAGCCCTACGCGGAAGCTGCGTCCATGCGCGTCGCGATGCAGTGGATCGCAGCATCGTGCACGAGTGCCACGCTTCCGCGCGACGCGCAGAGTTTCGAGACGCTCGCACTGACATTCTCGAAGAAACTCCATGATGCAACGATTGCATGCGCGTCGCAGATTGCTGCATTCATCCGTGACTGCGCTGCGACGAGTGCGTGGATTGGCGACGATCATCCGACTGCGATGCTGCACTCAAAGCTCGCAATCCGCGCTCGATTTGACGGACTTCACATCGGTCAAGCCCTCGCAGTCGCGCCGCCCACACTGTTTGCGCAGATCGCATTCGATGTCGCGGTACTCGCGCAGCGTGTCGAACGATTGCGCGATGGGAACGCAACACAGGATTTCCTCCGCGAGCAAGAAGTTTCGCCATTCCGAAAGCAACTCGACGCATGGCGATCACGCGCGCTCCCAGAAACTGCGTGGCGAGAAGCCGCAGAACTCCTCCGTCTTTACGAAGCGCAAGTTTTCGCTCCGCGCATAGTTCCGGGCAAGGGCACCAGCCTCAAACGCCTGCACGAATCATTCGCGCGCGT